>JBPPMC010000348.1:0-14067 GCA_051305835.1 Sphingobium sp.
TTGCCAAGCTGCATCCGGAAATTCCGACCTATGCGGACTACGACCAGCTGATGCGGCTGGAAGAATGGTATGGGCGGGAACAGCATGGCTAGAGTGACGTCCGCACTGCAACCGCTCCATGGGGAACAGGCACTTGCCGCTGGGCCGGATGCGCATGTTTGGCTGTCGGCTTCGGCAGGAACCGGTAAAACACATGTACTTACGGCCCGTGTCTATCGACTACTGTTAAATGGCGTTCGGCCCGAAAACATCCTCTGCCTCACCTTTACGAAGGCGGGTGCAGCGGAAATGGCGGAGCGTATCCACAATCGCCTTGCCGCATGGGTGCAGATGGATGGCCCCGCATTGGCCGCTGATTTATTGGCCTTGGGCGAGAACTTCGATCCCGAGGCGCAGGACAACGCCCGACGTCTGTTCGCCGAGGTGTTGGAGGCGACGGGTGGTGGCCTGCGTATCCAGACGATCCATGCCTTTTGTCAGCAATTGCTTTCAGCGTTTCCGGTCGAGGCCGGGCTGATCCCCGGTTTCCGGCCGCTAGAGGCGCGAGAACAATCGCAACTCGCGCGGCAGGCGCTGGCCGATATGGTGCTGGATGCCGAAGCGGTGGGTGATGAGACACTGATCGAAGCGTTGCAGGCGCTTAGCTTGCGTTTGGGCGAAGGTGCAGCGGAATCGTTTTTGGTGAGGTGCGCTCGTAATCATGACATAATGGCGGCGCTTGCCTTTGATGTGCGGAGATGGCTGTTCGAGGCGCTCGACCTGCCGTCCGGGGATATTGAGGATGCCATCGCGGCTGGCTGCTCTGACGATGCGTTCGACATTCGTGCGCTTTCCCGCATTGCCGCCGCCAATAGCGCATGGGCAACTGCGACCGGTCTTGGCGATGCGGACAAAATCGCCGTGTGGCGTGCTGCATCCGCGGCCGATCGCGCGAAAGGCCTGGCCGATATCGTCAGCATTTTCTGCACGGCCAAGCGCGAAGCGAAGAAGCACAAGGCAAAGCTGATCGACGCCGAGCCGGACTATGCCGATCTGTGTGCACGGCTCTCCGACCATTGCTATGCCCTCATCGACCTGCGTGATCGCGCGGCCTATGCCGATCTGCTGGCAAAGGCGCTGCATGCGGGCCGGGCTTATGCCAATGCTTACGCCCAAGCCAAGCGTCAGGCGGGGGCAGTGGATTTTGACGACCTTATCGCCCGCGCCCAATCGCTGCTGGGGGAGCCGGGCATGGGCGACTGGATCCGGTACAAGCTGGACCAGCGCACCGATCATGTTCTGGTCGATGAGGCACAGGACACTAATTCCCAGCAATGGGAGATAGTTAAGGCATTAACCGAAGAGTTTTTCGCCGGAGAAGGCGCGAAAGGCGGCCGAATTCGCACGATCTTTACCGTGGGAGATTTCAAGCAGGCGATCTTTGGCTTTCAAGGCACTAGCCCGCTTGCCTTTGAACATGCGCGTCAGAGGTTCGCGGCCTTCGCTGCTTCGGTTGAACATACATTCCATGACCTGTCGCTCGATCGCAGCTTCCGCTCCACGCCTGCCGTACTGGAAGCGGTCGATGCGACGATTGCGGCGCTCCATCCTGGTGCCCTGGGCTTTGCGTCTGAGAATGTCCGCCATGTCAGTGCCAACCGATATCCGGGCGAAGTGATCCTGTTGAAGCCCGTCGCGGCGGGTATAGGCGATGATGAGGACGGGGATCCCGGGGGCGAGGAAGACTGGCTTTCGGATCAGGATCGTACGCTTGCCGAGCGGTTAGCCGAGCAGATCCGCGATTGGATCGCCAATGGTGTCATGCTGGAAAGCAAGGGCAGGGCCATTACCGCGGGTGACGTCATGATCCTTGTGCGCAAGCGTGGTGACCTTGCGCGGCTGATCGTGGCGCGGCTGTACGAAGCGGGCGTTAACGTGGCGGGTATCGACCGCCTGCGCCTGAATGCGCCGCTCGCCGTTCGCGACCTTCTGGCAGCATTGCGCTTTGCGGTGCAGCCGGAAGATGATCTGAACCTCGCCAACCTGCTTGTGTCGCCGCTGATTGGCTGGACGCAGGAAGAACTGCTGGAACATGCCCATTCCCGAAAGCGCGGCCTGTGGGCACATCTGCGCGCGACCGTTGACGAACCGCGTCTGAAGCATTTGCGTGATCTCCTTGCGCAAGCGGATTTTACCACGCCGTATCGCTACCTTGAACAGATACTCTCCGGGCCGATGCAGGGTCGCCACGCGCTGATCCGCCGCCTTGGCGTCGAGGCGCGCGATCCGATCGAGGAATTGCTGAACGCGGCGCTCGCTTTCGAGCAGGACAGCCAGCCGTCGCTCCAGCGGTTCGTCGACTGGTTCGACCGGGGCGATGTCGAAATTGTCCGCGATGCGGCGGCGCAGGGGGATGCGGTCCGCCTGCTCACCGTTCATGGTGCAAAAGGACTTCAGGCGCCGGTGGTGATTCTGGCCGACGCAGCGCATGATCCGGATGCGGGCAATCGCACGGATGGCCTCGAATGGGTGCTGGAGGAGGGCAAGCTCCCGCTTATAGCGCCTCGTAAGGCCGAACGCTTCGGGCCGATAGCAGAAGCATTTGATGAGCAAGCCGCTGCCGATCGGCAGGAGCATTGGCGGCTGTTATATGTTGCCCTTACCCGTGCCGAGGAAAAGCTGGTTATAGCCGGGTCGCTGTCGGCGCGTGCCAAAGGCGTCGTGCCGGAAGCAAGCTGGCACGCGGCGGTAGAGCGCGGCATGACGTCGCTGGGTGCCGAATGGGAAGCCGATCCGCTCTGGAATGGCCGGAAGGTGTGGCGCGGTGCGGAGCAGCTTCCACCCGCAAAGCCCGACAAGCGGGAGGCTGCTGTTGCCGTTGCGGTGCCTGAACCAGCGTGGCTGCGAGCGCCTGCGCCGATCGAAGCACGTCCGCCGCGTCCACTTGCGCCCTCTGCTCCGGTTGAGGATGATACTCCCAATCCACCGCCATCCGGCGCCCAGCGCAAGGCAGCGGAGCGTGGCAAATGGCTTCACGCGCTGTTCGAGCGCTTGCCGGATATCCCGCAGGCCGATCGTCGTGCTGCTGCCGACCGATGGCTGGAGAATATCGCGCGCGTGGGTACGCCCTTGGAGCGCGATGCCATCATAAACCATGCGCTATCCATCATTGAAGGCGTTGCGTTTGAAGGTCTATTTTCCGCAGATGCTCTCGCTGAGGCGCCGATTGCGGCTGTCGTGGGCGAAATGGTGATCAGCGGTACGGTCGATCGGCTATGCGTCGGCGCTGATCTTATCCAGGTCGTGGATTTCAAGACCGGCAGCGCAGTTCCGAAAAATGCGGACGATGTGCCGCTACCGCATTTACGCCAAATGGCCGCCTATGTCGCAGCTCTGTCCGTGATCTTTCCGGGCCGTCGCGTCGAGGCGGGGTTGCTGTACACAGCCGAACCACGCCTTATCTCGTTGCCCGACACGCTTCTTGCGCCGCACAAGCCGGGCTTGCAGCCCCAGCAGTACAATTTGGCGATATAGCCGTTGAGAGCGGACCCCTGACACCCTAGATACACAGCCAACTTACCCCAAGGAGATTTTCGCATGGCCACCAAGGCAGTATCCGATGCCAGCTTTCAGTCCGACGTCATCGACAGCGACAAGCCCGTCCTTGTCGATTTCTGGGCGGAATGGTGCGGCCCGTGCAAGATGATCGGCCCCGCTCTGGAGGAAATCTCCGACGAACTCGGTGAGAAGCTGGACATCGTGAAGATCAACATCGACGAAAACCCCGATGCACCGGCAAAATACGGCGTCCGCGGTATTCCGACGATGATCCTGTTCAAGGGTGGCCAGATCGCCGCAACCAAGGTCGGCGCTGCGCCCAAGAGCCAGCTTAAAGGCTGGATCGAAGGCGAACTTTAAGTCTTGCGAGGGGCGGCCGGTGATGCCGCCCCGAGTGCATATCACCGGGATGCGCCGCAACGCTCCTATGATATCAACACAATATCCGCGCGGCCAAGTCCCACATGCGCGGAGACGCGGCACCCAGCAGACCGCGTTTGTTGTCGCCGACTACGTAAGGCGTACCGTCACGCCGCGAGAGCTTTGCGCCTGATTCGTTGAGCAGCAGCGCGCCCGCCGCATGGTCCCAAGGAAGCGACCGCTCGAACAGCGATACGTCGTTCTGCCCCAGCACTAGCCGTGGATACT
The DNA here is from genome assembly GCA_051305835.1 of Sphingobium sp. Lineage (GTDB taxonomy): Bacteria > Pseudomonadota > Alphaproteobacteria > Sphingomonadales > Sphingomonadaceae > Sphingobium. The sequence continues at coordinate 4,186 of JBPPMC010000348.1, forward strand.
GCTCGGCTGCACAGCGGGGAATGTCGACCAGCGTAAACTTGCCTTCGGCACGAACCGCGATCTCGGCGCGTTGTTCGTCCGTCATAAAATATACGGCCAGCGCGGCGATCGGCTTCTCCGCGCCTGACTCGCGGGCGGATATCCGTTCTTCATCGATGAACGCGCCGCCGCCCAGCACGGCGTGGCACAAACGCCCAGTTAGCGGATCGAGTATCCAGCCTGCCTGGATGATCCCGTTATCAACCAGGCCCACCATGATGCCGAATGGCGCGCGCCCGGCCGCGAAGTTGCCGGTGCCATCAATCGGGTCGATGATCCAGTTCAGCCCATGGCCTACGCGATCCAATACCGTCGGGTCGGCGGCAGTCGCTTCCTCCCCGATAATCCCGGCTTCGGGCAGAATCTTCGAAAGGCCGTCATAAAGGCGCAGTTCGCTTTCCTTGTCGGCGATTGTAACATAATCGTCCGCCGCCTTTTCCTCGATCTCGTGTGCCGCCAAATTCTGATAGCGCGGCAGGACGACCTCCGCCGCCACGGTTTCCATCAATGTCGCCACGGAACGGTAGAGGGCATGCATAAGCGTCAGCTCCGGTAATCGGCGTTGATGGAAATATAGCCATGGGTGAGGTCGCACGTCCAAACCGTTGCACGGCCTTCGGCCAGACCCAGATCAACGTCGATGTCGATTTCGGACCCTTTCAGATGGGCCGCAACGGGCGCTTCATCATAGCCTTCGACCGCTAGGCCTTCGCTCGCGACTTGCACGCCGCCGAAGCGGATGGACAGCTTGTCGCGTTCGGCGGGTTCGCCGGCCTTGCCAACCGCCATGACGATCCGGCCCCAGTTGGCATCTTCTCCCGCTATCGCTGTTTTCACGAGCGGCGAGTTGGCGATCGAGAGTGCGATCCGGTGCGCGCTGGCGTCGCTGCTGGCACCGCCGACGTGGACGGCAATGAACTTGGAAGCGCCTTCACCATCGCGGACGACCAGGTGCGCCAACTGGCGGCAGAGATCGGCGAGTGCAGACGCAAAGGCATCGGCCCCTGCATCGTCGAAGCTGGTCAGCGGCACGTTGCCCGCCGCACCGGTTGCGAAGGCCAGCACCGTGTCAGATGTCGAGGTATCGCTGTCCACGGTGATACAGGAGAAGCTGGTGCGGTTTGCGGCGCTCAGCAGGGACTGCAGGAACACGGGGTCCACTGCCGCATCGGTGAAGATGTAACCCAGCATCGTCGCCATGTCCGGCGCGATCATGCCGGACCCTTTAATGATCCCGACGAGGTTCACCGTGCGGTCGCCGATCACTGCCTGCGTCACCGCTGCCTTGGCGAAGGTGTCGGTGGTCATGATCGTAGCGGCCGCTTCTTCCCAGCCACAGGGTTCCGCCAGGAAAGCTGCGTCCAGCCCGGCCTCTGCCTTATCGATGGGCAGGGGCACTCCGATCACGCCGGTCGAGGAAATGAAGACATCGCTCGGCAGGCAATCGAGATGGTTGGCGACTCGCGCAGCAATCGCTTCCACCGCCGCCCGCCCGCGATTGCCCGTGAATGCGTTGCTGTTGCCTGCATTCACCACCAGCGCGCGGGCATGACCCAGCGGAATGGCATCGCGACACCATTCGACTTCCGGGGATGGGCAGAGGCTCTGAGTCGTCACGCCGGCAACCACCGTTCCGGGCGCCAGCTCCACATAGGTCAGGTCGCAGCGATCCCACGTCTTGTACCGCGCGCGCGCCACGCGCAGCGTCACACCGCCAATAGGGGGCAGTTGGGGAAAGGAGGCCGGAGCAAGGGGGGAGCGATCTGTCATGCGCGCGGAATAGCGCAATATGGTGACGGATCAACGCCTTTGCTTACATGCCGTAACCCTGAACTTGTTTCAGGATCCATTGCGTCGCTCGACGCCGGGCACGAGTGGACAGATGGATGCTGAAACGAGTTCAGCATGACGGCAAAAATCTAACTATTCAGATATCCTGCGCGATCCGCCCGTATAATTCGGGTCGCCGGTCGCGGAAGAACCCCATGCCCGCGCGATGCGTTCGCGCCGCGTCCAGATCGAGTGTCGCGACCAGCGCGCCTGCTTCGTGGTCGCCGACTTCCGCGAGGTAATCGCCCCATTCGTCGGTAATGAAGCTATGCCCGTAAAAGCGCTGGCCTTCTTCGGTGCCAATGCGGTTGGCCGCGATCACCGGCATGCAGTTGCTGACTGCGTGGCCCAGCATCGCGCGCCGCCACATGCGGCTAGTGTTGAGGTCGGCGTCATAGGGTTCCGATCCGATGGCGGTCGGATAAAGCAAGATCTCGGCCCCCATCAGCGCCATCACGCGCGCACTTTCAGGATACCATTGGTCCCAACAGATGCCGACGCCGATAGTCCCGTATCGCGTCTTCCACACCTTGAAGCCGCTATTGCCGGGGCGGAAATAATATTTCTCCTCATACCCCGGCCCGTCCGGAATATGGCTCTTGCGATACACGCCCATGATCTCGCCCTGATCGTCGATCATCGCGAGGCTGTTATAGTGATGATGCCCGTCCCGTTCGAAGAAGCTGGTCGGAATATAAATTTCCAGTTCCTTCGCCAGCCGCTGCATTGCCAGCACGGCCGGATGGCTCTCCACCGGCTGCGCCGTGGCGAACAGCGCTTCGTCCTCTACGCGGCAGAAATATGGCCCCTCGAACAGTTCCGGCGGCAATATGATCTTCGCCCCGCGCGCCGCAGCCTTGCGCACATGCGTCTCCACGCGCGCGATATTCTCGGCGACGTCATCGGTGAAGGAGAGTTGCAGGGCGGCTACGGTGAGTTTGGTCATTTTACGCTCCGGGAAGGTCAGGCGCTCGGCATTTGCTGGCTGGTGCAATGGAAGCTGCCGCCGCCTGCCAATATGGCGTCGCTGCGCAATCCCACAATCTCGCGGTCAGGGAAAAATGCACGCAATGCGTCGAGCGCCGCCTGATCGTTAGGACGGCTATAGATCGGCACGACTACCGCCGCATTGCCAATATAGAAATTCATGTAACTCGCCGGGATGATCTCACCATCCACGACCACGCGGCCGGGGGAGGGCAGCGAAGCCACCTCCACGCCATGCGCTTTTGCCCGCGCACGCGCATCGGCATAGATCGCCGCATTGGGATCATCGGCATCGGTCGCCTCTGGCACTGCGAGCAAGCCGGGCGCAACGAATCGCGCCAGATTGTCGACATGCCCGTCCGTGTGATCGTTCAACAGTCCGTCACCAAGCCAGAGCATGTCGGACAGCCCAAGGCTTCCGGCCAACAACGTTTCGATCTTGCCCCGGTCCAGACCGGGGTTGCGATTGGGATTGAGCAGGCACTGTTCCGTAGTCACGAACAACCCTGTGCCGTCCGTGTCCACCGCGCCGCCCTCAAACACCCAAGGTGCGCTAGTGACGGCGAACTCGGTTTGAGCTGCCAGCCGAGCGCCGATATCCTCATCCCCCGCCATCACATATTTTCCGCCCCAGCCATTGAAACCGAAGTCCACCAGCGCCCGCACCGTGCCATTGCGCACGCAGATCGGCCCGGTGTCCCGCAGCCACACATCCCCATGCTTCTCGACTTGCACCACCACGCCTTCGCCTACCAGCGACCGCGCGAGAGTGGCATTTGCTTCATCCGCCGCCACCAGCCTCACTTGCTCGCCTTTGCCACCCGCGTGCACCGCGTCTGCGAAGGCTGCAATCTGCCGCTGCGCATCCGGCAGTGTGGCTGGCCATTCCGCCACGTCGCCCGGAAAACCGATCCACACCCAGTCATGCGGCGCCCATTCGGCAGGCATAAAAAACGTCATGGGAAGAGGCTCCGATTAGCGCGAGAAGTTCGCCGCCCTCTACAGGATCACGATCGGCAGAACAGCCCGAAATGTGGCGAAACGAAAAAGGGCGGCCCCGAAGGACCGCCCCATTTTGTTGCGATGAAGCAAACGGATCAGCGCGAATAGAATTCGACGACCAGGTTCGGTTCCATCTTCACCGGATAAGGCACTTCGTCCAGCGTTGGAACGCGGGTGTAAGTGATCTTTGCGCTGCCATCGGGTGCGATGTAGTCGGGGATATCGCGCTCGGCCAGGCTCTGTGCTTCCATGACCAGCGCCATTTCCTGCGCTTTCTTGCCCAGCGTCACTTCGTCGCCCGGCTTCACCAAGCGCGATGCGATGTTGCACTTCACGCCGTTCACATAAATGTGGCCGTGGTTCACGATCTGGCGCGCAGACCAGATGGTCGGCGCGAACTTGGCGCGGTACACGACGGCGTCAAGGCGACGCTCCAGCAGGCCGATCATGTTCTGGCCGGTGTCACCCTTCATGCGGGCGGCTTCGGTGTAGTTCTTCTTGAACTGCTTTTCGGTCACGTCGCCATAATAGCCCTTCAGCTTCTGCTTGGCGCGCAGCTGAATGCCGTAGTCGGAGACCTTGCCCTTGCGGCGCTGACCGTGCTGGCCGGGGCCATATTCACGCTTGTTGACTGGGGACTTTGGACGACCCCAGATGTTTTCACCCATCCGGCGGTCGAGTTTGTGCTTGGCGCTATGGCGCTTAGACATAGATATTCCTTAACAATTGCTGTGACGTTAGCCACCTGAAAGGCAGCGTCGATCCCGGTACTCGCTGCGGCATGGCCCGACATAATCGGTCATAGCGCGGCCACCGCTTCACCGGGATGCGGGGCCAATTGCGAAGGCGGGCCTATGAAGGGCAAGGGTCGTGATGTCAAGGTCAAGTTCCGGTCTCGACAGGATCGCGCGCCCTGCCTAGGGACGGGTCATGACGACATCTCTCCCTGCCGCCGATTGCCAGACCATGACGGACGTACGCGCGGGCGTAGACGCGCTGGACAGGCAGATCGTCGCGCTGCTTGCCGAACGCTTTGGGTATATGCGCGCAGCCGCCCGCATCAAGCCCGAGCGCGGCCATGTTCGCGACGAGCGGCGCAAGGCGCAGGTCATCGACAATGCCCGTGCAGAGGCGGAACGCCTACGCATCCCCGCCGATGCGATCGCTGCCATGTGGGAGACCTTGGTCGAAGCGTCGATTGCTTACGAGATGGGGGAGTTCGACCGGCTGAAAGGCTAGGGCATCCCTCTGGGACGCGATTTTGCCAGCGCCGAGAGAACCCCGCGCAAAGTCCTGACTTCCTGACTGTTCCAGCCCGGCTTCGTCAGCACTGTCCGCAATTGCCGCTTTGTCGCGGGCGTCCGGTCGGGCGGGAAAAAGTAGCCGGACGACACCAGCATGCCCTCCAGTTGCGCGATCATGCCGTCCAGTTCTTCCTGTGGTGCAGGTACGCCAAGATCATTGAGCGTCGGTGAAACCAGCGACGCTTGCTTCGACCATTCATAAGCGCACAGGATCACAGCTTGGGCTAGATTGAGTGACCCGAACTCCGGGTTGATCGGTACAGTCAGGATCTTCCGCGCGACCGCGACGTCATCCGTTTCCAGCCCGGACCGCTCCGGCCCGAACACGAACGCACTTCGTCCCGCCGCCGCGTGGATTTCCCGCGCAGCTTCCTCCGGCGTCACGACCGGCTTGGTGACGCCGCGCTTGCGCACTGTAGTCGCGTACACATGCTGGCAGTCCGCCACGGCTTCGGAGAGCGTTTCAAACACCGTCGCGCGCTCCAGCACGATATCCGCGCCCGCCGCCGCTGGCCCCGCATCGGAATTGGGCCATCCGTCACGCGGCGACACCAGCCGCAACTCGCTCAGCCCGAAATTCAGCATGGCCCGCGCGGCCTTGCCGATGTTCTCGCCGAGTTGCGGGCGGACGAGGACGATGATGGGGTGGGTGTTCTCGACAGGCTCGAATCGAACGGGGTTAGACGTGTGTACATCCTCCTTATCCGTTCGTTTCGAGCCAGTGGCGAGCGCAGTCGAGACGCGTGGTCGAGAACGCGCAGCCTCCGAAACTGCGGTCCAGTCTCCGCGGATTAACGCTTCTTTCTTCTTGCGCGACCAGTCTTTAACTTGCCGTTCCCGCTCTAGGGCATCGATGTGCTCCGCAAATGTTTCGCTGAAGACCAGTTCCACCGGACGTCGATCATGCGTGTAGCCCGGAAAACTTCCGGCCTGATGTTCCCCTATACGGCGTTCCAGATCATCCGTGTGGCCGGTGTAATATGTGCCATCGGCGCAGCGAAGAATATAGATCCAGAAACTCATCGCGCTGGCTGTTCTCGACAAGCTCGAACTGGACGGAGGGGGACAAAGCTACTCGCAGTTTTCAGGGCGAACGGAGGCGGGCGTTCACTCACCCCCAACCTCTTTCACCGTACTCGCAAAATCTTCGAAATCGCGGGCTTCGCCAAAGTCCTTATATACACTCGCGAACCGGATATAGGCGACGCTATCCAGGCCTTTCAGCCCCTCCATCACCATTTCGCCGATCGTCTGGGCCTGCACTTCACTCTCGCCGCTAGTCTCCAACTGGCGCTGGATACCGGAGACGAGCTTCTCCATCTTCATGGCGTCTATCGGTCGCTTCCGGCAGGCAATGCCGATCGACCGCGCCAGCTTGTCCCGCTCGAATGGCTCGCGGCGTCCCTCGCTTTTCAACACCCAGACTTCGCGCAACTGTATCCGCTCGAACGTCGTGAAGCGTGCGCCGCACGCCTCACACTGCCGACGCCGACGAATCGCGCCATTGTCCTCGGTCGGGCGGCTGTCTTTTACCTGGCTGTCTTCATGGCTGCAGAAGGGACAACGCAAATCTCAACCCTCGTAGATGGGAAAGCGCGCGCACAGTGCCGAAACGCGCTTGCGGACATCAGCCTCGACTGCCGGGTCGCCTGCTTCTCCGTGATCGCGCAATGCCGCCAACACGTCGGCGATCATGTCGCCAATGCTTTCGAACTCGGCCACGCCGAAGCCGCGTGTCGTGCCCGCAGGCGATCCTACGCGGATGCCACTGGTCTTGGTCGGGGGCAGGGGATCGCCCGGCACACCATTCTTGTTGCAGGTGATGTGGCTGCGCTCCAGCGCCTCGTCGGCATCCTTGCCGCTGATCCCATAGGGGCGCAGGTCGATCAGCGCGAGGTGCGTGTCGGTGCCGCCGGAAATCACGTCCAGCCCGCGCGCCTTTAGCCGCGCCGCCAGTGCCTGCGCATTCTTCACGACCGCCGCCGAATAGGCCTTGAACTCGGGCGTCAGCGCTTCGCCGAACGCTACTGCCTTGGCTGCGATCACATGCATCAGGGGTCCGCCTTGCAGGCCTGGGAACACTGCGGAATTGATCTTCTTCGCGATGGCTTCGTCGTCGGTCAGGATCATGCCGCCGCGCGGGCCGCGCAGGGTCTTGTGTGTGGTCGTCGTAACGACATGGGCATGGCCGAACGGCGTCGGGTGCACGCCGCCAGCAACTAGTCCGGCAAAATGCGCCATGTCGACCATGAAGATCGCGCCCACCTTGTCCGCAATCGCCCGGAAACGTGCGAAATCGATGTGACGCGGATAGGCGGACCCGCCTGCGATGATCAACGTGGGCTTGGCTTCCACTGCCATCGCCTCGACCTTGTCATAGTCGATAAGGTGCGCCGTTTCATCGACGCCATATTGCACGGCATTGTACCACTTGCCCGAAAGCGCCGGCTTTGCGCCGTGCGTCAAATGACCGCCTGCATCGAGCGAAAGCCCCATGATCGTGTCGCCCGGCTTCGTCAGCGCTAGCATTACCGCGCCGTTCGCCTGCGCGCCCGAATGGGGCTGCACATTGGCGAAACCGCAGTTGAAAAGCTGCTTGGCGCGATCAATTGCCAGTTGCTCGACAGCATCCGAAGGCGCGCAACCCTGATAGTAGCGCTTGCCCGGATAGCCTTCCGCATATTTGTTCGTGAACACGGATCCTTGCGCTTCCAGAACCGCGCGGGACACGATGTTCTCCGAAGCGATCAGTTCGATTTGGCCTTGTTCGCGCTTCAGTTCGTCTGCAATGGCGGCGGCGACAACGGGGTCCGTTTCGCCAACGGTGCGCGTGAAGAAGCCTTCAGCGCGGGTCGCATCGACATCGTCGATCGAGGCTTCGGGAGCGGAGGCGAGAGTGGCTGTGCTGCTCATATGAAAATCCTTCTCTGAGCGAGGTAAATTAGAGGGCAGGCGAAGTCAGTTTGGCAACGCGATCGGCATGACGCCCGCCGCCAAATTCAGTTGAGAGAAATGCCTCAAGGCAGGCCTTGGCCATGTCCGGGCCGACCAGCCGCGCGCCCATGGCAATGACATTTGCGTCGTTATGTTCGCGCGCAAGGGCGGCCGACAATGGTTCGGAGACGAGCGCCGCGCGGCAGGCGGCATTGCGGTTCACGGCAATCGAAATGCCGATCCCTGACCCACACAAAGCGACACCGCGTTCGGCACTGCCGCTCGCAACGGCGCTCGCCAGCTTGTAGCCGAAATCGGGATAGTCCACGCGATCTGCGGTCATCGGACCGAGGTCGTTCACGTCATGCCCGGCTTCGCGCAGCCAGTTGGCAAGCTGCGCCTTCAGTTCCACGGCGGCATGGTCAGATGCAATGGCGATACGCATGTGGATCGGCGTCCTGCGGTCAACGGTGATTCGGATGCCGCCTCTCTAATGCGGGAGTGCGCGTTTGGCCATGTCGCGTTTACAGCCTTGTCGCTTGATTGGCCGCACGTCCTTTCCCTCATCGCCTCGGGACGTTATGACGCCGGCATGTCTTCGCTTCGCTTGCCCATCACGCTCGGCTTCGCCGGGTTGCTTCCACAGATCGCGGCGCTGGCTGCAATCTTATGGGCCGGGCCGGAATGGCGGTTTCTCGCGCTGGCCATGTCCTTTTTCTACGCCGCGACGATCCTTGCCTTTCTTGGCGGGATCTGGTGGGGCTTTGCCGCCGCGCAGCCAAGCGCGCCGCAATGGCTCTATGGCGTCGCGGTAGTCCCGCAGCTTGTCGCTGTCTTCACCGCATTGCCGTGGGCGGTGGGACAGGAGTGGCCTGGCCCTTCGCTGATGGTGATCGCGCTGGCGCTTGTCCTGACGCTGCTGGTGGATCGCCGCCTCGTACGCCTTAGCATCGCGCCGTCATGGTGGATGGTGCTGCGCGTCCCGCTCTCGATCGGGCTCGCCGCGCTCTGCATCGTCATCGCAGCCTTGCCGCACGGCATGACCTCGTGAGCGGCACGGTCCTGTCGATCCTGATGCTCGCGGGCATCGCACTGACCGGCGGCGGCGTCTATAGCATCGTGAAAAAGCGCGACCGGAAGCAGTCGGTGCTGATGTTGATCGCCGGGATGGTCATGTTCGCCAACGTGGCGATCATGACCGTTCCCTTCTGATCGATCAGCGGATCGGCGAGTCCGGCGACAGCCGCATGTCGAGATAATTGTCCACCGACTTCATGAGCTGATCCAGTTCATGCTCGAAGAAGTGGTTTGCGCCACGAATCTCATCATGATGGATCGTGATGCCCTTCTGCGTGCGAAGTTTGTCCACCAGCTTCTGCACGGCGCTTGCGGTGACGACTTCATCATTCGTGCCCTGCACGATGATACCGGACGAAGGGCAGGGGGCCAGGAAGCTGAAATCATACATGTTCGCGGGCGGCGCGACCGAGATGAACCCCCGAATCTCCGGCCGACGCATCAGCAACTGCATGCCGATCCAGGCGCCAAAGGAGAAACCCGCAATCCAGGTGGTCTGGGCTTCGGGGTGAAAGCTCTGTACCCAATCGAGCGCCGACGCTGCATCGGAAAGCTCGCCAATGCCGTTGTCGAAAACGCCCTGGCTGCGCCCGACGCCGCGGAAGTTGAACCGCAACACGGCAAAGCCGCGCTTTACGAAGGTCTTGTAGAGCGCCTGCGCGATCCGGTCGTTCATCGTGCCGCCGCCATGGGGATGCGGGTGGAGGAT
>JBPPMC010000034.1:0-18526 GCA_051305835.1 Sphingobium sp.
GAAAGGGATGCATATCCAGTTCCGAAGTCGTCGAGGGATATTCGGACACCGGCGGCGTTCAACTGTCGTAGAGCATCTCCTACATCCGCCTCACTATTGTCGAGAAAAACGCCTTCGGTCACTTCAAGCTCCAGCAGGTGAGCGGGAATCTCTGCCTTATATAGTCGATCTAAAAATTTGCCGGCGAAGTCGGGATCGCGGAAGTCAGCTGCCGATGCATTTATAGCCACTGGCAGCGTTGATCCTGTGCGCTTCCAAGCCGCGATGTCAGTCAGGACCTTTCTTAGCATCGTTTCACTGATAACCATGGCAAGTTCGGGGTCGTCAAAAGCCGCCTCAATGCTGGCGGGTAGATGAACCTGTCCGCCAGGACGATGCCACCGCAATAGCGCTTCTAGCCCAACCACGCGGCCGGATTGCAAGTCTACCTTGGGCTGATAATAGGGATTGATCCAGTCGCTTGCGACTGCCACCCGCGCCACGTCCAGCATGGACGAGTGGCGCTGAAGTTGCTGGCGCATGCTCCCGTCGAAGCGCATGACCCGACCCCGCGCCGCCTTCCTGGCAGTCTCCAATGCGGCACGCGTGTTGCGACTAAGTTCCCGATCTGTCCTAGCATCTTCTGGAAAGAAGGAGATGCCGGCGCTGACGGAGAATCCGGCTATATCTCTGCTGTTTGAGATCTGGTCAACGCAGCGATGGATCAGGCCCTCAAGCCAGCTCATTGTTAGAGCAGCGTCCACTGCAGCGTCGATGATGAGTGCGAACTCATCTCCCCCTGATCTTGCAATAAATATCTGGTCTTTGGCACCTAGCGCCAAGTTGTTGGCGAAATCCACTAGCAGAGTATCGCAAGCCTGCTGCCCGAGGCGACTGTTGAGTTGTTTGAACCCGTCCACATCCAAAATTGCCAGTGCAAAGGAACCGTTATCGCAAGTTCGACCAGATATCTTTCTACTTATCTGCCGGTGAAGATCCGTCCTATTTGGCAGCCGGGTAAGGGTATCGAGCATCTCCACACACGGTAGTTCACCTGTGCTAATATGCTTTGGCATCACTCCCCGAGCGAGGGCGATTATATGTGAGTTGCTTTGCGCTAGCCCACGAATGTGGGTAAGGGAAACATCCCATTCCCGCGGCGGTTCACCGTCAGTTATAATGTCAGCCAAGAAGCGGGAATGCCCGTTAATCAAAGCTGCATCAAACGCTGCCAGAACTTTCGCCCGGTGATTATCTGGCCAAGCGTGCTGCCATTGGCAGCTGTTAGCCTCGACTTGCATTGCGTCAATCTGCGTCAACGCGCTTGCGTTTGCCCATAACACGCTGCCTTGAGAGTCAAGGATGAGCACTGGGTCCGCGGTCTGCTGGAGGAAATTTTTTAAAACGCCTTCAATCTCTATGGGGAAGGGCAAAGAACTTGCAAAGATATGGTGTCCACACGCATCAGATATCCCCCCGGCATGTGTGTTCATTATGGCCACATGCTTCATCTGCTCTCCCCCGTGGTCCATATGTTGCGTGACCCACCGATTTGCTGAGCAGGCTTGCAGCTACCACCGAAGGCAGATTCTCTTTGGAGCCAGTGCAAATGCTTGTTCCGATTGTGGATGCTTCGCTGTGTCGGAAACAGACATAACCCAAAGCAGTATCCGTTAAAATCCGTGGGAAATACTGCAAGCGTATTTAGGAACTGGTAACTTCTTCCAACGCGGCCTGAGGTATTGAAGACGTTACCAAACGGTTTATGCATTTTCCCGTAATCAACCGATCTATCGCTCATTACGTCGGGCTGTCACTTTGCTCCCGAGAGGAGCTTAAGTGATGATCGACCAGCCATTTGGTTTTGTGCTAAACTTCGATATGAACGGTTCACGTTCCTCCTGCTGTGAAGAGCGCGGAGATAGTATCGAGGCGCGTACAGCTTCACGCAAGGTCAAGGTGCAATGCGCACAGTATGGAGGCTGGGCTCACCTGGAAGATATGTCTGACGAGGGTATGATGCTCCGCCACACGCTCCCGATCTTCCTTGGGGATGAATTGGAGGTTCATATCACCGGCACCCACAGTGTTGAAGGGACTGTATTCTGGACAAGTCGGGACGCATGCGGTCTCCGGCTCTTGCGTCCAGTCGACAATGAGGCATTGCAGACGCAGGGGTTTCTGCGAAAAGCAAATCGCACCCTCCAGCCTCTTCCTCTATCGACACCTGCCGCAGTGGCGACCCGTAGCAACGTTGCAAATCCCTTAGCCGCTAATGAGGACCATTGTTCTCAATACTGCGAGCCCGCCCAGAAACAGACAGGCTTCGTTGCGGGTCTTCCGGTGAAGGTCGTACTTGGCGGAGGGCGCGATCGTGAGGGCATATTGCGATGGTCGAAGGAAGGCGTTGCGGGCATTCATCTTCGCGAGCATCAGAATGGATGAATGTAGGTCTGTAGCGTTCGAAGGTCGGTGATTTGCGATGTGCTTTGCGAGATCAAGATCTGCTCAAGGCTGAATTGGATCTATTTTCGCTAGAAGAGCAATACGAACAAGCTCAGCAAATGTAGTCACACCCAAGCGACCCATCAAATTGGAACGGTGCATTTCGACTGTGCGGACACTAATGCCCAGCCGTATGGCTACTGCTTTGTTGGAAAGACCAGCAATTAAACCCTGCAGAAGTTCCTTCTCCCGCGCTGTTAGCGTCGCCACGCTGGTCTGCGCCATTGTCCGTTCGGCTTCAGCTTCAAGCCGCGCCGGCAGGCTTGCAAATAATGCTTCCAGCATCTCGAGAAGATCTGCGTCGTTGAACGGCTTCTCGATGAAATCATCTGCGCCTAGCTTCATTGCCTTAACAGCAGTCTCAATATCCCCATGTCCCGTCATAATCACTGCGGGATGCAGCGCGCTCTTTTTGCTGAGCTCATCAAGAACTGAGATCCCATCCATGTCCGGCATGCGCACATCCAGCAGCACGCAGCCGGCCGACAGGTGGCCAACCTCATCGAGAAAATCTCTCCCCGAAATGAAAGCCCGAGTTTCAAAACCGGCTGTGTTCAAGCTAAAGGAAAGGGACCGTCGAACCATGCTATCGTCGTCAACAATATAGACCCGGCGGTTCCCATCCAGCAGATAAGTTGCCCCCGGAGCGGCGGACATGGTTGATAATTCCAGACGCTTTTCCTCGATCACTGACCGCCGTCCCCGCCGGAAACTCCTGCCGGTATGGAGAAGCAGAACTGCGAGCCAGACGCGCTACTTTTTTCCAGCCAAATGCGCCCTTGATGCGCTTCGATGATTGATCTGGAAATGGATAAGCCAAGCCCTGTACCGGAACCTTTCGTCGATTGAGTCCATGTGAAGATATTCCGTGCCGCCTCTACGGAAAGCCCGTCACCAGTATCCGTAACGCTCACGATTACCAAATCACCCTTCACCGACGCGCTGATGACGACCCGTGGATCAGTTGACGTGCCCGCTGCTTCGCACCCGTTGCGCAGCAGGTTGATGATGACCTGCTGAATTTGAATGCGGTCACCGGTCAACAACAATTTAGCAGGAACTTGGTCTTCGATTGTTACATCGGGGCAACCGCCCGCACGGACCAGGCGCGTGCACTCTGCCACGGCAGCCTTCAGGTCAAACTGTGTTCTGTTTGTTTCTCCTCGCCTTGTTAGTTCTCGCACATTGCGGATTATCTCGCCTGCACGTTGCGCTGCCTCTTCTGTCGCCCGTAACGAGCCAAGAAGCATATCTGCGTCTTGAGAATGTGGGTCCACCAGACGACCACCGCCGGCAGCATAGTGTGAGATTGCGGCCAGAGGCTGATTAAGTTCGTGCGCTAGAGTCGCCGCCATCATGCCCATGGCGTTGACGCGAGATAGATGAGCCACCTCAGCCTGAAGCAGCGATAGTTTGTCTGCGGCTTCTCGTTCCGCCGTAACATCATATCCTTCGCAGAATATTCCATTGATTGCGCCGTCACCGTCGTGAACCGGTTGATATACGAAATTGACGTAGCGGAGCGTTGGGGCCTCATTATCCTTCGAGAATTGCATCGGTATGTCGCGACCGACGAATGCCTCCCCTGTTTCGAACACTTTATCGAGAAGATTTATGATCCCCTGCCCAGCAAGCTCTGGCAGTGCATCGATGACCGTACGCCCGAGCAGATCAGCGCGCCCGACAAGTTGTTTGTATGCTTTGTTAACGAAGGTGAATCGATGCTCCCGTCCTTCGGAGGTAGCAATAAACCCTGGGGCTTGGTCGTATAATTTCTCAAAGCGATCACTTTGGTGAAGAAGTCGATCAGTGCGTCCGCTCACCTCGACAAAACATAAAAAATGCTGTTGGATCACGCCCTGCTGATCTCGAACCGGGCTGACGAAGACTGTCGCCAGATATTCGCTTCCATCGGCTCGGCGGCAATGCGCCTCCCAGGTGCCATCCGTGCCAGAGTTGAGGGCATGCTCGACAAAAGAAATGGTCTGATGGTCAGCCAGCTGCTGCAGAAGATAGGCAATGCCATTGCCCAAAAGCGTAGCTCGATCGAAGCCGGAAAGGGCAATAAAGCTGTCATTGGCAAAGACGATTGGGTGCCGTTCAATCCGAGCATCAGTAAAGATCATCGCCATGCGCGTGGTTTCGACGGCGGTGACAAAGGGACCAAGCGCTTGACGAAAAAAATCTACACGCATTTCGGCGGCGATCTGTTCCTTGGAAGGGGCCCTTCTATTATGCAATGGGTCGTACCTCTCCGCGGCCCGACTATTCAAAAGCCTATTAGCTTAAAAGACGGGTCCCCTTATCGAATGCATTGTCCTGTATTGGGTTCCCTGGGTTTTTGGATAAACCTCATTAGCGCCGCAGCTCAGCAGGTAGTGATCGGATAGGAAAGGGTGGCTCGACTCTATCCAGGTGGTAGTAAATCCTCCCACATAAGCTTGTCCGCACCAGTCTCAGGTAAAAACCTACGACGGTGTCCGCTTGCGTAAGGTGAAGTTGACCCCGCTGATGAAATCTGGATCGGGGGGCATGGTCACGGCTGCTTCGCCTGCGGCGATCACGTCCAGATCGTCCAGCTGGCTCGACGATATCTGCACACTATATGCGCCCGGTTTAACGCCCGCGAGCACATAAAACCCGTCGCCAGAACTTCGTGTCGAGCTAACGATCTCGCCGTGGCTGTTAACAAGCTCCACAACGGCATTGCCGATGCCGCGCGACTTGCCATCTTCGATGAGGTAGACCGTCCCGTCAATCTCGCCGGTCATGACGAGCGGGAAGTTGATCTTCTGGATCTTGCCTGGACGAGGGAGCAGCCGGACACCAGCAACCGAGGGCTGAAGTTGCGCATCCTGGAGGGTAGCTATATCGATACTGATGTCCGTAGCAGCATTGGGAGTCAAACGGCTAAGAAGGACACTGCCGTCTGCGTCGGTTCGCACCACTTGAGAACGTCCGCCGTTGATGTTGAAGCCCACGCCCTCAACTGGATCTTCACCTTTGTCGAAAATTCCATTTTGGTTATCGTCGATGAATACTTGCGCTGCGAGAAGCCCAGAAGCAGCTAGCGGGCGCCAATCGCTTATGATCCGCCCGGAACTCGGATTTTGGCCGATGGCGGCGAAGACTTGCAGGCCCACGGCATAATTGCTGCGGCCGCCGAACATGCCGCTCACACCCAGCCCAAAAGCGCCAAAGTTCCGACTAAGTCCTGCCGTTCCCACAGTCTGCCTGGTTTCGAATTCGTGGAGGACACCAAGATTTATGCGCGTTGATCGTCCCATGTTTTTATCAGCGCTCAACGCGAAGCTGTTCAGTCGCGCTTTCGGTCTCAAGATATAAATCGCTTGGCCGCTCATGCCCACACCAGCCACTCGGCGGCTTGCTTGCAGCACGCCACCAACGCGATCAGGTCCTTTCGCGCTGCGCCAATCCAGCAAATTCGTCACGCTCGTGCCGAGCAAATTAAGGGAAAGGCGTTGCTGAACTTCCAGCGCCTGCCCTCCAGAGGCGTACCGCTCGCGTTGAATGTCCAGCGCGACCGGCAATTTAAACTGCTTACCTACAGAGATATTGCCGGCAATGCGGATCTCATCGCGCACCTCCAAAGGGTCGGTGCGCTTGGTGAAGAATTCGCTCTGGAAGTCGTCGAGCCATATCCTGTGAGCATCGACTGAAAACCCATTAAGTGACGTCTGAATTCCAACTTCCGTCAGGCTTCCGCCACTGATCTCACGCACATGATCGATGTTGACCATCGAGTTCAGAACGGCGGCGCGTGCCCCAGCGTTGGCATATCCTCGCCCAACCGAGCCATCGTCCCCAAACACTCCACCCAGCCGCAGATTAATGTCCTTTGACGCGCCAAAATCTAACTGCAAGATTTCGCGGACGCCTCCCCGGTCAGCACCCTGGACTGCGAAGGTATAGAGGAGTTCGCCGGGGGTAGTCAGCGTCTGATCAAGCTGAAACGTTTGGCGCTCAACGCGGGTCTGGCCGAGGGGGCCGTTAAAAACAAGCCGAAACTCATTGCTGCCATAGGCCAGGGGAAGGTCGGGAAACTCATAGCGTCCGTCACTGCGTGCCTGCTGGAAGGCGATCAATGCATCATTGATGTAGAGCGTAACGTCCCAACCGGGCGGCAACTCGCCGCGCAGCGTTTGTGACCGGTAGCTGGTCGGCAATCCCAGGGGTCGGTTACTTACAAGCATGCCGTTGCCAGCCCCCGAACCTCGCAAGACATTCTCGAATGCGGGTACGCCGATGTTACCAAGCATAACCGATCGCGCCTGGAGAGGCCCCAGCAGCCCCGCGTCAGGATCATGCCGCGCCAGGGTCACGCGCGCCTTGGGCTTGGAATCCTGCTTGCTGATTGCGAGAAAAGCAGCAGCTTCCATGCCTAACAAGTCACCCGTCAGCAAACCCGAATAGGCAAGGTTCGTAACGATCTGACCTCCGCTCTCTCGCAGATCAAAAGAAAGTGTATTGTCGATGAAAGGCAGACTCGCCACATCATAGGGCAGGCGCACATAGGGGTAGATCTGCTCCGACTTCGCCTGGCTCTTGGTTCGTTTTGCCTTTTGCTCCCGCTCCATCCTAGCCTGAAGCGGAAGTTTCTCTCGTGATACCACGTCGAGGCGCAGCGAGGCCAAGTCGAGCTTGAAGTCCACCGGCCACCAGCGCTGCAGCAGCCGACTGGCGATGTAGAGGTCTCCGTCGATCCATCGTACGAGCTCTTGGTCGTAGCGCTCCGGCCCGCCCGGCAAAATTACTGTGCCGCTCGCGGGATCTAGCCGAAATGGCTGATCCTCTTTGATAACAAAACCCGATGCAGTTTTCGATGCCTGATCAACTGTGACGCCGATCGTCAGGAGCTTTGCTAACTCTCCAGCGGGCAGCAATATGTCGTTGCCGAGTTCGTAGGCATTTACGACCTCGGCAAGTCGCATTGCGCCTAGATTGAACTCGAGCAGGAGCAGATTCATTTCAGCGTCCAGCTGGCCCGGTTCCTGCTGTCTGTCCTCGCGCGCGCCGGCGTCGCCTGGCCTGGCGTCGCTACGCGGCGATGCAAGCAGCGATAAGCCTATGGTGACGGTCACGGCACAACCTCGGACCAATTTGCGAGCGATCACCAGGCGCACTTACTCTGAACGAATGACACTTCACTGACGATCGCGTCAGGGCACAGCAACAACCGCTTGCGCGATGAGTGCTCCCCCGGCATCTGCACGCTCGCTGTAATGAAGGCGAAGCTCACCCCCCTGTATCGGCGTGCCATCGGGATGCTTAAGCTCGAGGCGAGCCTTCCGCTGCGTATTGGGGACGTAAACCGCCACCCCGGTTGCCTTGCCTACTTTGACAGGCTTCTTGCCGGGAGCAAGGTAGGTTGCGGTCACATCTCCATAGACGGAGCGATTCCCCATGCGGCGGAATGCGAAGCTAAGTTCAGGGGCTCCGTTCCTGCCGCGCTCGAACGACAGGTTCTCAAGCGACACGTTCGCGCTTGTCTCGCCATGGCGCACGATCACTGGAATAGACGCACCGATGAGCGCCTTGAGAACGATAGACAATTCGTTCGGCGCCGCCTTGGTGGCGGTTTCAAGGTTTGCAGCACCGACGCTTTCGGCAACACGGTCGAACTGAAGATGCGACCGGTATTCGCCTGGCGCGAGATCGGGAGCTTTGCGAACCGAAATACGCACCGTTTGGGAGGCACCTGGCTGTAAGGTAATCTGCCGCGGCGTGTAACGCAGCATGGTGTCGGCAAACTGCTCGCCCGGCTGAACGGCCTCGGCGGGCAGAATCTCACCAAGCTCGTTCATTCTTCGGTTGATTATGCTGATCCGGTATGTTTCTGGCTCTTGGCCGCGATTGATGATTTCCACTTGCGCGCTGCGCTTAGCGCCTTCGATTACCACCCGCGTTGGATAGAGCATTATATCGGCCAAAGCTGGCGCCGGCGTGAGCAGCGTCGCTAGCGCCAAAGCGGCACCGCAAGCTGCGTTTAACGGGCTACTCAACATTTGTGACGACAGCCTGAAAGTCATTGTTCTATGTCCTGGAAAAGGTTGTTTCACCGGTTGGCTCATCACTGAAAGACGACCGTCACCGAAAAGCTGCCTGAATAACTTCCGGCGGTCTGGTTGCTGCTGACTACCAAGGTGGCCCCAACAAGAAGCGTCTGGTTGCCCAGCTGGTTAAGCTGACTGGTTTCTGCCGGAGAGCTCGTAAACGCACTCAGGGACATGATGCCGCCTCGGGAGCCGGTTAACTTCACTGAGCCATCGGATGGCAGCATGATCTGGTAGAGTGCGTTCGGTGTACCCAGCAGATCAAAGGCAGCAGCACCGCCTTGCGAGAATTGACCGCCGGTGATCAATGTAACGTCGCCGCTACCGGTCCGCGTGCCGTGCGGTGAGATAGTAACTGTTCCACCTTCACCGGCGACAAACGCGCCAAAGGACAGATCCTGGACGGTCGTCATGGTCTGACCTAACGCTGGCTGTCCTGAAAGCAGGATGGTTCCTGCCAGCACGCCGGTCAGCAGCAGATTTTTGATGACCATCAAAGGCTCAATCAAACGTTATTATTGCAGTGGCCGTACCGTCGCCATTGCCGCTTTGAAGGGGGCTCGTCATGACTATCTGTGCACCTTGTGCATTAAGGGTCCCGTTAGTAACGGTGCCGGAAACCTGAAATCCCGCCCCTGCGGCTGCCGTGATTTGCGCAATCAGCTGTTGCATTGCCGAAGCGCCTTCACTCGAAGCTGCGATGCTGCGAATGGTCGCAGCGCCGATGACGAGCTGGATTCCTCCAGCCTGAGTGGCACCCGGGATACGCAGCGCCAATATTCCGGGGCTCTCGCTCAACAGCCATTCGGATGCTGCAGTCTCACCTACAGTCGCAGGCGTGACAATCTCCGCGGTCACGCCAGCCTTCGCTGTTTGCGCATCCAACGGCAGAGCAGGCGACGTCGCTGCTAACGCAAGCGCAACTTTCAAGCCGCATCGCTCGCCCACAACGCGTCGCCTACCTCCACTCATGTTATTAGTTGTATGCCACTGTCACGGGCAGGCCCGTCGCATTGGCATAGGTGCCCGCAAGCTGGGAAGCCGCAACACTCAGCGTGGCGCCGACGTTCACGGTTTTCGCGCCGGCGACCAGCGCACCGGTTCCCGAAGGATCGCTGACGAAGGTAGCAACCGACATTGTGTCCGTTGCGTTCGTATGCGTGAGGGTTACAGCTGAACTCGGCAAGGTGATGGAAAACGTTGCCGCCCCTTCACCGGTGACACTGAATGAAGCCGCTGATACCGTGCCTACCCCGGTGCTCACAGCGCTGGTGCCGCCGGTAAATGTCCGGGTGCCGCCTGTAGCGATCACTACCGTTCCGGTTTCGCTCGAATCGGCTGCAAAGCTGCCGAAGTTCAGATCTGCGGTCTTAGAGATCGCGATCGGTGTAAGTACTGTCGCGTTCACCTCGGCAGTTGCGGTCGCGTCCGCCGCAAGCGCGATTGAAGGAAGCGCCATAAGTACGAACGCTCCGCTGGATAACCAGATCTTTTTTTTCATGCTCATGTTTAAGGTCCTATTCCACCAATGGAGGAGTGGGCAGCACTTCGCTTCAACTCACATCCCCGCTCGTAAATGGCGCAGAATGTCGTGAGAAAGCCCTAAGCGAGTCACCCGTAGTAGTACGGTATCTTGCGACAGATCGACGGGCTTGCGGCCCGGACAGCCGCATTGTTCTTCTGGAAGTCGCCTAAAAAGGCGATAAGCTCCCAGCCTAATGGGAAAGCATGAGCAAGAAGATCATTGGCCATCGATCGAGGTTGACCGCTGATGACCTCGCGCAATTAGCGACAGCTATCGCGGGTCGGGATCCGCGTCCTCTCATCCGGCGCTGCTGCTGGGCATGTTAGGGTCAGGACCCATTGATGTGAGAGGCGCGATCTGATTCAGACTCCGCGAGGAGACCTGAAATGAGCGACCAGTACTGGCTAACGGATGAGCAGATGGCTCGACTACGGCCGTTTTCTCCAAGAGCCACCGCAAGCCGCGGGTTGATGAGTTGATGATCGGCGGGTGCTGAGCGGCATCCTTTTCGTCAATCGCAACGGGTTGCGCTGGCGTGATGCGCCCAAGAACTATGGTCCGCAAAAGACGCTCTACAATTGTGGGAAGCGCTGGGGCAAGATGGGTGTCTTCCTCCGCATGATGGAAGGACTGGCGGCAGAGCGTGCCTAAGACGAATGTTTGGTCGCCCTGTTCACCGCCAACACGGACGCCAACGGGCTTGCCCGGACGCCTACGAGGGCGGCCGGGCAGGTCTGTATTTACCAGCGGATGCTAATCCCGCCTGTGTAGGCGTTGCTATGGGAGTTAGCTGCGTCGCCGTAACGATAACTAGCTCGAAGGCTGATGTTCGCCGACATCTCGACGTCGAACCCAGCCGCGCCGCGGAACGCCATATCACCAGCGTTTGCCGCCCGGACTGTAAAGCTACTTCCGTAGAGCGACGGCGTGATCGTTGAAGAAGCGTCTTCTAGTTCCTTCAGTACGAATGCCGAGGCATAGGGGCGGATCAGAGCACCTCCAAGGTTGAACGCTGTCGCAAGGCGGCCACCCGCACGCAACTGGAATGCTTGGCGCCTGTCCTGTCCTGCCGTGAGCAGTGCGACTTTATCCCCGCGTTCGTTAAGCGAACGGCGCTCCAGCAGATCATAAGCAATACCGACTGCCGGGGTGATGCTGGTCTTTCCGAAATCAAGCCGCGCGCCGACCTCCAGGTCCGCGCCTGCCGAGAGCCCCCGAGGCGCTGCGGTCAGTTGGGCGCTGTTGCTAGCGAACTGAACGCCGCGGCTTACCTTGTAGCGGTCGACGCCACTGCCCACGACGGCTTTGGCATACATACCCTCATGCGCCCAATGAGCGTAGCCAAGCAGTTGGTAACTGTTGGCGACTGCGCTTCCGAGGTAGTCCGCAGAAACGCTCGACCGGCCGTAGGACATGCCACCACCGATCACCGCGTCATCCGAGATGTTCTTGTCTATCCCGAGCGTCATTGTGGTGCTCGTGGCTCGATACCCTTGGCCAAAGCGGTCCTGGCCGACATGTTGTGTATTACCGGACACAGTACCCCAAAGCCCGCCGCTGACCCGACGCTCCTCCGTCCGGGCTGTTGATGCGGCAGCGCGGTCAAGAAGATGATCTGAAACACTGGTTCGAACAAGTCGGCTGCTCTGGACCACTGCATCCATTGCGTCGGCGTAAACCTCGCCAGACGCCTGACCGAGTGTGCGGCCGAGTTGCTCGGGCGTTAACGTCATCAGGCCAGCGGCGAAATCGCCGCTGCCGCTAGTATCGCGCACGCCTGCTGTGGGTCGGAAGCTGTCCACTGCCCCGCCAACACTTGCCGCATTGCTCATAAGGTCGCCGTCGAAAAGCTTGGCATAGCTTGCGGCGGACACTGTCAGAACGACCTCGTTGGGCATGTACAGGACGTCAAACCGGCTGTTCGGCGCTAACCCGCTGCCGGGCTGCGCCAGCCCGTCATAGGAGCCGATAACACCACCTGCCGCCTCAACCACAGCGAAGCTTTCACCAATCGTAGGCGTAAAGCTGTTGGTAGCGTTGCCGGTGATACCACGAAGGATTGGAGCGATCGTGCCCGCAGCCGTGTAGATGCTGCCTGTACCCGTTAACACCAGCGTATCGAAATGGCCCGCCCCTACGCCCCGCGTCGTGCCATCGACATCAACCGCGAAGGTGCTGCCGACAAACTGCGTGACGCTGCCGTTGACGACCAGCCTGCCCGGAGAATTACCTGGTGCAATGGTGCCACGTACCTCCATGTCACCGAGTACCGTTCCTGATCCGCCCACCGTTCCCGCAGGGTCGACCCAGACATTGCCTCCAAAAGTATTGTTGAAGCTTAAGGTACCCTGCTGAACGCATGCACCAATGGCGTTGGATCCATCTGCAACCATATTGAGGCGTCCGATGCCCTGCTTAATCAGGCATTGATCACCATTTACCTCACCCAGCAGCGTTACAGTGTTGCTACCCGTGTCCAGCACCGCGTTAGTTCCAGTGACATGGATGCGCTGAGTGAGCTCCATCGTCGAGCCGGCGGAGAAGCGGCTGTCCTGCCGGAGGAAGATGTCGCCGCCCGTGGCTCCGACTGATGACTGTTGGGCCGCCAACACGCTACCACCCAGGACGTCGATCACCACCTGGCTGTTCGAGCCGGTGAGGGTCAGCATACCTGCGCCTGTCTTCTGAACGATGCCTGCTCCCAGGATGTCTCCTGCCATGGTAATGTTGTACGTGCCGGTATCGAATGCCGCCAACTTGGTATTGTTTACCTGCAGAGTGTTGTCGATGGTCATGTCTGCCAGCGTGCGCAGCGTGGTATTGTCCTCAATGGTGACGGTGCTGCCTGCCGCGCCGAGCGCCTCGCCCGATGTGAAGGCCAAGGTACCGCCTCTGACGTTAATCCCGTTCTGCCTGTTAGCACCGGTGAGCGTGAGGGTGCCCGTTCCCAGCTTATTGAGAGTACCGTCGCCCGAGATAGTACCGCCCAGCGTCACGTCATGGTTCATAGTATCGACCGCGCCCGACGCGTGGTTCAGGTGCACGGCATTGCCGACTATCAAGTCGCTGCCTGTCTGCAGCATACCAGCGCCGATTGAGATGGTACCGTCACCGAGATTAGTGGCTCTCATGACGTGAACCGCGCCTTGATCGATCACCAGGCCGCCCGTCATCGTGTTAGCGCCGCTAAGCGTCAGCGTTCCGGCTCCTGTTTTGACGAGGCCGCCCTGGCCTGAGATTGTGCCGGAATATAACGTCGCTTCATCGTTGAGGGTGGTGAGCGCCCCGCCGGTGAGGCGGATCGCGCCCTTACCCTCAATGGCACCAACCTGCTCATGCGACAGAAGCTCGAAAGCGCCATCGTTACGGATCGCGGACGTATCTGACAATGCGGAGCCTCCGCTCACTATCAGCGTGGCGTTGTCGGTGACCACGGTACGGCCGCCAAAGCTGTTGGCGCCGGTCAACACCTGGGTGCCGCCAGCGACGGTCACGCCGCCCGTGCCAGTCAGCGCGCCGTCGAAGTGATCGGCGGCATTGCTCAACACCAGGTCGTTGCCGCCCAGCGTCACCGTGCCGGCGCCATCCAGCGTCTGGATGGTGGCCGGACCGGTGTGCCCGGCGATGTCGAAGGTGCCGTTGGCAGTCACGCCGCTCGAGGCAGCAAGGCTGCCGTTTCCGGCAAGCGCCAGCGTGGCGTTGTCGGTGACCACGGTACGGCCGCCAAAGCTGTTGGCGCCGGTCAGGGTAACGGCACCACCGCTGCCACTGTTTTCGATTTGGAGCGAACCCGGGACGCCCAGGCCCGTGTCCGAGAATGTTCCTGAAAACGTCGACTGCTGTCCGTTCTGGTCGATGATGCCCCCCAGCGCGCTGATCGAGAAGTCTTGGGCAGGCGTCGCATTCTGTTGATCTACCGCAAGTGTACCACCCTCAAAGCTTGCGGAGGATCCTAACTGCGATGTGGCGGTTGAGCTGGAGATGACTGTGTTGCTCGGCGTCGGAGTAGGGGCAGGGGCGTTGCTGCCAGGATTAGGATTGATCGGCTGAAAGAGTGCGCCGTTATCGTATGTTAGTCCGGGAATCTGATCGACGAAAAGGATTGGGCTATTTACCATATCATCAAGATTAAGACTCATGAACCCGAGTCGGTAATTTCCTGCGGCAGCGACGCTATAGGTCGCAACCTGCCAACCAGTAGCCCCGTAGCTGCCGGTAGAGTAGTTCCCGGTCCCGGTGACCGTGGCACCGAGAAGCGCGAACTGGGCGACGGAATTGTTCACTGTTCCGAGAACGGACGAATCGTTTATGTTCACGAGGGACGTTAGAGAGGCGTCATTGAAAGGGTCATAATCCGTCGACACATATTGCCACGCCATCGAGAATGCGTCGCCTGAATTCAATACGAGGTCCTGATAGAGCCACGCAGCGTTGGTCGGATTGCTATGCAGAAGCGACGTAACGGCGGACTGGCTATCTGCCGTGAGTCCTAGGGCGGAAGCACCAGATGAAAACGAGTAATTCCCTCCGGCTTGAAGCGATGCAGCATAGTTGTCGTAGGGAGCTACTGTCCAAGAATGCAGCCCGGGTTCCTGACCGCTCGTCGAGTCGAACCCGGTCATACCGGTGACGACGGAAACTCCGACGCCTGAGCTATCAAAGGATGTTGACGGCTGCGTTCCGGTTCCACCGCCGGCTGTCCATCCGGTAAGGTCACCCGTTTCGAAGCTGACATTGTTTATCGTCTGCCCCTGGGCTTGCGTAGCGCAGAAAAGCATCGCTCCTGCGAGCGCTAGCTTAGAGGATGTGCCGTTTAATATCTTAAGCTTAAAAGTTCTCATAGGACCCCCACATATGCGAGGCGCTACTTAAGGGATCATCCTTTACAACGTTTGGTGAGTGATCACCGTAGAAGCCGCAACGAGTACAGCCATGTTTCTCTGAGCCCTGCGCGGCGGCGACGCTGTATTGATCATTTGGGCGAGCACTTCGAGTATCCTTAGCGACGGATCTGCCGGGTGGTGGGACAGCATCGATCGACACAGCGCAAGGTGCCGTGCAGGGCAGATGACGAACAGGCGCTCACGGAGGAATCATCGCGCTGGCAAAGCAATATGGTCGCCAGAGCTACTCGCGCACAATTGTGACGCCGCCGGTGAAACCATGCTCATCGCGCAGCCGATTAATTTCCAAATACGCTCCTGCGGCCCTCCGCCCCTGCACACCAAGATATTCGCTACAAGCCATCGCTCTGATCGGGTGTCTGGAAACACCTGTTTGTCGCGCATTGCCAAGGATGACAGAGTTTGAGCCGGTGAACCAAACTTAAGTGTTGTGAGTTGGGGGAGCACTGCATGGGCCGCATCACCCACAAGCTGCCGTGCAGGAAGAGCTTGTTCTACTGGAGAATCAAAATGAGCGAAGACAACCAGAGCGGCCTTGGCCACGATGATCCTAATCGGGGCCCGCTTGATCGGACCACAAATGCATTGGACGGCCATGACGATCCCAACCGTGGACCGCTGGATCGTGCAGCCAATGCAGTGACCGGCGGCAGTGGAGGGATCAATGCTGCCATCGGAAGCTCGTCGGCGTCCAACACGGTATTGAGTGATAGTGCCGTGGTTTCGGCGGTATTCGACACGCAGGCCGAGGCGGAGCAAGCAATCTCGGAACTGCGGAGCGCAGGGGTGAGTGACAGCGCACTGTCCGTTATCGCTCAGAAGAAGGGCACTCTCACCACCCGCGATGCCTCTGGAGAGATCACCGATGAAGAGCATAGCAACGTGCTGCGCGGTATCCTGGGTGGGGGAGCGCTTGGTGCAGGTCTGGGTGTCTTGGCGCTGGCGATCCCAGGTGTCGGGCCGCTTGCCGCACTTGGGGCTATCGCCGCATCAGCCGTTCCTGAGGCAATGGCGATCGGGGCTGTTGCTGGCGCCGCAGTTGGCACGTTCAACGAAGTGCTACTGAAGCACGGTGTGAGCGAAGAAGATGCATCATACTATGGCGATCAGATGAAAAGCGGAGGCGTGCTTGTCACTGTAGCAGCCGTTGACTCTGACAATGCGAACGCGCGCGATATTCTATATCGCAATGGTGGTCATTCATCGACACGCGCCAGAGGAACGGCTTTCTAACTACTAAGCAGAGTGCCACCATTTAGTCCTCCCTGACGGTATCGTCGGGGAGGTTTTGGTGGTCCTTGATTTGGACGCTTACTTAGGTGACGTTTGTACATGTTATTATTATAGCACCGCGTCAACGGCGCTTCGAGCCTCGCGGACATACCCGCGATATCGTCGGCACTAGTCCTCTG
Organism: Sphingobium sp.; assembly: GCA_051305835.1. Lineage (GTDB taxonomy): Bacteria > Pseudomonadota > Alphaproteobacteria > Sphingomonadales > Sphingomonadaceae > Sphingobium. Next base: position 16,400 of record JBPPMC010000034.1, read on the forward strand.
ACCGAATCACAGCGACGAAGTAAAGGTTTGGCATGCCGTGTATATCCTATGCAATATCCGCTTCAGCAAGACGAGAATGGTTCATCGGCTCACTGCCCGTGATAACTCCACTGTTCATTCGTGATCGTTGCAGCAAACATGCCGTGCGGCGGCAGGCTGGCCTGACCGTCGGCCACCAAGGGGGCAATGATGACTTCAAATAACTCCGCGCTTTTGGCGGACCCGACACGTCGGCTTGAGGCTATCGTAAACAATACGACGATGGCGCTCTTTGTGATGAATGATCGTCAGCACTGTCTATTTGCGAACAAAGCGGCGGAGCAGCTGACGGGGTTCAATCTGGATGAACTGCAAGGCAGGCCATTGCATGATGTAATCCATCATAAATATCCTGATGGCAGCCCCTATCCTCTTGATGAATGCCCGATCGATAGGGCTCTGCCCGAACGCGCGCAGATGCGAGGCGAAGAACTTTTCATCCATAAAGACGGCAGCTTCTACCCAGTTAGCTACACAGCTAGCCCAATTCTCGACGACGATGGTATCCCAATTGGGACGATCATCGAAGTAAAGCCAATTTTCGAGGAAATCGAACAGCGGCATACACTTGAGACGTTGAATCACACCGGACAGGCCCTCGCGGCTGAAATGGACCTCGAGCGAATAGTCCAGATGGTCACGGACGCGGGGGTTAAGCTTACCGGGGCAAAGTTTGGTGCTTTCTTCTACAATGCCGTCGGCGATGACGGTGAAAAATATGCATTGTATACCTTGTCGGGAGCGGAGCGATCGCAGTTCGAAAGTTTCGGAATGCCGCGGGCAACCGAGGTGTTCGGACCGACCTTTCGAGGAGAAGGAGTTATCCGGTCTGACGATATTCTGACCGACAGTCGATATGGGAAAAGCTCGCCGCACCATGGGATGCCGAAAGGACACCTCCCTGTTAGAAGTTATCTAGCGGTGCCCGTTCAGTCGCGCTCGGGCGAGGTAATCGGAGGCCTTTTTTTTGGGCATCCTGAGCCCCGCCAGTTTCAGGGCCATCACGAAGATCTCATGGTAGGTATCGCTGCACATGCGGCTATTGCGGTAGACAATGCCAGGCTTTACAGCGAACTTAAGCGCCTGAACGGCTCTTTAGAGCAGCGGGTCCAAGAGGCAATCGCCGAGCGAATGCAGGTCGAGGAGGCCCTGCGGCAAGCGCAAAAAATGGAAGCGATAGGCCAGCTAACTGGAGGCATAGCGCACGACTTCAACAATTTGCTCGCCGGCATTTCTGGCGGCCTGGAGGTGATCGAACGCCGACTTGCGCAGGGTCGAACTGAGGGCATCGAAAGGTTCATAGTCGGCGCGCAGACCTCCGCCCAGCGTGCTGCCGCCTTGACTCAGCGCTTACTGGCCTTCTCCAGGCGCCAGACATTGGATCCAAAACCTACTGAAGTGAACCGCCTTGTCTTCGGTATGGAAGACTTAATACGACGCACAATTGGACCTGCGATCAAACTGGAGGTGGTCGGCGCGGGCGGACTTTGGCCCACAAGGGTAGATACTGCCCAGCTTGAGAGCGCGCTACTTAACCTCGCAATTAACGCGCGCGATGCAATGCCGGACGGCGGAAGGATTACGATAGAAACCGCAAACAAGTGGCTCGACCAGCGCGCGGGTGCAGAGCGAGGGCTTGTCCCGGGTCAGTATATTTCCATTTGTGTGACGGATAGTGGAACAGGCATTCCAGAAGATATCGTCGATCGCATCTTCGATCCGTTTTTTACGACAAAACCAATTGGCCAAGGTACCGGGCTCGGGTTGTCGATGATCCATGGGTTTGTGCGCCAGTCGGGCGGCCAGGTTCGGGTCTATTCAGAACAAGGGCACGGCACGACGATGTGCGTGTATTTGCCGCGCTACACGGGCGCGCTGGACCACGACCCGATTCCTCAAGAGACGTCGATCGTGGAAACCGGCACCGGAGAGACAGTGCTTGTTATCGATGACGAGCCGTAAGCGCGCATTTCGTAGCACGTTGCTTCCGGAGGCAGTGCGGCCATCATAGTTGACGCTGGACGAGCCAGGCCACCGCAACGACGTCGGCGGGTCAGGCGGGTCTTTCGAAGTTGAATGGCAGCAGGT
>JBPPMC010000055.1:0-3234 GCA_051305835.1 Sphingobium sp.
GACGACACTTCGCGGCTGGAATGGGCCTAGCCTCCGTCCAAACCCGCCGACGAAGGAGGGCGCGCCGCTAACGCTGGCGCGCCCCTTTTTTGCCCGCCTGTCTCAAGCCTTGAAATCGACCCGACCTGTCCCGATCTTCCCTATAAGGGCGTGGCCACGCCCTTCCATGGACAGCGAATCAGAACCAGCGACACCGAAAACTCGAAACCAGCAAAACTCAGCAAACCGAAAAACAGCCAGCAAAACTCAGATCCAAACAGCGAACCCGAAAAACCAGCAAACAGCGAACCCAGATCCAAAAGCGAAACATGGAAACATAGAGGTTCGGCCTCTCAAAACACCGAGCAAGCGCGTTGCAACGTATTACCCCTTCAATCTGGGGGCGCGTCCCCATCGCTGGAAGTCAAAGCGATGGAATGGCACAATTTCGCAGAGATCCTGTTTGGACTCGCGGCTGTAATCACTGCCCTCAAACAGGGCGGCAAAAAGAAATGAACGACGGGGCGGCAGGTGCGAACCTGCCGCCCTTTCGCGTTCTGGAAAATCCGGCCTGGCGCGCGCTTCAAGATGCGCCGGGAGCTTGATCCGGACGCTTCCGCAGAAGCGTGTCGATCGCGCGTTGAAGCTGCGTGACGCTCGCTTCTTCTTTTACGTCCTGAAGCAGATTTTGAGCCTGCCGCATCAGCGCCAGTGCCACCGCCCGGGTGACGGCCGAGTCCTTCTCGTGATGTTCCATATCGCCAACTCGGAGGCACGCTCATGTCGCAACAGTGCTGGTGCGCCTTCCCAGACAACTCCCGCGCGCTGGGCGCGGGAGCCGGGGCTGGTAACACGTCGAGACATGCGCCTACGCTTTTAGTGCCGAGGCACCTGGACATATGCGCAGGCACCCCGGCGTGAAGACCACACCGAGTTGCCGTACTCGACGGGATTACCAGTCCCGGCGCCGCCGTCCGCAGCGCCTCTCGGGCCTAACACAGCGCCTTGGTTGAACCAACCAGAAGGTCACTTCTCACCATCTCCAATCCCGCGCGCGGGCCTCATCGAGCCGCAACCGCTACCGGCCGGAGTGCGTTCGTTATTCGGGGATAGGAGGGCGAGCTTGGACTGGAGGCGCTGCGCGTCAGCATGAATTCGGTCGGCCAGGTGGCGCGCTTCTTCTTCCTCCCAGACGAACATGGTCCGCTCCGCACGCCGATTTTTGAACGACGTCATCCGCACGACCAAAGTCCAACGACCGGCCTGATCGACGCTGATCTTGCCCAGGCCGTGGCAAAGCGGCGCGCGCACGCTGTCATGGTCACGGAATGCCTGGAGCGTCTTGAGAACCGTGGCCGCGCCGTCACCGAACGGGCCGTCCGGGGCGATCGCAGCAGCCAATGCCTCGAAGCGCTGGCCTACCAGATGAGGGAGTTTTACCAGGGCTCCTCGCTCCGCGTCCTGAGCCAACCGGTCCAGCGCCTCGGACACGGCATATTCGGCGCGCGAAAACGCGTTCAGGCAGCGGCCGCGCCATGCATTGACCGCCTCATGGACACTCGCCCACACGACGGTGTCGCCGGCGGCAATAGAAACCTGTTCGTTCACGGCGCTACCGTAGGTGTCGCACCTTAAGTTCAGGTTGCCACGCGCAAATGGCAGCCGGTGCGCCCCCATCAGAGGATAAAATCTCTCACAGAATTCCGAGCATGTCGTTGAGGGAGCCGCCGCGTCAAGGACGGCGGGGCCCCACCATTTTCTTCGGCGGAGCAAGCGGCAGTGCTTCCTTTCGGCGGCGGTGGCCGCCGAAGAAAATCGTGACCCCCACCGCAGCTTCGCGGCGCCGGCTGTGCCGGCGTCCCTGACCCGGCGGCTCCCTCAACGACGACCTTTCCCCTGTCATTCAAGACGACAGGAGGACAACATGCAGATCATCACGACCGCCGCCCATGCCGACACCGCCAACTATCTCGCCGCGCTGGCCTTCGCCGAGCGTCGCGCTCTGCACAGTTTCTTCGATCAGCACGTCATCGAGGACGCGCCCGGGCGCTACGTCGCCATCGACGAAGGCGACTACAATGCGCTGCCGATGACGCTCATCGACCGGGTGGTCCACACGGTCCCGGGCCGGATGTCCGACGAGTTCTAAAGGATCAGGGGAGGGGCTCCGGCCTCTCCCTTTTTTTTGCTGGGAGAGGTACGGACATGGGGGGCATCGAACCCCCCATGTCCGTGCCGCGCCATTGGCGCGGCGGGTCAGGGTCAGGCTGCCAGCCGCTTCTCGACTGCCTCGATTCCGAGGGTCTTGATCCGGTCGGTGAGGGCCGCCAGCCGTTTGGCCTCGAGCTTGAGCAAGCCTGATCTTTCGACCGTCAAAATGGCCTGCTCGCGCTCTTTTTCTTCGAGCCTTCTGCGCCGCTCTTCCAGCCGACGCGCATCCTCTTCGAACGCCAAACGCTCCTGTTCCAGTGTCTTTGCCATAAGGGCCTCGTGTTCAACGCTAATCGGGCTGTGAACACCGTGACTATAACGGCGATTACAGCGCGCCGGAAGAAGCAGGTGAAGGTGGGGGCGCATCGGGCTCATCGCCCGATGACGGCTCTATTCGCTAGAGATCCCGTCGTCCTGGACGGACGCCGGGATCAAAGCTCACGGAGCCAAGGCGTTTGCCTTGTCTCCGCCCTGCCGGGTTACGATCCTCGCCCGGCCAATGGGGCCGGTGGCCCCCATTGATGCGCGCTTCGGGACCAAAGTCCCGGCGCGCATGGGGGAGGGCATCGCTCGCTTGCCCGTCCCCGATCGCGCAGCCTGACTGCTTCGCAGCAGACGCTATGCACGTTCCGCCCGTAGGCGGAGCGGTGCCTAGCCGGCCCCGGTAACGGGCACCCCAGCAGACATCGCCAGACAGCCCAGGGACAGGGTATCGGTCTCTGAGGATATGCACACCCTACGCACCTGAAGGTGCAAGATTTCCGTTGCTGCGCAACGGTTTAGCGCGGATGGAAAGGCGACTACATTGTAGTACGGTTCTTGCGGCGCGTAAAAGCCACGCAAATCCGCCACTTGGCCGTAGTACGGACGACTACGATGGTTTGGCGCTCGACGATCAACTTGCCGCGTGCCAGCCTCTAGGCTATAAGTCAGGCCTTCTTCAGTCCCCACCAGCCTCCCTGCTAGGAGGTTGGTCTTGGCTACCAGTTACCGGCACTATAATGTGCGGCTCGAGCGGACCCAGTGGGATCGGCTGAGCACCAT
>JBPPMC010000065.1:0-3850 GCA_051305835.1 Sphingobium sp.
CAGGCAAAGAAGCGCATTCGCCGCAACGCGGCTCGGGCATTGGTCAACGGTAACCGCGTCGGTCGTATCCGTACGCTGGTGAAGAAGGTCGAGGCCGCTCTGGCCGCCGGTGACAAGGATGCCGCTGCGACTGCGTTGCAGACTGTTCAGCCTGAACTGGCGCGTGGCGTTGCCCGTGGCGTGCTCCACAAGAACACAGCGTCGCGCAAGTTCAGCCGCCTGACGAAGCGCGTCTCCGCGCTCGGCTGATTCTCTGACAGTTTGCTGTTCAAAAACCCGCCGGGCGATGCTCGGCGGGTTTTTTGTCGTTGGTGCAGCGCAACATCTTTGATCGCGGTGGGCACTGCTCGCAATGTCATCAAACCGTCACTTCGCTGTAACCCAGGATTTGCGGCGATTCGAGACGTGCGCGCAGTCTTGATCTGGGAAAAAATCTTCTGAAACAAAGGCTTATTTTTTATTTCCGGGTTTGCCGCCGCTTTCCGGAGTCAACGTCTTTATTTCAGTTTTTTGAACCGTCCTGCTCTTGATCGACTCATCTCCGGCTGTCTAAGTCTGATCCTCAAGTTGCCGATCGAATCGGTTCCGTAATTATTGCAACGTTCGCCAAGTGAGAGAACCGATAAGCCGGGGGCGGCTTTTTCGGATGGGCATGTTGCGCGCTCAACAGGGCGGCTTTTGGATTGAAGGGGTGGAATGACGAAGCAGGCACATTCAGCATCGGAGCCGTTACAGGATCACGAACCGACGGATCGTCCCGCAGGCGATTCCGCGCATCTTGAGCCGATCTGGGTGCAGTTGCGCACCGGGCTGCGCAGCGACATCGGTGCGCGGATGTTCGACCAATGGCTGAAGCCTGCCCGTCTGGGTACATATTGCATCATGACGGAGACGCTGGACATATTGGTGGCTTCGGAATTTTCCGCCAACTTCGTGTCTGCGCAATTTGGCGATCGCCTGCGCCTGGCATGGCGCAGCGTGCATGCCGGAGTACGGGACGTGCGGATTGTCCGTGCGCCTGATTCGTCCGCTTTGCGTATTCTAGCCGCACCGGCCGAAGCCGTGCCGGTTGCGCTTCCGGTTACGCCGTCCGCATCGGGTTTCCAGCCGCGGCATGATTTCGCCAGCTTCGTGACAGGCGACAGCAATCAACTGGCTTTCTCCGCCGCAATGGCGATGGCCTCGACGGAGCAGCCCCGTTTCAGCCCGCTGTTCATTCATGGCGGCACGGGTCAGGGCAAGACGCATCTGATGCACGCCATCGCAGGCGGCTATCTGGCCCATTCGCCCGATGCGACCGTAGTCTATATGTCCGCCGAACGCTTCATGATGGAATTTGTGAACGCGATGCGCGCCAACGAGACCATGGCGTTCAAGGCACGGCTCCGCGCCGCCCGCCTGCTGCTGATCGATGACATTCAGTTCATTGCGGGCAAGGGTGCGACGCAGGAGGAGTTCCTCCACACCATCAACGAGCTGGTCGAAAACGGGGCGCGGATCGTCATCAGTGCCGACCGCGCGCCGCAACAGCTCGACGCCGTCGATCCGCGTATTCTCTCGCGGCTCGCCGGTGGACTGGTTGCCGACATTCAGCCCGCCGACATCGAATTGCGACTGGCGATCCTCGAAGCCAAGCGGCTGGTCTCCGGCGATCCGCCGGTGCCCGATGCCGTCGTCGATTTTCTGGCCCGATCCGTGCGCAGCAACATTCGCGAGTTGGAAGGCGCGTTCAACAAGCTGCTCGCTTATGGCCAGCTAACGGGCCGCACGATCGACCTGGAATTTGCGCAGGCGATGCTGGCCGATACGGTGCGCGCCAATGCCCGGCGAATCACCGTGGATGAGATCCAGAAGGTCTGTGCGGCGCATTACCGTATCGATCCCTCTGAAATGCGCTCCAAGCGCCGTGCGCGCGCCATTGCGCGCCCGCGACAGGTGGCCATGTACCTCGCCAAGAAAATGACGCCACGTTCGCTTCCCGAGATTGGCCGTATCTTTGGCGGGCGCGATCATTCCACCGTAATCCACGCCGTCCGCACGATCGAGGCGCTGCGCGAGTCGAACCCGGACATCGATGCCGATGTGCGCGCCTTGCTCCGACAGCTGGAAAGTTAAGTTCGCTACGCTGCCCTTGCGGTGCGTGTGTCATCCGACAGAAGTGAGTCGCGAAGCGAGGGCCATGAGGAGAAGTCCCAGTCCTCCGGCTTCTCCTCATTGACGATCTCATCCTTCGGTGCGGCATCATCAATCGTAATTTCATGCGGCGCCATGAAGTCTTGCGCTGCGATGTCGTAGAACAGCTTGATCCGGACGCGGAAGCCGCGTTTGCCGTTCTGCATGATGACCCCTAGCCGCTCCGACTTCATCCGCACCAGCAATCCTGTGGGATAGGCGCCCACGCTCTTCATGAAGCGGAAGAGTAACGCCGAATCGAAATGTCCCTTCGCCGCGTGCATCGCCGCTATCGTCTCGGTGGGGGAGGATGGCGGTTTATAGGCGCGCCTGGACGTCATCGCGTCATACACGTCGCAGATTGCGCCCATCCTCGCGAACAGGGTGATCGAGTCCGCGGACAGCCCACGAGGGTAGCCGGTGCCGTCGATCTTCTCATGGTGATTGAGGCAGACGTCCAGCGCGGCCTCTGGAATACCGCTGCCTTTGGTCAGCATGCGGTGGCCCTTGGTGGTGTGCTCCTTAATCTCGCGGAACTCGTCCTGCGTCAATCGGCCGGGCTTGTTCAGTATCTCTACCGGGATAGCCATCTTCCCCACATCATGCAGGAGGCCCGCCATGCCCGCGTCGCGTGTCTCGGCTTCGTTCAGTCCAATCTCGCGCGCCAGATTGACCATCAGCGCGCAGACGGCAACCGAGTGAAGATACGTATATTCGTCTTTGGTTTTGAGGCGCGTGACGCCGATCAGCATGGACCGGTTGCGAGTCAGCGATGCCGATATTTCGTTGATGACCGACATGACATCCGCCGACCGGATGATCCTGCCCAATCGCACGGCGTCGAAGACCTGCCGCATGATCTGCTTTGAGCGGGCGACGGTATGCGCTGCTGCTGACCGATCTTCCTGTAGGGGACTCTGTCGTGGCGAAGCAGGGCGCATTTCGCTTCGGGCTGCGCGTATGCGCATGGCAATGGCCTCGCCACTCGTAATTGCCTTTGTCGCCCGCACCGTTGGGAATTTGCGCGCGCTCTTTTTCTCGTCGATCCACACAGCGGCGATGTCGCTGGTGCGGATCTCCTGCAAATCCCTGGCATCTTCAAGCAGGAAGCCGGCGCGCCAGAAGGGGTGCGACATCCACCCGCCTTCAAATTTGTGGATGAACATGCCGAGCATCACCTGCTCCGGCGTAATGCGCTTCAGCATGGCCGACAGGAGAAAAGAACATGGGACATCGCCCGCCAAGGTGGCGCAGGATATTTAAGATTTAATGTATCGACGCGGAATGGAAGTGCCGATCCTGGCTAAGCCTTTGTAAAAAAAGCCCGACGATTCTTTCGAACCGCCGGGCCATTTGTCAGGTGTGCTTGGGAGCCAACACCTATAGATCTTAACGCGTCACTTAGGTTCCGGTGCCACAGTTATCTTAACATTTTCACCGTTACGTCCGGGGAAGTCGGTGAACATGGCTTCGACGAGGTTGGGAACGATATAGGTCAGCTTGTTGCTAAGCGACTGCGCCGAAGCTGTACCCTCGAACACGCGCTTGCCCGATCCGGCCTGATCGATCTTCAGTTCGAGCCGGCTGGTATATACGGTGTAGCTTGTCACGTCAGTATAGCCGGGGCCGAACAGGAATGGATCGTAGAAGCCGTAACCGAAACGGCGCGGGCCATAGA
>JBPPMC010000078.1:0-28789 GCA_051305835.1 Sphingobium sp.
GGCGCTGATCTTCACCATCGTGCTGGTGGGGATAGCGTTTAGCGGATCATTATGGGTCATGTATCACCTGAGCACCAACATGATGCCGGTGTCGGCGCACGACATGCGCCAGATGCCGTGACACGCCAGCCTCGCTCGGCAGTCGCGCTGGCGGGCATGGCCCTGCTAGCGCTGCTGCTGTTCGCGGCGCTGGTGGCGCTCGGCACCTGGCAGGTCGAGCGGCGGGCATGGAAGCACGCGCTGACCGCGCAAGTCGACGCCCGCATCCACGCGCCGCCGGTGCCTGCGCCTGGTCCAGAGGCGTGGCGGGGGATCACGTCGGAGAGCGACGCCTATCGCCGGGTAACTGCGCGCGGCACCTTCCTTAACGATCGCGAGACCTTTGTTCAGGCATCGACGGTGCTGGGAAGCGGCTATTGGGTGCTGACGCCGATGCGCACCACAGAGGGCTTCACTATTCTCGTCAATCGCGGTTTCGTGCCGCCCGACCGTCGCAAAGATCACGCGCGCATTAAAGACGAGGCCAATGTAACGGGCCTGCTTCGCATCTCTGAACCGAAAGGCGGCTTCCTGCGCAGCAACGATCCCGGCGCTGACCGCTGGTACTCGCGCGATGTTGCTGCGATTGGAGCAAAACGCGGGTTGCGAGATGTTGCGCCGTATTTCATCGACGCGGATGCAAGTGACAAAGGCGATCGAAGCCCCGTCGGCGGCCTCACCGTGGTCTCCTTCCCCGACAACCATCTGACCTATGCGCTGACCTGGTACGGGCTGGCGCTGATGGTGCTGGGCGGCGCATTCATCGTCGGGCGAGAGGAATGGCGTATCCGCGCGCGAGGGTCTAAACCCGCTACATGACCGCCGCCCCCCTGCCCACGCGTGCCAAGCGGTCTGCCAACCTCACCGGCCTTGTGTCGTTGGTTTCACCCGACGCCGCCGGGCATCGCAACATGGTGCAACTCGTACAACTCCGCTGGCTGGCGGTCGCAGGACAGTTGGCGACGATCCTGATCGTGCATTTCGGCATGGGTGTGGAATTGCCGCTACTGCCGATGCTGGGCGTGTTGATCGCATTGGTCGTGCTGAACGTCATCAGCCTCGCGGTGCTGCGCAAGCGGCGCGGGATGGCCAATGCGGAATTATTCGTGGCGCTGCTGCTAGACGTCGCCGCGCTGACGGTGCAGCTTTATCTCAGCGGCGGGGCGACCAATCCCTTCGTGTCGCTCTTCCTGTTGCAAGTCGTGCTGGGGTCAGTCCTGCTCGATCGCTGGTCGAGTTGGGTGATCGTCATCGCGACCAGCCTGTGCTTTGCGTTTCTGATGTTCGCCTACCAACCGTTGCGCGTACCGCAGGCCTATACGGAGGATCTGTTCGGCTTGCATGTGCAGGGCATGTGGGCGTGTTTCGCACTGATGGCTGTGCTGCTTGTGCTGTTCGTGACGCGGATCAGCGGCAACCTCCGCGCGCGGGACAACTACCTCGCCGATATGCGGCAACAGGCGGCGGAGCAGGATCACATCGTCCGCATCGGCCTGCTCGCGACCGGGGCGGCGCATGAACTCGGCACACCGCTCTCCTCGCTCTCGGTCGCGCTCAACGACTGGCAGCGCATGCCGCAGATCGCGAGCCAGCCGGAGATGGCGCAGGAAGTCCTGGAAATGCAGGCCGAAGTGCAGCGCTGCAAGGCGATCGTGACCGGCATATTACTATCGGCAGGCGCGGAGCGGGGCGAAGCATCGGTCGCCACGACGATGCACGGCTTCTTCGACACGCTGGTCGCCGAATGGCGCGCCACCCGGCCCTATGCCGATCTGCACTATGACAGCCGCTTTGGCGAAGACATGCCGATTGTCTCCGTCACCACGCTGAAACAGGTCATCTACAATCTGCTCGATAATGCGGCGGAAGCATCGACCGGCATCATCACGCTGATCGTCGAGCGTCAGGATCAGGCGCTGCGGTTCGTCGTGCGCGACACCGGCACCGGCTTCCCCGCAGAAATCCTCGCGAACATCGGCAAGCCCTATTATTCGACCAAGGGCCGCCCCGGCGCTGGGCTTGGCCTGTTCCTCGTCGTCAACGTCATGCGCAAGCTGGGCGGGGACGTCACGGCGCGCAACCGCGCACAGGGCGGCGCGGAAGTCACCGCGACGTTACCGCTCTCCGCCCTGGCCCTCACGGAGACGCCGCATGGATGACGCGCAACTGCTGGTGATCGTGGAGGATGACGAGGCCTTCGCCCGCACGCTGCGGCGGTCTTTCGAGCGCCGGGGTTACACAGTGCTGGCGGCCGCTGATCCCGATGCGCTCGCCGCGCTGCTGGTCGATCATGATCCGGGCTATGCTGTGGTCGACCTGAAACTGGGGCAGGCATCGGGGCTGGCCTGCGTGCAGGCGCTGCATGCCCATGACCCCGACATGCTGATCGTAGTCCTGACCGGCTATGCCAGCATCGCCACGGCAGTCGAGGCGATAAAACTGGGCGCGTGCCATTATCTCGCCAAGCCATCGAACACCGACGACATCGAAGCCGCGTTCCGCAAGGCGGAAGGCGACATCAACGCCCCGCTCGACGCGCGTCCGTCTTCGATCAAGACCCTGGAGTGGGAGCATATCCATCAGGTGCTGGCGGAGACCGACTTTAACATATCGGAGGCCGCGCGACGGCTGGGCATGCACCGCCGCACATTGGCGCGCAAATTGGAGAAGCGTCAGGTCAACTGAACGTTTGGCTCTTTAATCGGCGGTGTTGCCCGCGACAGTAGCGGCGGCAGGTTCTGCGGCCTCGACAGCGTTATCCGCAGCACCCCTCGATGATCCGCCCGAAGCCGGGGCTTTGCCACCAGTTTTGAGCGTATCCGGTCCTGTCTCCGGCCAGACCATCCGGCATTCGCGCACCCACACATCATAGATCGGATGCTCGACCACGTTGCGCTCGGGCCGGTTCTTGAACAGCCAGCCGGAAAAGGCGCGGCGCCATTTGCCGTCGCCGGGGCTGCGGACATCCAGTTGTACGAACGCGCCGACCTCGGGCGTGTTTTCCCAAGGCGCCGTCTGCTCGCAAGCCCGCAAACGCACTACGGCATCGCCGACGCGCAAGGCCTTGCCGGGTTTCATGACCAGGTCGCGCGTCTGCCCGTTCCGCTTGTTCAACAGGCCGATCACCGCGACTCGCTCCGCCATCGGCGTGCCAAGCAGCGCGTCCGCAGCGTTTCCGGCGGGCACGATAGCGGCCCCCTGCGCGGCCAGGCCTTCGGCGGGCTTCTCGCCGTCGTCCTTGCCCATGCCGCACGCCGCCAGCGACAGCAGAGCCAGGCCGCCGATCACGGCGCTATTCGATATGCGTCTCATCCATCCGGCCCTTTGCGTCGCGCCGACGCGTATAGGCGGGTGGCGCGCATAGTGGCAAGCTACGCCAGCACGTCGTCCAGGAAATCCGTCATAGCCTTGAAGCTGCGCCGATCCGCGTCCGGTTGATAGGCCATGCCGCGTTCTGGCATGTTCGCCGTGCGATCCGTGAAGCCGTGGCCGGTATTGCCATAGGCGTGAATCTGCCAGTCGCAGCCCGCTTCCGTCAATTCGCGGCCCAGACCGACCACCGCATCGGGCGGCGCAAGGGGATCGTCCCAGCCGTGGCAGACGAGCAGCTTCGCCGTAATCGTGGCATTCGGAAAGGGCGGCGCATCATAGACGCCGTGAAAGCTCACGCCGCCCCGGATATCCGCACCCCCCCGCGCGAGATCGAGGACGCACTTGCCACCAAAGCAGTAGCCGATCGCCGCTACCCTCGCGGCATCGACTTCGGGCAAGTCGCGCAGCACCTCCAAAGACCGAAAAAGGCGTGCCTTCATCAGCGCGCGATCCCCGTTCAGTTCCGCCATATAGCGGCCTGCGTCGGCATCCGCGCGCGTGGTCCGCTTGCCTTGTCCATATATGTCGGCCACCAGCACTGCGTAACCGAGGCCCGCCACCTTCTCCGCCATCGCGAAATCGGCTTCCTTCGTCCCCAGCACATTGGGGAAAAGCAGCACGCCGGGCAACATGCCCGAGGCATCGTCCCCGACCGCCACCGACTCAAAAACGCCGCCCGGCCCTTGGTGGACTATGGTGTTACGCGTAATCGTCATGGCAGTCTCCTTCTCTCGGCAGCGCATTGCATGACCGGATTTTCCCGCTATGGAAAGCCCGTCCGATCACCCAAGGGAGACCGCAATGCCCAGCCTAGTCCTCATCCGCCATGGCCAGTCATCCTGGAATCTGGAAAACCGCTTCACCGGCTGGTGGGATGTGGACGTCACCGAAAAGGGCGCTGGGGAAGCGCGCGCGGCGGGCCAGTTGATGAAGGCCAAGGGGCTGGATTTCGACACTTGCTTCACGTCGCTGCAAACCCGCGCGATCAAGACGCTGAACCTCGCGCTGGAGGAAATGGGTCGGCTGTGGCTCCCTGTCGAAAAGGACTGGCACCTCAACGAGCGTCATTATGGCGGCCTCACCGGTCTCGACAAAGCGGAGACCGCCGCCAAGCACGGTGCCGACCAGGTGCATATCTGGCGCCGCAGCTTCGACATTCCGCCGCCGGTGCTGGAGGCAGGCAGTGAGTTCGATCTGTCGCAGGACCGCCGTTATGCCGGCATCGCCATCCCGCAGACCGAATCGCTGAAAGACACTATCGCGCGCGTGCTGCCCTATTGGGAAAGCCGCATTGTCCCCGAATTAAAGGCAGGCAAGCGGGTGTTGATCTCCGCGCACGGCAATTCGCTGCGCGCGCTGGTGAAGCATCTGTCCGGCATTTCCGACGACGAGATCACCAGCCTCGAAATTCCGACCGGCCAGCCGATCGTCTATGAACTGGACGACACTCTGGCCGCGACCGACCGCTATTACCTGTCGGAGCGGTAAGCCGATTGCGGTAAATCCGCTGCACCGCTAAGGAGCGGTGCTTCCGGGGCGCGGGCCTCCAAGGGGAGCGATCATGGCAAATCAGGTGCAGGTCGGCATCATCATGGGCAGCCGGTCCGACTGGGACACGATGCGCCATGCGTCGGAGACCCTGGCGGCGCTTGATATCGCCCATGAATGCAAGGTCGTTTCCGCACACCGGACCCCCGATCGCCTGTATGATTACGCCAAATCTGCTGCTGGCCGTGGCCTCAAAGCCATCATCGCGGGCGCAGGCGGCGCGGCGCATTTGCCGGGCATGGCCGCAGCGATGACGCGCCTGCCGGTGTTGGGCGTACCCGTGGAATCAAAGGCGCTATCGGGCATGGATAGCCTGCTCTCGATCGTGCAGATGCCCGCCGGCATTCCAGTCGGTACGCTGGCCATCGGCAAGGCCGGCGCGACCAATGCCGCATTGCTGGCCGCTGCGATGCTCGCGACGACCGACGATGCGCTCGCGGCGCGGCTGGACGCATGGCGGGAGAAGCAGACGGCTTCGGTCGCGGAATCGCCGGTGGACGAAGCATGACGGAGATCCCGCCGGGGTCCACTATCGGGATATTGGGCGGCGGGCAGCTTGGGCGGATGATCGCCATGGCCGCCGCGCAGCTTGGCTACCGCACGCACATTTACGCTCCTGACGCCAGCGGCCCCGCTGCCGACGTATCGCCACGCTGGACGCAGGCCTCCTATACCGACGCCGAGGCGCTGGCCCGCTTTGCAGATAGCGTCGAAGTGGTGACCTATGAATTCGAGAATATTGATACCGCCGCCGTCGATGTGCTGAGCGCCCACGGCCTCGTCCGCCCCGGCGTTGCAGCCCTGCGGATCGCGCAGGACCGGCTCGCGGAAAAGCGCTTCGTCAACGATCTTGGCGGCGTAACCGCGCCGTTCGAGGCCGTCACCAGCCTCGACGAACTCGACACCGCTATCGAGCAGATCGGCGTCCCCGCCATCCTCAAGACCAATCGCATGGGCTATGATGGCAAGGGACAGGCCCGCATTCACGCCCCCGGCGACAGCGTCGGCGCGTGGAACGCCATCGGTCGCACGCCCGCCATCCTCGAAGGCTTCGTGACGTTCGACCAGGAATTTTCGGTCCTCGCGGCACGCGGCGCGGAGGGCGAAATCCGCTTCTGGGACAGCCCGGCCAATGTGCATGTCGATGGCATCCTTTCGACTTCGACCGTCCCCGCTGGCGGCATCATCGCCGCGCAAAGCGAGCAGGCCCGTGCCCTGACCCGGCAGCTGCTGGAAGCGCTGAACTATGTCGGCGTGCTGGCGGTCGAGTTCTTCGCATCGCTAGACGGCCCGGTATTCAACGAAATGGCCCCGCGCGTCCACAATAGCGGCCATTGGACGATCGAAGGCGCACTCACCAGCCAGTTCGAAAATCATGTGCGTGCCATTTGCGGTCTGCCGCTCGGCGACACGGCACTCGCTGCTTCCCATGTGGAAATGCGCAACCTGATCGGGCATGAGGCCGATCAATGGCAGACCATCCTTGCCGACCCCTCCAATCACCTGCATCTATACGGCAAAGGCGATGCCCGACCGGGCCGCAAGATGGGGCATGTCACTCGACTGGTGATCTGAAGGCCCCGTGGGACAGGAGCGAAATATATGCCGACGACCCACCCTGAAATCGTCCTAATCCTCGCGCGTGCCGATAATGGCGTGATCGGGCGGAACGGCGCGCTCCCCTGGCACCTTCCCGCCGACCTGCGCCGCTTCAAGATGCTGACGCAGGATCGCCCGATGATCATGGGCCGCAAGACGTTCGACAGCCTGCCCGGATTGCTGGGTGGTCGCCGCCATATCGTGCTGACGCGCGACACCGCATGGCGCGAAGATGGCGCGGAAGTGGCGCATGATGTGGAGGCATCGATCAGACTGGCCAATGCGCCCGTCATCTCGGTGATCGGCGGTGCCGAGATATACCGGCTGTTCCTGTCCGTGGCTGACCGGATCGAGCTTACCGAAGTGCATCTTGATGCCGAAGGTGATGCCTCCATCGACGCACCCGATCCTGCGCTGTGGCACGAATTTATGCGTCAGGATCACCCTCCGGAAAACGGGCGTCCCGGCTACAGCTTCGTAACGCTGCGCCGCGCCTGATCTTACGCAATTGCCTCCCGCCCCCGCTCCGCCTATAGCCCGCCCCATGCAGCGGCTGGGAAGCGGCGTGGCAGTGCCTGCGGAGTATCGCGGAGCAATTGTCGCGCTGGGTAATTTTGACGGATTTCATCTGGGCCATCAGGCCGTGGTGGGTCGCGCCGTCAACTGGGCGCGCGCCGAAGGCCGCCCCGCCATCGTCGCCACCTTCGATCCGCACCCCATGCGCCTGTTCCGTCCGGACGCACCGCCGTTCCGGCTCACCAGCTTGGACCAACGCGAGCGCCTCTTTGCGGACGCAGGCGCGGACGCGATGCTGGTGTTCCAGTTCGACGGAGCATTGGCAGCGCTGACCCCGGAAGAGTTCGTGCGCCAGATGCACGAGCGCCTTGGACCGGCAGGGATCGTCACGGGCGAGGACTTCACCTTCGCCCGGAACAAGGCTGGCACCACCGCGCGCCTTGCGGAGATTGGCGCGCCGCTCGGCATCGCCACGCAAGCCGTCGGGGCGGTGTCGACGCCGGATGGCCAGCCCGTCTCCTCCAGCCGCATCCGCGCCGCGCTGCAGGCAGGCGACTGCGCCACCGCCACGCAGTTGCTGACGCGCCCCTTCGCCATCGAAGGCATCGTGCAGCATGGCGACAAGGTGGGCCGGACCATCGGCTATCCCACGGCGAATGTCGACATGGGCAAGTATCTGCGCCCCTCCTACGGCATTTACGCGGTACGCGGCGTGCTGCCAGATGGACGTATCCTGGATGGCGCGGCCAATCTCGGCATCCGCCCGACCTTCGACCCGCCCAAGGAATTGCTGGAACCCTATTTCCTCGATTTCGCCGAAGACCTGTATGGCCAGTGCATCGAAGTGCAATTGATCGAGCGGTTGCGCGGCGAAGCGAAGTTCGACGGGCTAGACGCTCTGGTCGCACAGATGGACAAGGATATCGCGCGCGCGCGGCAAATCCTTGGCGCTCATAAACTTGCAGGCGGCCCTCACGTCGCGTAGGGCGCGAGCACGCTTTTCTCACCCGTTCGGGCTGAGCCTGTCGAAGCCTTCCACTGAGCGAAGCGAAGGCGCTTCACTTCGTTCAGCAGTGCCCTTCGACTACGCTCAGGGTGAACGGATTAGTTGATTGACCGGATTACCCATGACCGACCAGCCCACGCCAGACTATAAAGCCACCGTCTTCCTGCCGCAGACCGACTTCCCGATGAAGGCCGGCCTTGCGCAGAAGGAACCCGCCATCGCCGCGCGCTGGGCGGAGATGGACCTGTATGGCAAGCTGCGCGAGAAGCGCGCCGGTCGCGAACGCGTCCTCCTGCATGACGGCCCGCCCTACGCCAATGGCGACATCCACATGGGCCACGCGATGAACAAGGTGCTGAAGGACATCATCGTCCGCAGCCAGTCGCTGCTAGGCAAGGATGCGCCCTACGTCCCCGGCTGGGATTGCCACGGCCTGCCGATCGAATGGAAGATCGAGGAGAAATATCGCAAGAAGAAGCTGAACAAGGACGAGGTTCCCCCGCAGGAATTCCGCGCCGAATGCCGCGCTTATGCCGACAAATGGGTGGGCGTGCAGAAGGAACAGTTCAAGCGTCTGGGCGTGATGGGCGACTGGGACGATCCCTACCTCACCATGAAGTTCGAGGCGGAAGCCACCATCGTCGGCGAAATCCTGAAGTTCGCGGAGAGCGGGCAACTGTACCGCGGCGCGAAGCCCGTGATGTGGTCGCCGGTCGAGAAGACGGCCTTGGCGGAGGCGGAAGTCGAGTATGAGGACGTTGTCTCGACGCAGATCGATGTGGGGTTCGAGATCGTCGAAGCGCCGAATGCGCCGGAACTGGTCGGCGCATATGCGGTGATCTGGACGACGACGCCCTGGACGATCCCTGTCAATCAGGCTTTGGCTTATGGGGAGGACATTGAGTATGTCCTCATTAGCGACTGGACAAATCTACCAACCGTTGAATTTGGGCAGACGACTGCGATCAGCGGTGTGCGCAAGCTACTAATTGCCAAATCGCGTGTCGCCAGTTTTATGGACAGAGCTCAAACGTCCGGTATATCCAGGCCCGCCGAGTCAGGCGCAGAACATTTTGGGATCAATCTTGATAATTGCCCAATTTATCTTGGCTCCCAACTAGCCGGAGCCACCGCCCGCCACCCCATGGCCAATGCCCTCCGTCATCCCGGCGAAGGCCGGGATTCCGCTTCTTCTTCTGCCGCCGACGAAGGCAGCGAGACCCCGGATCCAGTCCGGGGTGACGATAAGGCGAAACTGAGCTTCTTCGATCGCCCGCGCCCATTCCTCCCCGCCGACCATGTGACCACCGAGGCAGGCACCGGCCTTGTCCACATGGCGCCCGACCATGGCGAGGAGGATTTCCTCGTCTGCAAGGCACATGGCATCGATCCCGTCTTCGCGGTGACCGGCGAAGGCAAATATCGCGACGACTGGCTGTGGCTGGGCGGGCAAGGCTCCGTCATCAACATGAAGTTCGTCAGCAAGGACGGCCCTATCTGCGCCGACCTGCGCGAAGCGGGTGCGCTGCTCGCCGCGTCGGACGATTTCAAGCACAGCTATCCGCATAGCTGGCGCTCCAAGGCGCGCATCATCTACCGCTGTACGCCGCAGTGGTTCATCCCGATGGATGTCTCGACTTCGGTTCTCGACAGGCTCGAACCTTCGCTCGACACGAACGGAGAAAAAGAACCGTTCGGTTCGAGCAGCTTCGAGCATAGTCGAGAAGCGCCAGTCGAGAACGGAAGCGTCGAGAACAAAGGCGTCAAGAACTCCAGCAACAACCCCACCCTTCGCGGCATCGCGCTCGACGCCATTGCCCATACCCGCTGGGTGCCGGAGCGTTCCACCAACCGCATCCGCTCTATGGTCGAGGGCCGCCCGGACTGGGTGATCTCCCGCCAGCGCGCATGGGGCGTGCCGATTGCGCTCTACGTCCATCGCCAGAGCGGCGAATATCTGAACGACCCCGCCGTCAACGCGCGGATCATCGAGGCATTCAGGGACGCCGGCGCGGACGCATGGTTCGGCGCGGATCATCAGGCGTTGCTTGGCCCGGATTACGATCTGGCCGATTATGAAGTCGTGAACGACATTCTCGATGTGTGGTTCGACAGTGGCTCGACGCACAGCTTCGTGATCGAGGCCCGCTACGGCAAGGGCACGCGCGCCGACCTGTATCTCGAAGGGTCCGACCAGCATCGTGGCTGGTTCCAGTCCTCGCTGCTTGAATCCAGCGGCACGCGCGGTTGTGCGCCTTACAAGGCGGTGCTGACCCACGGCTTCGCGCTGGACGGTCAGGGCCGGAAGATGTCCAAATCGCTGGGCAATGTCGTCGATCCGCTGAAGATCATGAGCGAGAGCGGCGCGGATATCCTGCGCGTCTGGGTCGCCTCCACCGACTATTTCGATGACGTGAAGATCGGCAAGGAAGTGCTCGCCGGATCAAGCGACGCCTATCGCAAGCTGCGCAATACGTTCCGCTATCTACTCGGCGCGCTGTCCGATTTCAACGATGCAGAGCGCGTGCCGGTCACCGCAATGCCGGAATTGGAGCGCTATATGCTCCACCGCCTCGCCACGCTGGACGTGGAATTGCGTTCGGTCGTCGACAAAAAGGCTGACAGCGAGAACTGGCTGGAGTTCAGCCGCTATACCCGCGCGCTGATGGACTTCGCCAATATCGACTTGTCGGCCTTCTTCTTCGATATCCGCAAGGACTGCCTCTATTGCGACGCGCAGTCGGACCCGAAGCGCCGGGCCTATCGCACCGTCCTCGACACGATGTTCCACGCGCTGGTCCGCTACGCCGCGCCGATCATCCCCTTCACGGCGGAAGAAGTGTGGCAGAGCCGCTATCCTGATCCTTCCGCCAGCGTCCACTTCCTCGAATGGCCCGTAGTCGATAACGGATGGCGCGACGAAAGGCTGGGCGAGCGCTGGACGGCAATCCGTTCATCGCGTGATCAGGTGAACGAGGCCATTGAACCGCTGCGCCGCGGGAAGATCGTGCGCTCCAGCCTTGAGGCGGAAGTTGCCATGGGCGCGGTGCCGGAAGTGGAAGGGGTCGACTTTGCGGAAATCTGCATCGTTGCGAAGGTGGATATGGATGCAGACAGTGGCGCCATCTCCGTACAGCCTTCGGACTGGCACAAATGCGGCCGCTGCTGGCGCCTGCTGCCCGAAGTCACGGACGACGGCGCGCTCTGCGATCGCTGCGACACGGTGCTGAACGCATGACCATCCTTCACCGTCATCCTGAATTCGTTTCAGGATCCATCGTGCCTCACTCACCCACTGCGGGAGTGGCGGAAGGGATGCTGAAACACGTTCAGCATGACGGCAGCGTTATGTGTAGGGACGCGTCATGACTCGCAACTACCGTCCCCTCGGCCTTGCCATCGCCACGATCATCGTGATCCTCGACCAGCTTGTGAAATATATCGTCACCGTACCGCTGGCGCTGAAATCGCGCGCCGATCTGGGCATCGAGATACTGCCATTCTTCCGCCTGCGCTGGTTGGAAAATCGCGGCGTTTCGATGGGCTTCTTCCATGCCGATAATGAAACGGCACGCTGGGCGCTGGTCGGCATGACGGCGCTGATCGCGGTGTTCGTCGCTATCTGGATGTGGCGCGAGAAAGCACGCGACGATGTGCTGGCGCTCGGCCTCGTATTGGGCGGCGCGATCGGCAATATCATCGATCGCAGCCGCTTCGGCTATGTCGTCGACTATGCCGATCTTCATATCGGTGAGTGGCGGCCCTTCCTCATTTTCAACCTCGCCGATGCGGCGATCACCATCGGGGTGCTGATCCTGCTTGCGCGGGCGTTGCTGCTGCGCGAGAAGGGCGCAAAGACGGAGTCATGATGATAATGCGTAAAGTTCTTCTCACCGGCAGTCTGCTTGCCAGCGTCATGGTGCTCTCGGCGTGCGGCTCCACGGGCCTGTTCAACCGCCAGCGTCCCGACGAATTCGCGGTATCGCGTCAGGCGCCGCTGGTGATCCCCCCTGACTTCGCACTGGTGCCGCCCGCTCCGGGCGCTGCGCCGGTAGCCAATGCCGATTCGACGCGGCAGGCGATGGACGCGCTATTCGGCGGCCCCGCTGCCCGCAGTGGCACGGAAAGCGCCGCGCTACAGTCAGCAGGCCGCAACACTGCCGATCCGGGCATCCGCTCATCGGTCGCCGATCCCGACACCAACGTCGTGGACAAAGGCGCAACCACGCGGGACATCATTGCCGCACCCGAAGGCGATGGACAGAATGCGCGGGCGGTAACGCCCAACTAATTACCGGGCGCGGCGTCACGACGCTGCGCCCCACCTGACCGCCTTTGTCTGCGGAAAGCTTGTCCCCGCAGGCGCGCCCCCAAGGCGATGCGGCGTTCCGTCGCGGTCCGGCATGACGGCCATCGCTATATAGGTCGCATCCGCAACATTTCCTCAACCGGCGCAGTGATCGAAGGCCTGTGGAATGTGCGCGCAGACATGCAATTCCGCATAGAACTGACCGACAATTACGTAGTGGAGGCGCTCTGCCGATGGTCGGACGAGGATCGCATGGGGGTCCGGCTCCTGAGTGAGACCGATCTCAACCGCGTGATTAGAATCTGTGTCCCGCGCGCTCGCATCCTGATTCCGCTCTCTATGGTATCCGGTGGCCGGAAAATACGGCGTTGCGGCGCAGCCAATCCAAAACTGGAATAATCTCAGGCTCCGCTCTGCCCACGTGTCAGCCTGAGCATGGCCAATGCCCGCGACGAAAAGCGCCTAACGGGTGGACGTGCGGTAAATCCAATACATTGTGGCGGTAACATGCTCCCCATGCCACCGCCCGTAATGCCGCAGGTTTAGCTGCTCGGTGCCAACCGACTGTTCAGAACCCAGCCGACATTGTCATTCTCGTCGGCGACTTCCCACCATAGCCCCTCTTTCTTGCCGGTCGGATAGACGATCGTGCCAGCCGGAAGTGTGCGGATTGCGGCACCACCGGGGGCAGGCGCCTTGCGCAGGGCAACCGGCCCTTGCGCCGTAAAGGTCTTGGTGGGGGAGGCTTCCGCCGTGCCGATCGCACCGGGCTGGACCAGCCCCAGTTCATTGACCATTTTCGTATAGGCCTGG
Organism: Sphingobium sp.; assembly: GCA_051305835.1. Classification (GTDB taxonomy): domain Bacteria; phylum Pseudomonadota; class Alphaproteobacteria; order Sphingomonadales; family Sphingomonadaceae; genus Sphingobium. The sequence continues at coordinate 13,203 of JBPPMC010000078.1, forward strand.
ATGAAGGCCAGCGTGACGATCCGCCCGATATCGGTATTGTCATAGCCACCGCCGACTGCCGCCGCTGCGCCCCCGCCAAAGAAGCCACCGCCTCCGACGCCAAAGGACATGCTATTCTTGGCCGCATAGCCATCCACCACCGACATGGTTTCGGTCGTGCGGACATTGGTGAGCGACAATACGGTATTCGCTTCCATCTTCTTGCTGCCGATGCCGCCCAGCAGTCCACCGACCGCGCGACCGCCGATCAGCCCGCCAATGCCACCAGCGATGCCGCTGCCGCCCGAATTACGGTTCGACGCCTGCACTTCGGCAACCAGCACATAATCTGCCGCCTTGATCTGACCCTGACCGACATTGGAGCGCCGTTGCAAGCCAAGATCGCCGCCGATATCGCGCTCGCGCTGCGCAGCGCTCAGGCCGGAGCCTCGGTCGACCAAGTTAAAGCAGCCCGAGCGCTGGACCAGCACCTTGATGAGCTTCTGCGGGCCGGTCAGTTGAAACTGAGTCCAGCCAGAAGGATCGTCGCCGTCCATCACCGAGACCGTACCCAGCTTGCGCGTGCAACGCGGCACGTCCTGCACGGCCTGCTCCTGCAAGCGCTGGGTGCCCGAAGGCTTGGCCTGACGCGGTGCGCCATAGGCAGGCGCAGTCATGGTTGCTACTGCCGCCAGCAAGGTCGTCATTTTTCGGATACGCATTTCATCCCCCAATTTTGCCATGTCGCAGATATCGTAACGGCATCATCATTAAAATAGCTATATGATCTTCGGCGATAATGATCGTGATATGGATCACGAATATTTCCCATCGCTTCGGGATGCTTTTGCTCCGGCGCACATGCTGCTATCGGCGCTGCATGACAGAACTCAGCCTCATTCGTAACTTCTCCATCATTGCCCATATCGACCATGGCAAATCGACGCTGGCGGATCGCCTGATCCAGCGTTGCGGTGGCCTGACCGACCGCGAGATGTCCGCGCAGGTGCTCGACAATATGGACATTGAGAAGGAACGTGGCATCACGATCAAGGCGCAGACGGTGCGCCTTGACTACACGGCGCTGGACGGTCTGACGTATGAGCTGAACCTGATGGACACGCCGGGGCATGTCGATTTCGCCTATGAAGTCTCGCGCAGCCTCGCCGCGTGCGAAGGCGCGCTGCTGGTGGTGGACGCGGCGCAGGGCGTGGAGGCGCAAACGCTCGCCAACGTCTATCAATCGATCGAGCATGACCATGAGATCGTGCCCGTCATTAACAAGATCGATTTGCCCGCCGCCGAACCGGAAAAGGTGAAGGCGGAAATCGAGGAAGTCATCGGCCTCGATGCGTCCGAAGCCGTGCTGGCGTCCGCCAAGTCGGGCATCGGCATCGACGAAGTGCTCGAAGCCATCGTCAAGAAGATCCCGCCGCCCAAGGGCGATCGCGATGCGCCACTGGAGGCGATGCTGGTCGATAGCTGGTACGATCCTTACCTTGGCGTCGTTATTCTGGTGCGTGTCGTCAATGGCGTGATCAAGAAGGGCCAGAACATCAAGTTCATGATCGGCGGCACCGAGCATCTGATCGACCGGGTCGGCTGCATGCGGCCCAAGATCGAGACCCTGCCGGAGATCGCGGCAGGCGAAATCGGCTTCATCACGGCGCAGATCAAGGACATCAGCCAGACGCGCGTCGGTGATACGATCACCACCGTCAAGAACCCCGCCGCCAAGCCATTACCGGGTTTCAAGGAAGTGCAGCCGGTGGTGTTCTGCGGGCTTTTCCCCGTCGATGCGGCGGATTTCGACAAGCTGCGCGATTCCATTTCGAAGCTGCGCCTTAACGATGCTTCGTTCAGCTTTGAAATGGAAAGCAGCGCGGCATTGGGCTTCGGCTTCCGTTGCGGGTTCCTGGGCCTGCTGCATCTGGAGATCATTCAGGAGCGGTTGACGCGGGAGTATGATCTCGACCTCATCACCACTGCGCCTTCTGTGGTGTACAAGATCCAACTGACCTATGGCGCGGGCGAGATCGAACTGCACAATCCCGCCGACATGCCGGACCCTACGAAGATCGGCAGCATCGAGGAGCCATGGATCGAAGCCGTCATCTACTGCCCCGACGAATATCTCGGCTCAATCCTGAAGCTGTGTCAGGACCGGCGCGGTATCCAGAAGAACCTCACTTATGTCGGCGGTCGCGCGCAGGTGACCTATGAACTGCCGCTCAACGAAGTGGTGTTCGACTTCTACGACCGCCTGAAAAGCATCAGCCGTGTCTATGCCAGCTTTGTTTATCACCAGATCGGCTATCGCGAGGGCGACCTCGTCAAGATGAGCATCATGGTGAATGCAGAGCCGGTCGATGCGCTGAGCATGATCGTCCATCGCGGCACGGCGGAAACGCGCGGGCGCGGCATGTGCGAGCGGCTGAAGGACTTGATCCCCCGCCATCTGTTCAAGATCCCGATCCAGGCGGCGATCGGCGGCAAGGTGATCGCGCGCGAGACCATCGCCGCAATGCGCAAGGACGTCACCGCGAAATGCTATGGCGGCGACATCAGCCGCAAGAAGAAGCTGCTCGACAAGCAGAAGGAAGGCAAGAAGCGGATGCGCGAATATGGCAGCGTGCAGATCCCGCAGGAGGCCTTCATCGCCGCGCTGCGGATGGGCGAGGAATAATCTCCGCTACAGGTGAGCGAGACTCGCGGCCAAGTCGTTCTGCTTGAACGGCTTGGTGAGGCGCGGCAGGTCCGGCGATATGCCCTTTGCCTCGGCATAGCCCGAGATCACCAATATGCGCATCCCGGGATTCGAGTCCCTCACACGCTTGGCGAGTTCCGTACCGGAGAGGCCGGGCATCAGATGGTCCGTGACCATCAGGTCCACTTGCGACGCATTGCCCAGCACCTTGAGCGCGTCCTCCGCTGAAGCCGCTTCCACCACCTGGTAGCCAAGTTCGCTCAACATGTGCGCCGTGCTGGCGCGCACCAGTTCCTCATCATCCACGACCAGCGCGGTGCCGCGATTGGCGCTGGGCGCTGCCATCTCCAGTGGCGGCTTGTCTTCCTCCAGCGGTTGCTGGCTGATGGGCAGACGCAGGTTGATCGTCGTGCCTTCGCCCAACTTGCTTTGGATGGAAAGGTCGCCTCCCAGTTGCGCAGCAAGGCCGTGAACCATGGACAGGCCCAGCCCGGTTCCGCGTCCGACGCCCTTGGTCGTGAAGAACGGCTCGACAGCCTTGGCGATGGTCTTTTCATCCATGCCAACGCCCGTGTCCGTGACCCATAGCCGCACATAGGCGCCGCCTACCGTCCGCTGGCCGTTAGGGGGATCGATATCCTCGACCGCCGCACCGATCGTCAAAGTGCCGCCATCCGGCATCGCATCGCGCGCATTGACCGCCAGGTTCAGCAGCGCCATTTCGATCTGGTTCGCGTCGGCGCGCGCCGGGGGCAGCGGGTCAGCTATGGAAAGCTCCACCTTGACTCTTGGACCGGACGTACTGGCGACAAGGTCGGCCATGTCGCGAACCAGTTGCCCGATATCGATAGCCTTCACCTGCAACGGCTGACGGCGTGCAAAGGCAAGCAAGCGCTGCACCAGCGTCTTGGCGCGATCCGCAGACTGAACCGCGCCGTCGATCAAACGCCGCTCGCGCTCCGTCCCCAGCCCGCGTCGCTGCAACAAGTCGAGGCTGCCGACGATCGGCGTCAGCAGATTGTTGAAATCATGTGCGACGCCGCCGGTCAGTTGCCCCATGGCTTCCAGCTTCTGCGACTGGCGCAAGGCTTCCTGCGCCATGTCCAGTTCCCGCGACCGCTCGGCCACGCGTTCCTCCAGCGTCTCGTTCAGTCCGCGCAGCCGTTCCTCGCTCTCCCGCAACGCAGCCTCCATATGCCGCCGTTGCGTGATGTCATTGAACAGGATCGCAACCTGGCGAAGCGAGGGATCGCCTACGCGCAGGGCATAGACATCATACCAATATCCACCCAGCGCCTGCGCCTGATCTTCGAAGCGGATACTCTCACCCGTCAGCGCCACCTTTCCGTAAAGATCGAACCAATGCTGTTCGTGCCCCGGCACCATCCCCAGCATACTCCGCCCGACCGCATGGGTCAGGCCGGTCTGGCGTTCGAAAGCGGGATTGGCCTCCACAAACACATAATCTTTCGGGTGGCCCTCCTCATCAAAGATCATCTGAATGATGCAGAAGCCCGCCTCGATCGATTCGAATAGCGAGTGATATTTTTCCGCGCCGCGATGCAATTCTTCCAGCCGCGAACGGGCCTCATATTGCCGCCGGCGACCCCGGATCGCCGATTGCGCCAGACTGATCAGCGTCGTCGGGTGGAAGGGCCGCTCCAGAAACGTGACGTTGCCCAGCATGTCGAGGAACCGCAAGGCTGCCGGATTACGCTCGATGCCGCCGCCGCGCTGCGTCAGGAGTACGAACGGGAAATCGGACCATTCCGGCTGCGTCTGCAACCAGCCTGCAAGAGGATGGAGGTCCGCCGTCCGCAGCCCTTCCTCGGCCAGTAGTGCGAACCCGGCGCCATGCTCCAGTTCGCGGACGAGCGAAGGCAGGCCATCGCACACCTGCGTGCGTATTCCGGCTTCGGTCAGCATGGAAGCGGCGATATCCGCGTCCCGGCCGCGCGGTGCGAGGATCAGGGCGCGTTCGGACAGATGTGGAATCATGCAGTAATGTCTTCAAGAAGCGACGGTCCGCCTCCCGTGAAGTTCGGCACGCCGCGCAGCACGCCCTGAAACCCCGTCAGTGGCTCGCCCAGCCTGATGCCCTGGGAGCCGATGCGATATTCGCGGATCGTATCCTCATGCGGCCCAGTCCGTTTCTTGATGACCGATATCGCACGCCGCACGCGCCCCGATGCCTCGAAATAGCGCAGCAGCACTACCGTATCGGCCAGATACGTCACATCCACCGGCGCTTTCATGTCCCCGACCAGCCCATGCTGCGCCACCGTCAGGAAAGTCGTCGCGCCCTGCCGGTTCAGATATTGCAGCAGTTCGTGCATGTGCAGGATCAGCGCACTCTCCTCGGGCATCGACGCCTGATAGCCATTGAGGCTGTCGATGATGATCGTACGCACCTTATGCTGCTCGACACAGATCCGCACGCGCTCCGAAAACTCGCCCGGCGATAGCTCCGCCGCATCGACTTGCTCGATCATCAGGTGGCCGCCATCGACCATGGACTGCATATCGATGCCCAGCCCCTTGGCGCGATTGAACAGCAAGCCGATTTCCTCGTCGAACACGAACATTGCCGCCCGCTCGCCGCGCTCCACGGCGGCCACAACGAACGTGAGCGTCAGGAGCGACTTGCCCGTGCCGGCCGGTCCCAGCACCAGCACGCTCGACCCCTGCTCCACACCGCCGCCCATCAACGCGTCCATTTCCGCAGAACCACTCTTGACGATACTGCGCGCAAACTGCGTCTTGTGTTCCGCCGAAACCAGCCGTGGGAACACACGGACGCCGCCCGTATCGATCACGAAATCATGAAAGCCGCCGCGGAACCGCCGTCCGCGATATTTGATGATCCGCAACCGCCGACGCTCAGGCCCATAGCCGGGCGACATTTCTTCCAGGCGAACGACGCCGTGCGCCACGCTATGCACGGTCTTGTCCGCGACATCCGCCGTCATATCGTCGAGCATCAGCACAGTTGCATTTTGTTTTGAGAAGAAGTGCTTGAGGGCAAGAATCTGTCGACGATAACGCAGCGAGCTTTGCGCCAGCAGGCGTATTTCCGACAGGCTGTCCAGCACCACCCGATCCGGCTTCACGCGCTCAAACGCGTCAAAGATCCGGCGCGTCGTTTCGCCCAGTTCAAGGTCGGACGAATATAGCAGGCTCTGCTGCTGCTGTTCGTCGAGCAGGCTTTCCGGAGGCACAAGCTCGAAGATGTCGATGTTCGCCAGATCCCAACCATGGGATCGCGCGCTGTCGCGAAGTTCGTCCTCGGTTTCGGACAGCGTCACATGCAGGCACTTCTCGCTTTGGGCTGCGCCTTCCATCAGAAACTGGCTGGCGATCGTCGTCTTGCCCGCTCCCGGACTTCCCTCCAGAAGATATACGCGACCGCGGCTGAAACCGCCGACAAGAATATTGTCTAAACCCTGCACACCCGTCAGCGCTTGGTCGGTAGCATATTCAGGCACGCCGTTTTCCTATGTTAACGCGTTCACGCCTGACGGCTTAGCATAGGCCTTAACACCACCCTACAGTCAGTATTTTGATTTAGATCAAGCATCTGAGATGGGGGTAGCTCCGCCCCGCATTGCGGGACGCCTCTAGTTATCGCGGAACGCCCGCTCCATCTGATCGCGCAACGGCTTGGTCAAATAGGAGAGCATGGTGCGGTTGCCACTCTCCACGAAGATTTCAGTCGGCATGCCTGCCTTCATCTTCACTTCGGTCAGTTTGGCGACATCGGCCGGGTCGATCTCCACCCGGATCGGGAAGTAGCTGCGCTGGGTCGCCTGCTCGACCGTGCGCTCGGCGGCAATGGAGACCACCTTGCCGTGCAGTTCCGGCGTTGCCGTCGCGCTGGCGGAACTCAGGCGGATACGCGCACTCTGTCCGGTATGAATACGGTCGATGTCGGCAGGATTGATCGCGCCTTCCACCAGCAGGCGATCCTGATCGGGCACGATTTCCATGATGACGTCTGCAGGGCGGATGACGCCCCCGATGGTCGTCGCGGCGAGCTTGTCGACGACGCCATCATAGGGCGCGCGGATCATCGTGCGGCTCTGTGCATCCGTCGCCGAAACACTGCGCACCTGCTGCTCGTTCAGCGCACTGTTTATCTGCGCCAGTTGCGTACCAGCTTCGGAACGGCGCGTTTCGCCCAGTTGAATGATCTGCTGCCGGGTCTCGGAGATGCGCGCCATGGCCTGCGCGATCTGCGCGCTCAAGGCGCCGACGTTGCCACCAATGTCGGCGGACGTGCGTTCAAGCTGATTGACACGGTTCAGCGTGACCAATTTCTTGCCATAGAGTTCGCGCACACCCTCCAGTTCGGGCTTGATCAGCACCGCCTGCTTTTGCAGCGCGTTGATCTGCGCGCGATATCCGGCGATCTCCTGCCCATATTGGCCGATGCGCGAATGTAATTGCGCCGTCAGCCCCGCCCCTTCGGCACGGCGGATCGCGAACAGCTTCTGCTCGTCGGCCATGGCGCTGCGCGCGCTGGCGTCGGTGCGCTTCAGCAGCGTGTCGGGGAACCGGATCTCCGATGCTGCCATGCGTTCCGCTTCCAGCCGCGCGCGCTGCGCCACCATCTGGTCCAGCGACAGCGCGGAAAGCTGCGCGTCGGTGCCAAGCACCTTGTCGTCGAGGCGCATCAGCAACTGACCCTTGCGGACATGCTGGCCATTTTCGACCAGTATCTCGGCCACCACGCCGCCGGTCGGATGGGTGATCTGCTTCACGCGCGATTCAACGCCCAATTGCCCGGTGGCGACCACGGCACCGCCGAACGGGATGAACGCCGCCGCGCCGCCAATGCCGAACACCAGCACCGCCATCAACAGCATTGCGGTCTTCAACGTACCGGTAAGACGCGCCTCCGGCTCGAATGACACCGGCAGGCTGGCAGGCCTGGGAAGAGACAACATCTGGTCGGACATATCAGGCAGCCTGCTGCTGGGATGGGGAGCCGGGTGACGCCTGCCCGCCCTGCTGGGCTGCGGCGGCATTCGGCAGTTTCAGGAATTTTTCGAGTATCTCGTCGCGCGGGCCGAAGCCATCGGCAAAGCCATCGCGCATCACCAGTACCTGATCGACGGCGGCAAGCGCGGATGGACGATGCGCCACGACGATGACGATGCCCTTGCGCTCGCGGACCGACATGATCGCCGTGCTGAGCGCGCGTTCGCCTGCCCCGTCGAGGTTCGAATTGGGTTCGTCGAGCAGCACGAGGAACGGATCGCCGTACAGGGCGCGGGCAAGGCCGATGCGCTGGCGCTGTCCGGCGGAGAGCGACGTGCCTTCATGGCCCACGGGCGTTTGGTATCCGGCCGGCATCGCGACGATCATGTCATGCACGCCCGCCGCCTTCGCAGCGGCAATGATCGCGTCGGAATTCTGCCCCGGCATGAAGCGCGAGATATTGTCGGCGATGCTGCCTTCGAACAATTCCACCATCTGCGGCATGTAGCCGATCGAACGGCCCAAGATGTCGGACGGCCATTGATCGAGCGTCGCACCATCCAGACGCACCGTGCCACGCGCCGGACGCCACGCGCCGACGATAGCGCGCGCCAGCGATGATTTACCCGCCGCACTTGCGCCGATAATGGCCAGCGCCGATCCGGCCTCCAAAGCGAAACTCACATTTTGCACCGTCATCCGCTGGGTTCCGGGCGGTGCGACGAACAGGCTGATGACTTCCAGGCGGGAGGTGGGCGGCGGGAGCAGCGTCTGCCGCTCAGGCTCTGGCGGCACATCGCGCAGCAAGCTCGAAAGCCGCCGCCAGCCGATGCGCGCCGCCGCGAGGCCGCGCCAGTTGGCAATGGCCTGATCGATCGGCGCCAATGCGCGCGCGGACAGGATGGAGGAGGCGAAGATTACGCCGCCGCTTGCCTTGCCGTCGATCACCAGCAGCGCGCCGACCGTCAGGATCGCCGACTGCAGGAATAGACGCCCGAGCTTGCTGAAGCCGCCCAGCACGCCCGTCGATCGGGAAAGGCTGCTTTGTGCCGACAGGAACATGCGGTTCACATTCTGCCAGCGATCTTCCATCCGTCCGCGCATGCCCAGCACCGTCAACAATTCGGCGTGACGCAGGTTCGTTTCCGCCATGCTGTTGCGATAGGCCGCGACCTGGCTCAGCTTCGCGGCAGGCGCCTTGATCGCGCGATCGGTCAGCACGGTAAGGCCAAGCAGCAGGATCGCCCCGATCAGCGCCGTGACGCCGATCCAGACATGCAGCAGGAACAGGATGCCGAGGAAAAAGATGATCCATGGCAAGTCCATGATGGTGCCGGGGCCGGATCCCGACATGAAGCTGCGGATATTCTCAAGATCGCGCATCGGCGTCAGGCCATCGCCGGGTATGCCATGGCCACGCAGCGCCGCGTCGGAAATGGCCCGCTGCACGCGCGGCGACCATTCCTTGTCGAGCGCCGCCGCAATGTCGCCCAATATCCGGGTGCGCATCGTGTCGAATGCGCCCTGAAACAGATACATGACGACCAGCAACATCAGCAGGCCGATCAGCGTGGGGATGCTGCGGCTGGGAAGCACCGAGTCATAGACCATCATCATGTAGAGCGCGCCGCTCAATTGCAGCACGCTCAGCACGGCGCTCAGGAAGCCAACCGTGATCCAGGCTGATCGATAGCGGCGCACTGCGGTCATCAAATCGGAAGACGGCATTGTCACACTGGTCTGCGCCGCTTCGGCCACCGCGTTCATGCGACGACCCCAAAAGGCATTTTCGCTATCATATCAAGGGTATGGAAAACCCCGAAAGTCAATCGTGGCGACATTAGGCGACTGTCCTGAAACGGTATGTGCGCGATCGGCGTGGCCGTCCGCCGCACCTTTTCGATAACATACTTAATACAGCGGCAATCACTAAATAATCATTGCTGGAGCGGGGCGGCGCAGCCTTTCGCCGTGCCACCCGCGCCACTCATCCGATTTTCAGGTGTAGAAGAGGAAATCGTCTGCAACCAGTGACTTCATCTGGATGTTATACAGCAGGATCGAATCTCCCGTATCGAAGGTGATGACGGTGTTGTGCGCCACCTGCTTTGCATGCGCCATCACTTCGGCAAAGCTGGAAACGCCCAACCCCTTGTCCAGACTGAGATAATCCTGCTGCCCGCCGGTCACGCCGAAGTCTTCGATGACATCGCGACCACCGCCGACACCGAACTGGAAGGTATCATTGCCCCAACCACCGTTGAGCGTGTCCTTGCCCGCGCCGCCGACCAGCAAGTCGTTGCCACCGCGCCCGGAGAGATAATCATCGCCCGCGCCGCCGCTCAACGTATTGGCCGTATGATCCCCGGCAAACCAGTCGTTAAAGGCCGATCCGCTGAAGCCCTCGATGGATTGGAAAATGTCGCCCTTCGCATCGCCAGTGTTGAGCGATGGGGTCAGCGCGTCGACTTTCACACCCTGGCTTGCCGACGCGTATGACGCGAAATCGAAGCCATCGCCCCCTACCAATATGTCAGCCCCGCCAGCGCCATCCAGACGGTCGTTGCCGTCACCGCCCTCCAGCCGGTTGGCCGCATCGTTGCCGGTGAGCACGTTGTCCAGCGCATTGCCGACGCCATTAATCGCACTGTTGCCGGTCAGGATCAGCTTTTCGACATTGTCGGTGAGCGCGTAGCTGAAGCCCGCCTTGACCGTATCGATGCCTTCATTGGCCAGTTCAACGACAGTGTCGGCAGAGGAATGCAGCACATAGGTGTCGTGGCCCTTACCGCCGTGGAGCGTGTGGGTGCCAGCCGTGGCCGTCAGCGTATCATCGCCATCCCGAGCATGCAGGACGGACTTGGAACCCGACGTCACGAGATTATCATCTCCCATCGTGCCATCCACCGTAGCGACGGGATCGACTGTGGTGGTGGTCGTGCCCGTGCCCGTCACATGCTGGTTCGTCAGCGTGCCATCGGCACTCTTGGTCTGCACGTCATAGGCAAGATGGTTGATCGTCAGCGTGCCCGATCCTGACACGACTTCCGCGCCAAGCTGCGACATGGCGAGATATTCGCTTTTGCTGACGATCCCCATGTCGATGAGCGTGTCGAACAGCTTCACCATGTCCAGCGTACCGACCGGCGTATCGCTGTTCGCGACGATCGCCGTGTAATGCGTACCGGGTGCGCGATAGATGGTGCCGACGAAATCGCCGTCCTGATAGGTGCCGATCTTGTCGCCGAAGGCTTCGAAGTCGCCCTTGTGCAGCCACACCATGATCTCGTTGGTGACGGTCGATGCGTCGCCGCCCGGCTTGTTCGTCAGCCAGATGTCGAAGGCGACATTGAAGCCGCTGGTGTCACCACTATAGCCGACATCGAAATCCGCTTTGAGCGATGTGAGTTTGCTCAGTTGCACCGGGAAGACCTGCGCCTTGTCGCCGGGGTTGGTGCCACCGGCAAAGGGTGACGCGCCGAACAGAAGGTCGGGATAGGCCAGCACATTGCCGGCTGCCGCCTGCGCCAGCGATACCTTCGGGAAGTCCCAGTTGAAGGTCGTGCCCTGCGACAAATCCTTGTTGGTGTAGGAAACGCTGTTCGTATAGTCCGTGCCATATTTCAGGCTGCCCGCATTCCAGGCATTGTTGATCGCGTACCACCCATTGCTGGTCTGGCCGGCATGTGTACCCTTCAAAGTGTTCTGACCTGCGAGCGGCGCTGCGTTCGGCGCATCTATGACGATCGCGCTATCATTCAGGAAGCCGAAGTCTACTGCCTTCAAGCTGGAAAGCGTCGCGCCGCGGACCGTCAGATGCTCGCCGCCCAGGTCGAACTTCACGTCATTGCCCTGCTGCGTCGCATGCGCCATCAGGTTCTTGAACGAGCCGATGTCGAACCCGTCCAGCCGGATAATATCCTTGCCGGAGGTAAAATTGTAGACAGAGTCCGAACCTTCGCCCGCCTTGATGACGAAGGTGTCCATGCCCGCGCCGCCCACCATGACGTCATTCCCGATCCCGCCATTCATATAGGCGCCGGTCGTGCCCGCAGTGATGATGTTGTTGAGGCTGTTGCCCAGACCGACCTTCGCGCCTGCGCCTGCTAGCACCAGGTTCTCGACGTTTGCGGCCAGCGTTATCGGCGTATAGGCATAGCTGTAGAGCGTATCGATGCCTTGCCCCGCCATCTCCGTTATGGAGTAATTCTGGTCCCAGATATAATAATGATCGTCGCCTTTTCCGCCCGACATCCTGTCGCCGGAAATGCCATAGAATACGTCGTGATAGACAGTCCCTAAAATTGTTCCCGCTTTGTGGGAACCAATCCAGTTGTTGGGGTTTATGCTCAGAGATAATTCCAGGCCATTGTCTGCTAAATACATATGCTTAGGTTCCTGTTCGGGGGTTGCCCCCTGAATAGCCACGAACCTATGAAGCCTTCGCTGTCCGGTATTCTTAACACCGGATTCACGACGAAATGGCGTCAAGCGTTCCGCTGTTCCTAAAATAGGTTAAGTGACGCTGTGACGTCAGACCGTCAGCGTGGCGCCAAAACAGCCAAAATGAATGCAAATTCCCGTTATTCCGCGGATGCAGCATGCAGATGTTGACGCAATGTTCCTCGCATCGCATTGACCAAGCCCATGCGCTTTTTTTCCGACAATGCCGCCCGAGTGTCTCCTGAGATTCTCGCTGCGCTTGAAAATGCCGACCATGTGGACACGGCATATGATGGCGACGGCTGGAGCGCGCGACTCGATGATTCGTTTTCCGAATTGTTCGCGGCTCGGGTGTCGGCGCTCTGGGTGACGACGGGAACGGCGGCCAATTGCCTGGCCCTTGCCGCGCTGTGCCCGCCGTTCGGCGGCGTGCTGTGCCACGAAGAAGCCCATGTCGAGACCGACGAAGGCGGCGCGCCGGAATTCTACACCCATGGCGCGAAGTTGATGACAATCCCCGGCGATGGCGCAAAACTCACCCCCGAAGCGGTCCGCGCCCGCATCGTCCGCAACGGCACGAGCGTGCATCAGGTGCAGCCCCGCGCCCTCACCATCACCAACGCCACCGAATATGGCCGCGTCTATACGCCCGATGAAGTCGCTGCTCTGGGCGCGCTGTGCCGCGAGCATGGCCTGGGCTTCCACATGGATGGCGCGCGTTTCGCCAATGCGGTAGCGACACTGGGCTGCCACCCTGCCGATTTGACGTGGCGCGCAGGCGTCGACGCGCTGTCCTTCGGCTTCGTCAAGAATGGCGGCATGATGGCAGAGGCACTGATCTTCTTCGATCAATCCCTGGCCGCCGACACGCTCCGTCGTCGCAAGCGCGGCGGACATCTGCTGTCGAAAGGCCGTTACCTCGCCGCACAATTACTGGCGATGATCGAAGACGATCTTTGGCTGGACAACGCCCGCGCCGCGAACGCCGCCGCTGCGATCATCGGCAAGGCGGCGGGCGCACGCTGCCTGCACCCCGTCGAAGCCAATGAAATCTTCATCCGCGTCACGGCCGAGGAAGCCGCAGCCTTGCGAGCGCAGGGTTTCGACTTCTACGACTGGGGCCAAGGCGCAGCGCGGCTCGTGACAAGCTGGCACCATAGCGCGGAGGACGTGCAGCCACTGGCCGACGCCATCGCCGCATTATGACGGCCCCGGCGACTGACGATCCGCCGCCTTTGAAACAGGATCATGTCCCGTCGTTACTGACACCGCAGGTCGTCATTCCCTTTGCCATAGTGACGTTGATCTGGGGATCGACCTGGCTCGTCATCCGCGATCAGGTGAGCGATGTGCCGCCCAGTTGGTCCGTCGCCTATCGCTTCCTGCTTGCCAGCATCGGCATGATGATATTGGCCCGCGCGCGTCGCCTGCCTCTCTGGATCGGCTGGCGCGGCATCGTCTTTGCCGCAGGCGTCGGTCTGACGCAGTTCATGCTCAACTTCAACTTCGTCTATCGCGCGGAAATGGTGCTGACCTCCGGCGTCGTGGCGGTATTCTATGCGCTGCTGCTGATCCCCAACAGTCTGATGTCGTGGATTGCATTCCGTCAGCCGGTCAGCCGCAACTTCATCCTGGGATCGCTGATCGCGGTGGCAGGCGTATCGCTCCTTTTCCTGCGCGAGTATCGGTATGCGGACGTGTCTCCGGAAGCGGTGCTGGCGGGGATCGGCCTTTCATTGAGTGGCATGATGGCCGCATCCGTATCGAACGTCATGCAGGGATCGCCTATCGCGCGGCGCTTGCCGATCATCAGCGTGCTGGCATGGGCCATGCTGCTGGGCGGCTGGATGGATGCCGCGTTTGCTTGGGCAACGAGCGGCCCGCCCGTGATCGACACGCGGCCGGCATATCTGGCAGGCGTCGCCTATCTCGCCATTGCCGGGTCGGTTTGCACCTTTCCGCTCTACTTCCGTCTGATTCAGCAGATCGGCGCAGGCCGCGCGGCTTATGCCAATGTGCTGGTCCCGATCATCGCCATGCTGCTGTCGACGCTGTTCGAAAACTACCGCTGGTCGATGCTCGCTGCGGCGGGCGCGGCGCTGTCGATCGTGGGCATGGTCATTGCGATGCGGGCTAGGCCTTCGCGGTAGCTCGGATAGCGCGGCGTCCATTTAAGCACCCGCTTCGCCTTCAGGTTCGCAATCCGCCGGTTCTCCCCATAGAAACCGCGCGCCATCGGCGTCAGCTTCGCTTCTTCCAGCGATAGTAAAGGCGGCAAGGGCAGTCTGGTCAACGCGCATGCCGCTTCGATGACTTCGTTCTGGCTGCAGGGATGATCGTCCGCCAGATTATAGACGCCCGCTGGCCCCTCAAGTCCGGCAATCACGCCCGCCGCGATATCATCGACATGCACCCGGCTGAACACCTGCCCCGGAAGAGCGATTCGCCGCGCACGCCCGTCGATCAGCCGTTCGATCGCGGAACGGTCCGGTCCATAGATGCCCGGCAAGCGAAATACGCGCACGTCCCCGCGCAGAGCACCCCAGGCGAGATCGGCCTCCGCCCGCGCGCCGCGCCTGCCATGGCCCACTGGCGCGCTTTCATCGACCCACGCGCCGCCCGTGTCGCCATAGACGCCGGTGGCCGAAAGATACCCTATCCAGCGCGCGGGTGACGTCATGATGTCAGCGCCATATTGCGCCAGCACGGGGTCCATACCATCCTCGCCCGGCGGAACGGATGAGAGAATATGCGTCGCCATCGCAAGGGAAGCGCGCACCGCATCCCGATCATCGAACGCCAGCACGCCCGCCGCCGCAGTACGCCGCGTCGCGGTCACGCGCCAACCGTCCGCCATCAGCCGCGCGGCCACCCGCGCCGTCGTATACCCCAGTCCAAAGATCATCATGTGCGTCATCGATCCCTTCCTACACTTCCCCGCAAAAAGGTCCATTTACCGCCGCGTCGTCATTGCCCCGTGCCCATCGGAGGAATAGGAGAGGGCAATGGCCGACATTCAATCCACTGCCGCCGCTGCGCCCGCAGTCATTCGCCGTTCCGATTATCGCGCGCCAGCCTGGCTGGTGCCGGAGATCGCGCTCGACTTCACGCTGGATGCGGCGGCGACGCGCGTTCGGGCGACGCTCTCCGTAACGCGCAACGGTTCGCACGATGATCCGTTGCGTCTCGACGGCGACGGGCTGATGCCGCTGTCGATCCGGGTCGATGGCGAAGAGCTTGGCGCGGACCAATGGTCCATGGATGCGGGCGCGCTCGTCATCGCGTTGCCCGGAACGGCGCACCAAGTTGAAACACTGGTTGAATTGTCGCCCGCAGCCAACACGCAACTGATGGGCCTCTATGCCTCCGGTGGCCTGCTATGCACGCAATGCGAGGCGCAGGGCTTTCGCCGGATCACCTTCTTCCCGGATCGCCCCGATGTCCTCTCCCGCTACAGCGTGCGGCTGGAGGCGGACAA
>JBPPMC010000079.1:0-10564 GCA_051305835.1 Sphingobium sp.
CCAGCACGATCTCAACTTCACGCAGCTTGCCGATAATCTCTTCCGGCTTGTGCTTCTTGCTCGGCATTTCAATGTCCCTTCCGTGGTCCAGACTATCATAGTCTCTGGGCCACTCAGCGGGGGGCAGATCAATAGCGGGGATCCCTCTCGATGCCAAACATTATGTCCGAGAATCGATGTTCGCGAACTTACCTGAAGACGTCACCCGCTCAGTCGCCGAACGGGAAGGAGCGGGGCTGGTCGTTATGCGCGAGCTCGGCGTGCAATATTACGCATGTTTGAACAGGCCATGCCTCGCATGCTGACTTGGTGTATCGACCGCACCTTTCCGCCTGATGTTGTTTTGCAAAAGCTACCGCAAAGTCGATCCGGCCAATCGACTGCTCAGAGAGTCATGGTGCCGCTTACCTTATGGCACCATATGCGTTCCGATCGGCATAGAAATCTGCATAGGAAATCACAGCGCAGGCAGTAATTATTGCCGGATGACCAACGCCAGCGCCACCGCCGAAATCGTCCCCCCTGTTGTCTCGATCCGTGGCGGGCAGGTACAGGGATTTGTGGTCGACGGCGTTTTGACATTTCTGTCCATTCCATATGCCGCGCCGCCGGTCGGACCTTTTCGGTTCGAGCCGCCGCAAGCGGCTAAGCCATGGACTGGGGTTCGGATGGCGACTGTTCCGGGAGCCAATGCGCCACAGCGGGTCCGTAAAGTTCCGGGCCTTGATGCAGCCGCGTTGGTCGGAAACGGCTGGGTCGAGGGGGACGACTATCTCACGCTGAACCTGTGGCGTCCTGTGGGTCAAGCAACTGCCCTGCCGGTCATGGTGTTCATACACGGCGGCGGGTTCGTTGTCGGCAGTAAGGACGCGCCGGTGCAGGACGGCAGCACCTTTGCGCGCGACGGCGTGATCTGCATCGCCATCAACTACCGCATGGGCATCGACGGATTTATGCCGATCCCGGGCGTCCCTACCAATCTCGGGATGCGCGACATGATCGCCGCGCTGGAATGGGTGCGCGACAATGTTGCGGCATTTGGCGGCGATGCGAAGAACGTCACCGTGTTCGGCGAATCTGCAGGCGCAATGGCGGTTGCGGATCTGATGACCTCGCCGCTTGCCAAGGGGCTGTTCAAACGCGCGGTCATTGAAAGCGGCCATGGCGCGATGACACGCACGGTGCCGATTGCGCAGCGTGTCGTGAACAAGCTTGCTAAATTCCTGAAGGTCACGCCCGATCGCGCGGAGTTTGCCAGTATATCGCCGGGCGCTGCGCTCGACATGGTCGAAAAACTGTCATTGCCGAAGACGCGTCTCGATCTCCGCGATGCGGACGGGCGGGAGCCGGTGTTCGGGATCAGTCGGTTTATCCCGGTGCATGGCGACGATGTTCTGCCGGAGCAGCCGCTTGCGGCCCTCGCGCGTGGTGCCGGTGCGGAGATCGACCTGCTGATCGGAACCAATGCCGAGGAAATGAACCTTTACCTCGTGGCATCTGGCGTGCGTGACAAGATCGGCAAATGGTTGTCGATCTATGTGCTGAGCCGCTCTCAGCCGCAGGCGCGCAAGGTGCTTAAGGCATATGGCATGGGATCGGGAAAGAAGGCCGGCTACGCGCTGACCGATGCGATGAACGATCTGGTTTTCCGCTGGCCTGCGCGGCGTTTTGCCGAAATGCACAAGGGCCGCACGCATATGTACGAATTCGAATGGCGCTCGCCGGCGTTCGGCGGTCAGCTCGGCGCCGCCCACGCAATGGAAGTGCCGTTCGTCTTTGACGCCCTCGCTACCGTGACCGGTCCAGAGGGGCTGTGCGGCGAGAACCCGCCGCAGGAACTCGCAACGCGCGTCCACCGCATCTGGGTCGACTTCGCTCGCGACGGTACGCTGCCCTGGGCCGAATTCAACGCTGATACCCGGCAGGTCTATCAACTGGTAGCAGGCAAGGCGATCTCTGAGCCTGTTATGCCCGCCGCGCCCTTCCTTCCTTGAATCAGGGCGTCAGCCATGTATCTCAAGCGTTTCCGGCTCGATGGCCGGACTGCATTCGTCACCGGCGGCGCACAGGGCATCGGTTATTGCACGGTGGAGGCACTGGCGGAGGCTGGTGCACGCGTCACGATTGCGGATCGTGATTCCCGCGCTGTCGACAAAGCTATCGAGGCGCTGAAGGCCAAGGGCTATGCTGTTGATGGCGTTAAGCTCGATGTGACCAATTCAGCCCATGTGACAGACGTTGCTGACGCCATTGGGGCAATCGATATCCTGGTCAACAACGCCGGTATCGCGCGCAGTGAAACAGCAGCCGAGAATGTTTCCGACGAACATTGGCTGAACGTGCTCGACGTCAATCTCAACGGCACCTTCTGGTGCGCGCGTGCTTTTGGCCGTCACATGCTGGCGGCGGGGAAGGGGAGCATCGTCAACGTCGGATCGATGAGCGGCTTGATCGTCAACCGCCCGCAGCCGCAAAGCTATTACAACGCATCGAAGGCGGCGGTGCACCAGCTTACGCGCAGCCTTGCCGCCGAATGGGCTCCGCGCGGGGTGCGGGTCAATGCGGTTGCCCCGACCTATATTGCGACGCCGCTCAACGCCTTCGCTGACAAGGAGGGCGAGATGTACAAACGCTGGATCGACGGGACACCGCAAGCGCGCCTTGGGGAACCGGAAGAAGTCGCCGCCGTCATCCTGTTCCTCGCCTCCGACGCGGCAAGCCTGATGGCCGGGAGCATCGTGCTCGCGGACGGTGGATATAGCTGCTGGTAGTCTAAATGCTTGTTCGAGCAAAGGATGTGTGCGGATCGGCACAGCGCTCAACCTTTCAGATAGGTCGAGAACATAGCATAGGCTGTTTCAACGATAGACGTTCGATCTGTCGCCTTGGAGGATAGCCTGATGCGAATTTCCCTGCTCGCCCTGTCGATCGCGTTGTCCATGACACTGCCCGTCACAGCGTTTGCGCAAGCCGCACCGAACGTCGCTGTATCGGAAACCGATGCACAGATCAGTGCCGATGACATCGTCGTGACCGCCCGCCAGCGAGAGGAACGCCTTCAGGACGTGCCGATCGCGGTTACTGCGGTCTCGGGTGATTTCATCAAGAGCCAGCAGCTCGTTAGTGTGAAGGACATCGCGGCCTACGCGCCGGGTCTCAACATCAATTCGGACAGCGCCGGTCGCGCCTTCGTCTCAATCCGAGGCATCGGTACGACGCTGATCGATTCGGTCCAGCCCGGCGTCGGCATCTTCGTCGATGGCGTCTATCAGCCGAACACGACCTACCTCAATTCACCATTGGTCGATGTCGCCCGCGTCGAAGTGCTGCGCGGCCCGCAGGGTACGTTGTTCGGCAACAACACGCTCGGCGGCGCGATCAGCATCATCACGCGCCAGCCCGGCAACACTTGGGAAGGCCGCATCGACGGTAGCCTCGCAACCGGCGACAATTTCGGCAGCGTGTCGGGCAGCATCAGCGGCCCGATCATCGAAGATGTCCTCCAGGTCCGCATCGGTGCCGCCTATCACACGCAGGACGGTTTCCAGTACAATACCCTTGCGCGCGGCGACCAGAATCCGCTCGAGACCAAGAGCGTTAACGGCACCGTCGTCCTTACGCCAGCGACGTGGGCGAAGTTCACCCTCAACGCCAGCTATGACCGGATATTCGGTGGCAACGTGCCCTATTTCGTTTCGAACGGACCAACCGACTACAGATTGGATGGCCAGACCAATTCGCGCAGCCTTGTCACCATTCAGAATTACGGTGTCAACCTGAAGGGTGAATTCCAGCTCGACCAGCTCAAGACCAAGATCACTACGATCGGCGGGTTCAACCAAAGCAACTCGACCGGTTTTTCTGACGGCGATTTCTCCCCGATCGATTTCCTTCGCTCGACGCAAAACCGTAAACTGAAGACCTACACCGGCGAGATTCGCCTCGACACGCAGTGGAGCGACAATTTCTCGACCCTCGTCGGGGGTTTCGTCAGCCACTACACGACGAACGCATTCGGAACGAGCTCGGTGGTGCCGCTGGGCCTCACGGTTCCGACTGCCGCGACGTCCACCAACAACACTCAGGCCATCTTCGGAACGGCTTTCCTGAAACTCGGCGACACGCTCGATTTCTCCGCAGGCCTGCGCTGGGATCACCAAAAGCTCAACGCCTCTACCGCCGGGCTTCCAGCCGCTTACACGGCTAGCGAGTTTCAGCCACGCGCTACGCTCACCAAGCGCTGGACGCCGGTGTTCATGACCTACGCCTCGCTCGCGCGCGGTGTGCGTGGCGGCGGCCAGAACGGCCCCGGCTCACCGAACCTGACCTATCGCGGCGACAGCGTCTGGACCTACGAGGTCGGCACAAAGACCAGCTTTCTCGGCAACCGCCTGACCGCAAACCTTTCCGCTTTCTACAACGACTATAAGGATTTCATCGGTCCGAACGCATTGGCACCGAGCACTATATTGGACGCGAACGGCCGTCCGGTCGGCTTTGTCACGGTCAACCTCAACACCGGCAAGGTGAAAAGCTACGGCGTAGAGCTCGAATTGAACCTCGCCGTCACCAAGGCGCTGCGCCTCTATGCCAATGGTACGCTGCTCCATGCCCGCGTCACCGACTCCAGCGAGTTTCTTGCGACGACCGGCTATGCCTATCCCGGCGATCGGATCCCGTTCGTCCCCGCCGTCAACTACACTGTTGGGGGCAGCTATCGCCTTGGCTTGCCGCATGAGCAGGGCCTGCTGCTCGACGCCAACCTCGTCGCCAAGGGCAAGCGCAGGGCGAACTCGCTCGATATTGCAGCGCAGCCCAATCTCGAAGCCTACAAACTGGTGAACGGCTCGCTCACCTGGCAGACCCCGCACTTCGACATAGCCTTGTTCGCGACCAACCTGTTCAACGAGAAATATATGGAATCCTACATCGACAAGTCGGCGCTCGGTCGAGCCGGCGTCCCCGCCTTCCTCGTCAACAACCTGTCCTTGCAGGGCAATCGTCGCCGCGTCGGCCTGCGCGGCACGGTGAAGTTCTGATCCGATGAACCCCTTGGTTGCCCCCGAACGCGCTCCAATAGACCCGACCTTTCTCGCGGCGTTGCGAGAAAGGTTCGGGGAAAGCCTCAATGTGACCGACAGTGTCCTGACCCAACACGGCTCGAATGAAACGCATTTCGCGCTGTCGTTGCCCGACGCCGTGGTCTTCGCCCGTTCGACCGAGGACGTTGTCGATCTCGTTAACCTCTGCGTTCCCGCGGGAGTCCCCATCATCCCGTTTGGGGCGGGAACGTCGGTGGAAGGCAATGCCGTACCCGTCCGTGGCGGGATCAGTGTCAACCTGGCCGAGATGGATGACATTGTCGCGATCCGGGCGGAGGACTTCGACTGCACCGTGCAGGCTGGTTGCCGCCGCGAAAAACTCAACGAACATCTCCGAGCGACCGGCCTGTTCTTCCCGATCGACCCCGGCGCCAACGCCACGATCGGCGGCATGGCATCGACGCGCGCCAGCGGCACAAACGCCGTCCGCTATGGCACGATGCGTGAGGCGGTCCTGTCACTGAAAATCGTCACGCCCGAGGGCAAGATCATCACCACCGCCCGCCGCGCGCGCAAATCGGCGGCCGGCTATGATCTGACCCACCTCTATGTCGGCTCAGAGGGCACACTCGGCATCATTACCGAAGTCACGCTCCGCCTGCATCCGATGCCCGAGATGATCTCGTCGGCGGTCTGCTCATTCGACACGCTTGAAGGCGCGGTCGATACCGTCGTTCAATCGATCCAGCTCGGCATTCCACTCGCCCGCGTGGAAATCCTCGATGACGTCCAGATGAAAGCCGTCAACCGCTGGGCCAAACTCGACTATCCCGAACTGACGACCCTGTTCTTCGAATTCCACGGTTCGCCGTCCTATGTCGCGGAACAGGTCGCCACGGTCAGCGAACTCGCCGAGGCCAACGGTGGCGGCAGCTTCCAATGGTCCAACCTGCCCGAGGATCGCTCGAAACTCTGGAAGGCGCGGCACGAGGCGTATTACGCCGCCGTCAATTTGCGGCCCGGCGCAGTCGGCTGGACCACCGATGTCTGCGTGCCGATCAGCCGCCTGACCGAATGTATCAAGGAAACCAAGCGCGACCTCGCCGACGCGACCGTGCCTGCAACCATCCTCGGTCACGTCGGCGACGGTAATTTCCACGTCATCTTCGCACTCGATCCGAACAGCGCCGCCGAACACGAGGAAGTCGAGGCGATCAACACCCGCCTTGTCCGCCGCGCACTCGACATGGATGGCACCTGCACCGGTGAACATGGTGTGGGCCTCGGCAAGCAGGACTGGCTCGTCGAGGAACTGGGCGACGCGGTCGACATCATGCGTACCATGAAACGCGCGCTCGACCCGAGGAACCTGTTCAACCCCGGCAAGATTTTCACCCTGTAAAGCGAGCGATAGCATGATGGCTACCCGTACCCTCGACGCCGCATCGCCCTCCGAACGGGCCAAATCCGGTCCAACGCTGCTCGGCTCGCTGGTGCCGCTGCTGATCCTCGCATTATCGATGGTCGTCGGCTTCATGGTGATGGGATCGTTCGGCACGGTGCAAGAGGGCGCAAAGGCCGAACTTAAACTCAGCGACTATAGCCTCGGCATCATCCAGGGCGTCGGTGCCGCCATACCGCTGGTGCTGTTTTCGGTTCCCATCGGAATATTGGTCGACCGCACACGGCGCACGCGCCTGCTGGTCGCTCTGGCGCTCGTCTGGACCGCAGGCACGCTGCTGACGGCAGTCGCTGGCAGCATGGCGACGTTGTTCATTGCGCGAATGCTGGTCGGCATCGGGGCCACCGGCGCGTTGACTGCGGCACTGTCCATCGGTTCCGACCTGTGTGCGCCGACTGAGCGCGGCAGGGCGATGCTGATCATTTCGCTCGGCAAGGCGCTCGGCGTTGCCTCGGCCTTTGGCGCTGGTGGCGCTCTTTACGGACTGTTTGCGCATGATACCGGCGCTTTGGCGACCGTAATTCCGTGGCGTGGCGTGCATTATGTGCTGGCGCTCGTCAGCGCATTGGTGGTGCTGCCCTTGCTGGCGTTGCGCGAACCCGAACGGCGCGAAGTCGCAGAGACGGTCCATGCGCCGTTTCGCGTTCTTGCCGCCGAGTTATGGACACGGCGCGGGTTCCTGCTTCCCCTGTTTATCGGCCAGTCGAGCGTTGTCATGGCCGATACCGCCGCCGTAATTTGGGCCGCGCCCGTCCTGTCACGCAGCTATGGCTTGTCTCCCGATCAATTTGCCGGGTGGATGGGCTTGCTTTTGTTTTCGGCCGGCCTTTTAGGCGCCATCATCGGCGGATTTGCGTCGGACATCGGACATAAAAGTCAGCTGCGCGGGGGTATCCTGCGCGGCGCAGTTATCGCTGCGATCGTCGGCATCCCCGCTGCCCTGTTCGCCGTCGGCCCGAACGTAACGCTGTTCGCCATTGGTTTAGGCACATTGGCGCTGGCGGGCAATGTCACCGGCGTCGTCACTTCGGTAACGCTCACCGTGCTTATTCCCAACGAATTGCGCGGCCTCTGCATCGGCGCGTTCATCGCGGTTGCCGGGCTGGTCGGTTACGGCATTGCGCCCATCCTCGTCGCGGCGGTCAGCGGCCTGCTCGGTGGCGAGGCGCACATCGCCCCGGCACTGGCCATGGTAGGCATCACCGTCAGCATCATTTCGGTCGCCGCCTTCGCAACGGCCATGCGATTCGCGCCACGATCGGCAACCACGATTTAAAGGTATTGCCTGACCTATCAGATAGGTTATATGATGCTCAAACTGGCAATCAGGACGGAGAGGTTATGAAAGCGCAAATACCTGTCTCGAGTGAGATGATGGCTTTTGTTGGTGGCGGCAGCATCGCGACGACTGGCTGGCCAGAGCATGCAATCGGATTATCGTTCCGGTTGGGCGATGCCACGTTTGCGCTTCACCCCGGTCCCGCCGATATTCCCGACCTTACCGATGCTGATCTCGTCTTCATCGTCGCGACCGAAGCCTGTCAGCGGATATTCGGCGCGGTCCCCGTCGGCCAGGCAAGCTGGCATTTGCCGAGCGAGATGCGCGCCATCGCGCTGGCGATCCACGACCCGCAATTACCCGATAGCGCCCACAGCACTTTCCGCCTCGCCAAGAGTATCGAATTGCTCTGTGCAACATTCGGCATGTTTGCTGATGGGGCGCTCGTTCCGGTTGATGGCAACGGCACGCTTTCGGCGGGGGAGGCCGAACGCATCGTCGCGGCACGCCGCATGATCGACGACCATTGGCACGAGAAGCTGACGCTCGATACCATCGCCCGCACTTGTGGGCTGAACCGGGCAAAGCTCACGCGGGGATTTCGCGCGATGTTCGATTGCAGTGTCAGCGATGCGATTGCCGAACGTCGGCTTGGCGGCGCGCGGCAAATGCTGCTGGTGACCGACTTGCCAGTATCGTCGATCGGCTATCGCTGCGGCTATCTCAACAACGCCAGCTTCACGCGCGCCTTTTCACGCCGTTTCGGTCTTGCGCCGACGCGGTTGCGCGCTGACCGGATCGCTGCATGACAGCGCTGAACGAAGGTAAATCGTTCGTCGACCATGCCATTCGAGCCGTGCGCGCGCACATCCGAATGCACGATTTGAAGGTCGGGGACACCTTGCCGGGTGAGGGCAAGTTCGCCGAAGACCTCGGCGTCAGTCGGGCCGTGATGCGAGAAGCTTTCGGCGCGCTGGCGGCACTCCGGTTGATCGACGTCGGCAATGGTCGCAATGCGCGGGTCGGTGCGATCGACGGTTCGGTCATGGCCACCTCTATCGACCATGCGATGACAACCGCGCAGATATCCGTCACCGAAGTCTGGGATGTGCGGCGTACGCTCGAATTGCGCACCGTCGAACTCGCCGCTAGTAATCGGTCGGACAACGACGCCCGTGAGATTTTGTCGCATGCCGCCGCAATGGCGGTTTCGGGCGATGACCTGGATCTGCTGACCATCCACGACATCGCCTTTCACCATGCGATCGCGCGGGCATGCGGCAACGCGCTGTTCGTCCAGATCGTCCGCTCGTTCGAACCGCTGATGCGCGTCGCCATCCCCTCTGCGTGGAACACGCGCGAAACCCGCGACCAACGCGCGACGATGCTCAGACTGCATGGCAATGTGGCGCAAATGATCGCCGACAAGGATGCAAAAGCCGCTGTTTCGGCGATGGATGCGCATTTCGACCGGTCGATCGGCGATCTGTTCGGACGCGCAGGACTCTGACCGTCTAGTCGATTAGCGGCGCGCTCCGCGACGAAAACGTCTTTAGCACAAAGCTCGATTGAATGTGCGCAATGCCCTCAAGTCGGGTTAATTGACCCAATAACCCCCGATAATGGTCGAGATCGCGCACAAACGCGTGCAACAGATAATCGGCGCCGCCGCTCATCAAATAGCCGCCCATCACCTCGGGCATCTTCAGCACCGACGCCTCGAACGCGGTGAGGATTTCGTCGACCTGCCGCTCCAGCGTCACCGAGACGAAAACCGCCATCGACCCCAGCAACCGCGTCTCGTCCAGCTTGGCCGTGTAGCCCTGGATAATGCCGTCCTGCTCAAGCTTGCGAACCCGCCTCAGCGTCGGCGTCAGCGACAGCCCAATGTCGGTCGCAAGGTCACTCCAACTCATCCGCCCGTCACGCGCCAACGCCCGCAGGATTCGCAAGTCCTGACGATCGAGATTTATCGGATTAGTGATATTTGCTGCCATATCCTTAGACGCTAGGCGTAATTACCTAAATTAACAAGGTTCGCTAAGATCTTTGGTCTGAAACGCTCCGTACTCAAGGCTATAAACGCCTTTCTGTATAGGAGCCTCCCGTGAAGATCGAACGCGTCACAAGTCTCGAATCCATTTATAATGCGGAGTCCGGGGCAATCTTCATGACCGGCATTCAGGCATTGGTCCGCCTACCGCTGATGCAGCGTCGCCTCGACCGCAAAAACGGAACGAGCACCGCAGGACTCGTCTCCGGCTATCGCGGCTCCCCCCTCGGCGCCTATGACCAGCAGCTCTGGAAAGCCCAGAAATACCTCGACGCCCATGACGTTGTCTTCCAGCCCGGCCTCAACGAAGATCTCGCCGCCACCGCCCTTTGGGGTGCCCAGATGCACAAGGCTTACGGCCCGACAAAAGTCGACGGTGTGTTCGGCATCTGGTACGGCAAGGGCAACGGCGTCGACCGCACGGGCGACGTCTTTCGCAACGCCAACATGCTCGGCACGTCGCCACTCGGTGGTGTTCTGGCTGTCGGCGGCGACGATCATGCCGCGCAGTCCTCGATGTTCCCGCACCAGACCGACGGCATTTTCCAGTCGGTGATGATGCCTGTGTTGCAGCCCGCCAACGTCTCCGAAATCCTGACTTTGGGCCTCGCCGGCATCGCGATGTCGCGCTTCTCAGGCCTGTGGGTCGCGATGAAGACTATCGCCGAAGTCGTTGAAAGCGCAGCCAGTTTCGAACTGCCCAATGCCTTTCCGACCTTCACCTCCCC
>JBPPMC010000122.1:0-20884 GCA_051305835.1 Sphingobium sp.
ACAATTTTCTTGGCATCCATGACGAAACCCGCCTCCCCTTAAGCCGGAACCACTGGTTCCAGCCTGCATAATTACGTAAATTGGTTAATATATCGTTCGCCAACCAGCCACAGCGCGGCAATGGAGATGGCGACCCCATAGGGGATCTCCGGCGGGCCTTCGCGCCGGGCCAGTTTATGATGGATGATCGTGATTACCGTGACGACGCCGCCCGCCAGAGCCATGATGGTCAGCAGCACGATGAGCGCCTGCCATGGGAACCACAGGGCCAGCGCCGCCAGCATCTTGACGTCACCGCCGCCCATCATCCCGATCGCGAACAACCCGGCGAACACCGCGAAGACGGCCACGCCCAAAGCGAACTGCAACGGCACGTCAGGCCAGAACGCCATGCCGCAAGCCCACCAGTAGAGTGGGGCCAGCACCGCAATGGCCAGGTTCAGCCAGTTGGAGATGATCCGCGAGCGCAGGTCGGTGAACGCCGCCACGATCAGCAGGCAGGCGAGCACGCCCAGAAGCGCGAATTGGAAGATTTCCCCGATCATGGGGAATGAGGTGTAGACCGCATGCCTTACCAAACCGTAACCATGTCTCGATGAACCCGAATCCCCCGCAGTTTCGCACATGGCCTGATGGCGGGACGCTCGACCAATGGATCGCGCCGGATGGATGGCCGCACCGCCTCTTTCGCATCGGAGACGGGAGCCGCGGACATATGCTGATGCTCGCCGGTCGCGGCGACATGATCGAGAAGTATCTTGAGGTGGCGGCACACTTTGCAGCGCGGGGATGGGCAGTCACCACGTTCGACTGGCGAGGGCAGGGCGGCTCCGGGAGATTTCTCGCCGATCCGATGGTGGGTCACATTGCCAGTTTCGGCCAATGGATCACTGATCTGGGAGATTTCGCCCGAGCATGGCAGGCTGAAGGCACGGGGCCGCATGTCGTGCCGCATGTCGTTCTGGCGCACAGCATGGGGGGATATCTTGCGCTTCGTGCGATGGTCGATGGCGTGATCCGACCGGACGCAGCGGTGTTCACGGCACCGATGCTGGGCTTGAACGGAGGGCGCGTCCCTCAATGGCTTGCCCGGATCGTCATCCGGATCATGCTGCGTATTGCCGGTCCGACCGGCGCGGCGTGGACGCAAAATGAAGCATCGGCCGTTCAATTGCGCGCGCGCCAGCGGCGGCTGACGCATTCTCTGTCCCGCTATGATGACGAGCTGTACTGGCGCAGGACGACGCCCGAAATCAGCCTGGGTCCACCAAGTTGGGGGTGGCTGGACCAGGCATATCGTGCGACAGCGGCTCTGGCACGTGAGCCGGGACTTGCGAAAATGACCGTGCCGACCTTCATCCTCGGCACGGACGCGGACCAGCTCGTCTCCGCAAAAGCCATCCGCAGCGTCGCCGCGCGCCTGCCCGATGCGCAACTCCATATGTACGGCGCGGAGGCGGCGCACGAAATCTTACGCGAAGCCGATGATGTACGGCTGGATGCCCTTGCCCGCATTGACGCTTTCTGGGATGCGCGTGCCCCGAAGCAATGACCGATTACGACATCATCATCATTGGCGGCGGCATGGCCGGCGCCAGCCTTGGGGCCGAAGTCTCGGCCCATGCGCGCATTCTCATCCTGGAGATGGAAGACGTCGCGGGCTATCATGCGACGGGGCGCTCGGTGGCGTTCTGGACGGAAAGTTACGGTGGCCCGGGCGTCCAGCCGTTGACATCGGCATCAGGGCCGTTGCTGGCCAACCCTGATCCCGCCTTTTCCGAAGCGGCGTTCCTGACGCCACGAGGCGCGCTCCACATTGCGCGATCCGACGGCGCTGCATCGGTCGACAACTTCGTGCGCCGCTTCGAACATGCGAACATCGCCCTGCACCGGGTGGATCGTGTGGGCCTCGCCACGACGATCCCCGGCCTGCGGGACGATTGGACAACCGGCTTATCCGAACCCAGCACCGCCGATATCGATGTCGCCGCGCTCCATGCCGCTTACCTGCGACAGTTCAACAGAAATGGCGGCATGTTGGTGATCGGGGCCAGGCTCAGCTCCGCCCAACATGGCGCGACCGGCTGGACCCTTCAGACGCAAGCTGGCGCATATCGCTGCGCCACGCTTGTCAACGCGGCGGGCGCATGGGCGGATGCAGTGGCGCAGCTTTGCGGTGTCGCCCCGATCGACATCCGCCCCCTGCAGCGCACGGTCGTACAACTGCGCGTTGCGCCAGACGCTCCGGCCGATTTGCCGTTGGTGCTGGATCTTGAGGAGCGCTTTTATTTCAAACCGGCGGGCGCGGGCCGTATCTGGCTTTCGCCGCATGACGAAGCACCCAGCGCGCCGTGCGATGCAGCCCCGGACGAAGTGTCGGTTGCGACCGCCATTGATCGTCTTCACCACGTCGTCGATTGGCGGATTATTGCTGTGGAACGGAAATGGGCGGGTCTACGCAGCTTCGCGCCGGATCGATTGCCGGTGTACGGCTATGACAAGCGGCAGTCGGGCTTCTTCTGGTTCGCCGGGCAGGGTGGTTTTGGTATTCAGACAGCACCCGCTGCCGCGCGCATCGGCGCGGCCCTCTTGCTGGGCCAAGCGCCCGACCAGAGCGTCGCGCTAATTGACCCCGAGCTTTACACGCCGGACAGGTTCGTATCGGCGCGTTCCTGAGGGCCAGAAAAATCCTTGCAAAACAATGCCGAATAATTTGCGTTTCGGTAACCACTTTTCGCTACTGCAGTAGCCGAGAAGGGTTTCAGAATGCAAAATCGATCATCCCAGTCAGGTGCTTCAGCACCCCGCGGCAGGCGTAAGCTGCTGGCGTGGCTGGTATGTTTGACATTGTTGATCGGCGCCGACGAGATTGGCGAGCCTTTGGAACTGGGCCTGCGCGCCATCCAGTTTTCCTTGCGTGCGCAGCCCGCCAGCGGCAAAATAGTGGTCGTCGGCATTGATGACGAGGCGCTGGCGGCCGTTGGACCCTGGCCCTGGAAGCGCGACCGTTTTGCAACGCTGACCGATCGGCTGATGGCTGCGGGTGCCGAGCGGGTGTTCTTTGATGTTCCTCTTCAGGCGCTCGACAGACAAGGGGATGAAGCCTTTGCGCAGGCGTTGAAAAAGTATCCGGGCCGGATTTCTCTGACTGCCAGCATGGATTATCGAACAGGGGAGGCAGTGGGAACACCCGTGTTGCCAATGCCTCTTTTTGCGCGTGAAGCGCAGATAGTGAGCAATATGAAATGGGTGAAGTTCTGGAACGGCGTACCCCAAATGAATTATGCGCAGTTGATCGGTGGGAAACGCTATCCTTCCATCTGGACTGCAGCCGCGAGTACTAAAAACCCTACTGCCGAACAGTTCACAGTCGACAGCTCATATCAGCTATCTTCAATTCCGTATTGGAGCGCGTCCCATCTACTTGATTCTCGCGCCCAGCTTCCCGGCCTGAAGGGAAAAACGGTGTTGGTGGGCTACAACTCGAACATGTTGGATCGCCTGTCTTACATCCTCAGCCAAGGCAGGTCTGCTGGCATTTTCGTAATCGCAATGGGGGCTGAAACCCTTTTGGAAGGTCCAACGAGGGATTGGGGCTGGATTCCGGCCTGGTTGTTTGCAGTTGCAGTTGCATCAATCTGTTTGCTTGGCAAAAGAACCAAATCAGTTGCGATCCTTAGCGTGCTGAGTTTGATAGCAGTTCTATTGGTCTCAGGGTTGCTGCAAGAATTCCATATTTTTATCGATATCGCACCTGCTTTGATACTTTTGACCGGGAATGCGTTTGCTGTTGCATGGGAGCGCTTTGGGGCCCGCAAACAAAGCCAGGGCGCGATCAACCCGGTGTCGGGTCTGCCCACAGTCAACGCCATTCTCCATCGCGATCAGGTCGATCCGCAAATTCTGGTGGCTGCCCGCATCAGTCGCTTTACCGAAATTGTCAGCACATTACCGCCCGATAACGAGAGCGATCTGCTGGAGCAGGTGGTTTCGCGGCTATTGTTGGGTGTCGGCCGCCTGCAGTTGTTGCACGGCGACGATGGCAATTTTTTCTGGTTACTGCCACCCGAACAGCTTGGGTCTTCGGTGGACCAGTTCAAGGCGTTACAACTCATCTTCCGCAACCCTATCTCGGTGGCGGGCAAGAGTTTCACCGTGGATATCGCATTCGGCGTTGATCAGGAAGTCGAGCGGCCCCTGTCGCACCGCCTGTCCAGCGCGCTGGCTGCGGCCAAGTCTGCGTCTGATCAGGGCACGTGCTGGAAGATCCATGATCCCGCCGCGAACGGCGCACAACAGTGGGCACTTACCTTGCTTGGCGAGTTGGATCAGGCGATCGATAACGGCCATATATGGGTGGCCTATCAGCCCAAGCTGGATCTCGCCAAAAACAATATCATCGGCGTGGAGGCTTTGGCTCGTTGGACGCACGCGACACGTGGCCCGATCGGGCCGGACGAATTTATTCAGGTAGCGGAGCGTCATGGCAGGATCGAGAGGCTGACGGCATTCGTGCTTGATGCTGCCACGCGCGCTGGTGCGGAAGCTATCAGGGTTGACCCAAGCTTCAGTGTCTCGGTCAACCTGTCATCTGTTCTGCTAGCCTCCCGGAACATCATCGACATGGTGCGTCAGGCGCTAAGCGCCAACGGTTTCCCCGCCGCCAATCTAATTTTGGAAGTCACGGAGACTGCAGCAATGGCCGAAGGGCGTGTTGCGATCGCGCTGCTCGAAGAGCTTCGCGATATGGGCGTCCGGCTATCGATCGACGATTATGGCACCGGAATGTCCACGCTCGAATATTTGCGCAGCATACCGGCGACCGAACTCAAGATCGACAAACAGTTTTCAATGTCGCTGGGCAAAAGCGCCGAAGATCAGGCAGTGGTGCAGTCCACTATAGAACTGGCACATGCCTTGGGCATGCAGGTTGTTGCGGAGGGCATTGAAACCGCCGAGATCCAATATCTCTTGACGCAAATGGGGTGCGAAATCGGACAAGGCTATCACATTTGCCGCCCTACGGATTGGGACACGGTGCTCTCTATGATCCAGCCTTACTGGCAAGCCATTGCGCATAGTTAACAAGTTGTAAACCACCAGCATTTACTATAATGGTTCTCAAGCACTGCCATGCGCCGTGCGTTTATGAATGGGGACCATTATGACCAAGAAGAATCAACCTGTTCGTGGCTTCTGGGATCGCGTTTTCGGCGGCGGCGGCTGGAACTGAGCCTTTCCGGAATTCAATAGAACGACGAAAAGCCCCGAATTTCGGGGCTTTTCTATGTCTGGGGTTCTTGAGAAGATCCGGCACCGAAAGGACGGACGTCATTAGTTCACCAGCCAGCTTCCAACCAGTTGGCGATGATCCCCCCGAACGATTCGCTAAGCGAAAAAACGCTAAGCTAGGCAGCGACTCGGCGACGCTCTGATAACTCGTCGTTAAGCATTTCCGCGAGCAGGAATGCCAGTTCAAGGCTCTGCGCCGCGTTGAGGCGGGGATCGCAATGCGTGTGATAGCGGTCGGCCAAGCCTTCGTCGGTGATCGCGATCGCGCCGCCGGTGCATTCCGTGACGTTCTGCCCCGTCATTTCCGCATGGATGCCGCCGCCGAAGCTACCCTCGGCACGATGCACGGCGAAGAATCCGCGCACCTCGGCCAAGATGCGCTCGAAGGGCCGCGTCTTGTAGCCATTGGCTGCCTTGACGACATTGCCGTGCATCGGATCGCAGGACCAGATCACCGGGTGCCCTTCGCGCATCACTGCGCGCACCAGCTTGGGCAGGCCCGCTTCGATCTTGTCGTGGCCGTAGCGCGTAATCAAGGTCATCCGTCCGGCTTCACGGCCCGGATTAAGCACGTCGAGCAGGCGCAGCAGCGCATCCGGCTCAAGGCTCGGTCCACACTTCATGCCGATGGGATTGCCGATGCCGCGCAGATACTCCACATGCGCGCTGCCTTCAAAGCGCGTCCGGTCGCCGATCCAGAGCATATGCGCGCTGGTGTCGTACCAGTCGCCCGTCAGCGAATCCTGCCGGGTCAGCGCTTCCTCATAGGGGAGCAGCAACGCTTCATGGCTTGTGTAGAAGCTCGTTCCACCAAGCTGCGGCACGGTGTCGGGGCTAAGCCCGCATGCTTTCATGAAGTCCAGCGCTTCGCCGATGCGATCCGCCATTTCGCTGAACTTCTTCGCCCACGGGCTGCGGCCCATGAAATCGAGCATCCAGCCGTGAACGCGATCAAGGCTCGCATAGCCGCCGGTCGAGAAGGCGCGCAGCAGGTTCAGCGTTGCCGCCGACTGATTATAGGCCCGCACCATCCGCGCCGGATCAGGCTCGCGGCCTGCGGCGGTGAAGGCGATGTCGTTGACGTTATCGCCCCGATAGCTCGGCAATTCCACGCCGCCGATCGTCTCGGTATCCGCTGAACGCGGCTTGGCGAATTGCCCTGCCATGCGGCCGACCTTCACGATCGGCAGCTTCGAGGCGAACGTCATGACAACCGCCATCTGCAACAGCACGCGGAAGGTGTCGCGAATGTTGTTCGGGTGGAATTCGGCAAAGCTCTCCGCGCAATCCCCGCCCTGGAGCAGAAATGCCTCGCCCGTGCTGACTTTCGCCAAATCGGCTTTCAGGTGGCGCGCTTCGCCTGCAAATACGAGCGGCGGATAGGTGCTAAGCTGCGACTCCGCTGCGGCAAGCGCCGCTGCGTCGTTATAATGGGGCATCTGAAGCCCCTTATGGGTCCGCCAGCTATCGGGCGTCCACTGCGCAGCCACTGTAATTCTCCTGTCCGAACTCGGTAAAAACGAGGGTCGCCCTATGCGCGCCGCCAACCGTAAAGGCAAGAGCGGGCAGCGGGCCAGGTTCGTTTGCTACGTCCGATGCGGCTTTCGCAGAACTTACGTGCGTCAATATCCTTGTGCCGGATCGACTTCGTGCAGAAGTGGCTCGCCTTTCACATAGCGATGCAGATTATCAACGAAACGGGCGGCCCCTTTGGCGAACATTGTCGTTTGGCTGCGGCCCGCCAGATGCATGGTGATGATGCAGTTGGGCGCCCCCCAGAGTGGATCGTTGGCAGGCAGCGGCTCGGGCGTCGTGACGTCGAGGAACGCGCCCGCAATGCGCTTTTCCGATAATGCGGCGATCAGCGCCGGTTGATCGATCAGATCCCCGCGCGCGATGTTGATGATGCGAGCGCCCGGCTTCATCGCGGCGAACTCCGCGCCCCCCAAAACAGCGCGGGTCTCCTCCGTGGCGGGCGCGGCGACGACGATCCAGTCATAGTCGGCAAGCTGCTGGCGCCAGTCGTTCGGGCCAAGGACGCCCGCCGCCGGATCGGCAGTGCGACGCACGCCCGTCACTTGCACGCCAAAGGGCGTCAGGCGTGCGGCGATCATGCGCCCAATCGTCCCAAGGCCGATGATCAGCGCCTTCGTGCCGTCCATCTCCAGGGTGCCGGGAGCGACTTGCAGCCACTCATGGCGATCCTGCGCGCGGACGACATCGGGAAAGCCCTTTGCTAAATTGAGTATGCCCATCACGGCATAATCGGCGACGGTTTCGCTGTTGAGGCCCGAGCCATTGGTGAGCCGCACCTTGCGCCTCGCCAGAACATCAAGAGGAAGTGCGTCAAGACCCGCCGTTATCGTGCTGAGCCATTTGAGCTTTTCGGCCGCAACGATGGCCTCAACCCGATCGGAAAGAGAGAATTGATCGAGCCAGGCGACCTCCGCGTCGCGCGCCATGATGATGGCCTGCGCCGCGTCGGCGAACCACTGGACAGCGACGCCATCGGGCAGGCGAGGCTCTACCGAAGCCCGCATCATAGCAGGGGCCACGACTTTGATCGGAGCGGTATCAGCCAAGGTCAAGCCTCCATTCCCAGCCCAATGGATCGCCATCCATCACCTCTACCCCCCGCGCGACGAGGGCATCGCGGATCGCGTCGGACATGGCGAAGTCCTTGTTCGCGCGGGCGGCTTTGCGGCGGTCCAGTTCAGCCTCAATCTCGCTCTGCGTGATCGTCGCATCCCTGGGTGCCAGACGCAGATCTGCGCGGGTGATGTTCAGCAGGTCGAGACCGAGCGCCATGTCCATGCCCGCGATCAGGCATAGTTTTTCGTCCACTGGCACCTTCTTCATGCTCGCAGCTTCCTCCAGCAGCGGAATTGCACGCGGGACCATCAGGTCGTCGGACAGCGCGGCGTCAAAGGCTTCGGCGAGGGGTTGCAGCTTCGGGTGGAGGTTCGAGAGGAGGAAATCACGGTCGGGCGACTGCCATGTCACATCCTCGGCGCGTGCCTTCAATCCTTCAACGGCCATCACCAGCCGCTTCAGTCGCGTCAGCGCTGCGCCCAGCGTCTCGCCGCTGAACTCCAGTTCGCTGCGATAGTGGGCGCTGAGGCAGAGCAGGCGATAGGCGAGGGGGTGCACACCGCGCTCGATCAGCGAGAACAGGGTGGTGAAGCCGCCCTTGCTCTTCGACATCTTGCCCCCATCCTGACCTTTGCTCCGATCGACGAGGAAATTGTTGTGCATCCACCAGCGCGCGCCAGTGAAGCCCGCGAGCGCAGGATTGACGCTGTCGTCACCGCCGCAGCAGGCATGAAACGCCTGGTTTTGCGCGATCTCATTGGGGTGGTGAATCTCGCGATGGTCGATGCCGCCGGTGTGAATGTCGAAGGGATGACCCAGCGTATCGTGGCTCATCACCGAACATTCCAGATGCCAGCCCGGCGCGCCTTTGCCCCAGGGGGAATCCCATTCCATCTGCCGCTGTTCGCCGGGTGGCGACTTGCGCCAGATCGCGAAATCGGACGGATGGCGCTTGCCTTCGACCGGGTCGATGCGCGCATTGGCGGCATCGTCGCGACCGCCCGCCAGTGCGCCATAATCGGGCACGGTGGTCGAGTCGAAATAGAGGCCGGTGGGCAGTTCGTAGCAATGCTGCGGCGCGATCCGTGTCGCAAAGGCGATCATCTGCGGCACATAATCGGTCGCGACCGTCCATTGGCTCGGCGCGACGATGTTGAGCGCGGCGATGTTGCTCTTGAACGCCTCGGTATAGTGCGCCGCGATGTCCCAGATGTTCTTGGCCTGTGCACGGGCTGCGGCCTCCATCTTGTCGTCGCCCGCGTCGGCATCGCTGGTCAGGTGGCCGACATCGGTGATGTTGATGACGTGGGTAACGTGCATGCCCTTCCACCGCAATACCCGCGTCAGCGTGTCGGTGAAGACATAGGCGCGCAGATTGCCGAGATGGGCGTAATTATAGACTGTCGGGCCGCAGCTATAGACGCGCGCCTTGCCCGGCGTGATCGGCGTGAAGGTCTCGACAGAGCGCGTAAGGCTGTTGAACAGGCAAAGCGGCGCAGCGGGGGCAGAGTGCGTCATGGGCCTTGCCATGATGCGGTTGCGGGGAGAGGTCAACCTCTGGCGACGGTGCCGGGTCCTTCGATCCTTGAAATGCGCCGCGCTGCGCCCGACCTACTCTGTTCACAGGAGACATATGATGGTCGAAGCACGATGGAATGGCACGCTGATCGCCAGCAGCGACGACACGGTAATCGTGGAGGGTAACCATTATTTCCCGGCGGACGCGGTGGACGCCTCGCTTCTCCGCCCGAGCAGCACGACGACCATCTGCCCGTGGAAAGGCACCGCGCATTATTACAGCCTGCACGCCGATGGCGCCGACAATCACGACGCCGCATGGTATTATCCCGACCCTAAACCGAAGGCGGAAAACATCCGCGACCGCATCGCCTTCTGGAAGGGTGTGGAGGTGGGGTGAGGGGTGGGGTGTCCGGTTCCAGTATGGCGAAATCGACGTCCATCACATTAGGGACCGTCACCCTGAACCCTTCGACAGGCTCAGGACGGGCTTGTTTCAGGGTCCATTTCTCCTTCCAGAGCGCCGGTCTGAGCGGCTCGATGGATGCTGAAACGAGCCCGTCCTGACCATGTCGAAGGGTTCAGCATGACAGTGTTATGAGCCGAACTTCAGATTCAGGTGACTAGGCAGTTGCCAAGATTTTGGCGTCCACAACCGGTAGCCCTAAGGCTCCCCCATCATCGACGCCGAAACCCCGACCTCCAGCACATCTATCGCCTCGGCCTTGCCGCCGAAGTCGAGCAGTTCGCCGACGCCCGCTTCCATCATTGCGCGGGCGAGGGGCGCGGAGAAGGCTATGCGGTTTTCCGCCGGGTCGGCTTCGTCGTCGCCCACAAAGTCAAGCGTGCGCTCCTGTCCATTCAGGCGGAAGCGGACGCGGGAGCCGAAGGCGACGCTATCCTGCGGCATCGGCGCGATCTGCGCGGTGGCTTGCCGGGTGCGCCAATAGCGGGCTTCGCGCAAAACCTTCTTCCGCGCTTCGACCTCCGACGTGGCGGCGAGAACTGCTTCCACCTCCGTGACCTTCGCCTCGATCATCGCGAGGCCGCGCGGCGTCACCAGATTAGGGCCGGGCGGAACGGGCAGCTCGAATTTAGGTTCGAGATGCTCCTCATCGCTCTCGCGGCGGAAGGCGACGCTCACGCCTCAATCCTCATCGAACAGACCCGCCAGTTGCTCGACCATCGTGCCGCCAAGCTGTTCGGCGTCCATGATCGTGACGGCGCGCTTATAGTAACGCGTGACGTCATGGCCGATGCCGATGGCGACAAGTTGTACGGGCGAGCGGTTCTCGATCCAGTCGATCACCTGCCGCAAATGCCGTTCCAGATAAGTGCCGCTGTTCACCGAAAGCGTCGAGTCATCGACCGGCGCGCCATCGGAAATGACCATCAGAATGCGGCGTTCCTCGTGCCGGGCGAGCAGGCGGCTATGCGCCCAGAGCAGCGCCTCGCCGTCGATATTTTCTTTCAGCAACCCTTCGCGCATCATCAGGCCGAGGTTCTTGCGCGCGCGTCGCCACGGGTCGTCGGCGCGCTTGTAGACGATGTGGCGCAAGTCGTTCAGGCGGCCCGGCAGCGGCGGGCGACCGGCGGCGAGCCAGTCCTCGCGGCTCTGCCCCCCTTTCCAGGCGCGCGTGGTAAAGCCCAATATCTCGGTCTTGACCCCGCAACGTTCGAGGGTGCGCGCCATGATGTCGGCGCTGATCGCGGCGATGCTGATCGGGCGGCCGCGCATCGATCCGCTGTTGTCGATCAAGAGGGTGACGACCGTATCGCGAAACTCGGTATCGCGCTCGATCTTGTAGGACAGCGAATGCGTCGGGTCGATGACGATGCGGGCGAGGCGGGCGGCATCGAGCATCCCTTCCTCCTGATCGAAGTCCCAACTGCGCGACTGCTGCGCCATCAGCCGGCGTTGCAGGCGATTGGCGAGTTTAGTCACCGCGCCCTGCAGCGACGTCATCTGCTGGTCGAGGAAACCGCGCAGGCGAATGAGTTCGTCGTCGTCGCACAGCTCTTCGGCACCGGTCGTCTCGTCATGGCGTGTCGTGTAGACATTATAGTCGAAGCCGGGCGGCAAGTCCGACATTGGGCGATTGGGGCGCACAGGCATCATGCCCTCTTCGCCCATGTCGTCCGCGCCGCTCTCGCTATCGCTGTCGAATTCGTCGCTATAGTCGGGGTCGCCGTCTTCGCTTTCGCCGCCCTTTTCTTCGGAGCGCGCTTCGGTCTGGGCGTCGCTGTCCCCGGCGTTTTCCTCGCCTTCGTCGCCCTCGTCCTGCTGCTGCTCCTGATCTTCGCCTTCGTCCTGCGCGTCATCGTCGCTGGCGTCTGGCGGAGCGTCGCTCTCGATCAGTTCGAGATGTTCGAGGAGCGATGTGGTGAGCTTCTGAAAGGCGCGCTGATCGTCAAGCGCAAGGCCAAGCGCATCGAGATCGGACCCCGCCTTGTCCTCGATCCATTCGCGCACGAAGTCGAGGCCCGCGACGGCGCTGCGGGGCGCAGTCTGGCCCGTGAGACGCTCGCGAACCATCAGCGCGACGGCGGTGCTGAGCGGCACTTCGTCGCGGCCCTTGGCACGCGCGATGGGATCGGACTTGAGGCGCATGGTGAGCGCCTCACTGAGATTGGCGCGAACGCCCGCCATCTGGCGCGAACCAATGGCCTCCACGCGGGCCTGCTCGATCGCGTCATACACCGCGCGGGCGACGGCTTCGCCGGGCGCGGAGGCAGCATGGAGTTTGAGATCGTGGTGGCGCAGGCGCAGCGCGTTCCCGTCGGCAAAGCCGCGAGCCAGCGCAACCTGATCGGCGGGCAGCGTGCGGCTGGGCGAAGGCACCTTGATCTGCTTGCCCGCGACATGAGGCGCGTCCGCCGTGAAGGACACGTCAAGTTCCGGATCGCGCGCAATAGCGCGCGCCGCGCCGGACAGCACGGCCTTGAAGGCGTCTAGAGGGGAGCGTTCAGTCACTGAGGCTGGTCCAGGGTGCGCGGACAGGCTGCGCGCAACGTCGGCAGATGTTCGGTAAGGGTAACGAATATCGACTTCATATCGATTTGGTCATATTCATGCCGCAAAATATTTCCCAGCCCACGAACGGCATAGAGGGGAAGCGCAGGGGCTATGATTTGCATACGTTCTTCCCCAATCTTTATCGCGGCTTCCGTGATGCGCATCAGGCAACGTTCGACAGCATCGATCGTCTTGCGATCTTTGACGAAACTGTCGAACGGCATGTCTTCAATATATTCCGCGACGGCATCGCTATTCTCAATGATGTCCAGCAGACGCTGATCTTCACGTCTAGAAGACACGGATGCGATCCCGATCGATTTCCGCCTGCATTCTGGGCTTGCGAGCCGGTTCCCCCACGAGATCGACAGGCGTATCCAGCAGCATGCGCAGGCGTTCCGTAATGTCCGCAAACTCGAAAAGACCTATACGGGCACTTTCGTCGAATGTTGCCGCCAGATCGACGTCGGAGTCCGGCCGCGCTTCGCCACGGGCGGTCGATCCGAACAAGGACAGGCTAGCGATGCCCAAGTTTCGCAACTCGTGCTCGTTCGCTTTCAGTCGATTAAGAACGGTCACAATGTCCATAGTATCATTCTAACGCAGCAAAATGTTTCTTACAAAATGATACGTCATTACGCCTTCCCCACGACGCTTTCGGGCAAATCCTTGCCGAAGACGCGCTGGTAATATTCCGCGACCAGACTGCGTTCCGCCTCGTCGCATTTGTTTAGGAATGACAGGCGGAAGGCGAAGCCTACATTCTTGAAGATGAGTGCGTTCTGCGCCCAGCTTATCACCGTGCGCGGCGACATGACGGTGGAGATGTCGCCATTGACGAAGCCCTGCCGTGTCAATTCCGCGACCTTGATCATGTTCTCGACTTCCTTGCGGCCGCCTTCGTGATCATATTCGCCGGACTTGGCGAGCACGATCTGGGCTTCGGTCGCGGCGGGCAGGTAGTTCAAGGTCACGACGATGTTCCAGCGGTCCATCTGCCCCTGGTTGATCTGTTGCGTGCCGTGATAGAGACCCGTCGTGTCGCCCAGACCGACCGTGTTCGACGTCGCGAACAGGCGGAAATAGGGCGAGGGACGGATGACGCGATTCTGGTCGAGCAGCGTCATCTTGCCATCGGTTTCGAGGACACGCTGAATCACGAACATCACGTCCGGGCGCCCCGCATCATATTCGTCGAACACCAGCGCGACCGGGCGTTGCAGCGCCCAGGGAAGCAAACCTTCCTTGAATTCGGTGACCTGCTGCCCATCCTTCAGGACGATGGCGTCGCGACCGACAAGGTCGATACGGCTGATATGCGCGTCGAGGTTGATGCGGATGCATGGCCAGTTGAGGCGCGCGGCGACCTGTTCGATGTGCGTCGACTTGCCAGTGCCGTGATAGCCCTGAACCATCACGCGGCGATTATGCGCAAAGCCCGCCAGGATCGCCAGCGTCGTATCCGGATCGAACACATAGGCGGGATCGGTATCGGGCACGCGCTCGTCCGCTTCGGAGAAAGCGGGGACCATCATGTCCACGTCCACGCCGAACACGTCGCGCGCGCTGACTTCGCGGTCAGGCCGCTCCAGGATCGTCTCGGTGCGGTTGTCGGGCTGGGTATTGGGTATGTCGGTCATGCTCTGCCTGTCGATCGGATCGTGGCCCAAGGGCCGGTCGGGTTGCGCCGTCGCCCGGAAGCGGCCAGCGGTGAATCACGCAAAGGCGGGTGCCTTTCGCAAGTGCGTATAGGCGGAAATGACCTCCTGCAACGCTTTCTCGTGCGCGCGGTCGCCTCCATTATGATCGGGGTGATAGCGGCGCGCGAGTTCGGTATAACGCGTGCGCAGCGCTTTTCGGTCCGCATCGACGCCAAGGCCGAGTGTCTTGAGCGCCCGGCGATCCTCCGTCGAGAGCGGCTTGGCGTCGGCGCGGGCCTGCGCCTCGCGCATGCGCTCCTTGAAGCGCGCGCCGATGGCGTCGATCGGATCACTGAAATCCTGCCACTTGGGCGGCGGTGTCGTGCCGTTGGCGGCAAAGGCCCGCGTCTCGCGTTCCCAACCCGCGAACGGGCGCTGCGCCGCTTCGATTTCATCGGGGGACATGCCCGTGAAGAAGTTATAGCCGGAATTAAACTCACGCACATGATCGAGGCAGAGCCAGCGCCAACGCGGACCTTCGGCATGGGAGGCGGGACCGTCGGCTGGCGGCGCACGAAACTCGCCCGCCTCATCGCAGCCTCGCACAGCGCAGGGA
Organism: Sphingobium sp.; assembly: GCA_051305835.1. Taxonomy (GTDB): domain Bacteria; phylum Pseudomonadota; class Alphaproteobacteria; order Sphingomonadales; family Sphingomonadaceae; genus Sphingobium. The sequence continues at coordinate 14,675 of JBPPMC010000122.1, forward strand.
CGCCCATCGCCTTCCACCCGTCCATGGAAACGATTGAAGCGGCGGTTGGAAAAAGGATCGGAAGCCAAGATCAGTCCAGATGCAAACACGGGTGATCCGACTATATAGGGAGCATGACCCAAGAATCGAAAGGCCCAAACCTCCATGAATAACGTGGCCACTGAAATCGAGGCGCGGCTGCGCGCCGCCCTGCAACCGCAACAGCTTGCCGTGATCAACGACAGCGCAAACCACCGGGGGCATATGGGCGACGATGGCACGGGGGAGAGCCACTTTACCGTGGAGATCGTGGCGGAAGCGTTCGCCGGGCAGAGCCGTGTCGCACGGCAGCGGTTAGTGAACCTTGCTCTGTCGGATTTGCTTCGCGAGAAGGTGCATGCCCTTGCCATCAAGGCGAAGGCGCCGGGGGAATGAGCATGCCAGAGGACATCATCATCCAGACGATCGCCCCGACGACGCATGATCTTGGCGACTTCAAAGTGTATCGCACTCTGCCCGCCAAGGAGCGGACGATGGTGGGGCCGTTCATCTTCTTCGATCAGGCGGGACCGGCGAAGTTCGGGCCAGGCGAGGGGATCGACGTGCGGCCGCATCCGCACATCAACCTCGCGACGGTCACTTACATGTATGAGGGCGCGTTCCAGCATCGCGACTCATTGGGGTCGAACCAGTTGATCGAGCCGGGCGCGGTGAACCTGATGACGGCGGGCAAGGGCATCGTCCATTCGGAACGGTCACCGGAAGACGAACGTGTGCGCGCGTCGAAGCTGTCGGCCATCCAAACATGGATCGCGCTGCCGGACGGACAGGAAGAAATCGACCCCGCTTTCGAGCATGTGCCGGAGGACAGCCTGCCGGTGCTGGATTATGGCGGCGCACGGGCGCGAATCATCATGGGATCGCTGTGGGGGCAAACCGCACCGGTCACGACCTATGCGCAGACGATCTATGCCGACATCATGCTGCGTCCGGGCGGCGCGATCCCTATCGAGGCTGAGGCAGACGAGCGCGCAATCTATGTGTCGGGCGGTGACGCGGCGCTGGATGGTGTGCCGCTGAAGGCGCAGACGCTTTATGTACTGCGGCCGGGAACGCGCGCGACGCTCTACAGTGTCGATGGCGGTCGCGTGATGCTATGCGGTGGGGAGGCGTTCAAGACGCCGCGGCATGTGTGGTGGAACTTCGTGTCATCCACCAAAGACCGGCTGATGCAGGCGCGCGAGGATTGGGAGGCCATGCGTTTCCCACTGATCCCGGGTGACGATCAGGAGTTTATTCCAATTCCGCAAGGCCGCCCCAAAACGGTGAGCTATCCTTGATTCCTGATCTTGGCCGATCACATCTAACCGGTGGATTCCCGGTACATCGCTTCGGCGATCAGCCCGACTACCATCTGCTTGCTGAAGGTTACTTTTATCCCGCTCTGCAGACAGGGGCCGAATAGGGGCGACAGCGCCCGGAAAGCCTCTTTCTCAGGCTTGCTGCCAGCGGGATGCAGTATCAGGGCGCGACCATTTTCGGCATCCTTGTGGACGACGCACGCAGCGAACTGGCGCAAGGCAATATACTGGGCGTCGGCTTCCTTATTGATGCCGCTCACATCGCTGGCATAGCTTACTTCCACTGGACGCAGCGAAGGCGCGACCGCACCAAAGTCGGCGCGGTATAATGCGCCAAATAAAGCCCCCCTTAAGAGCTGGCTGTCAAAGCTGATGGAGCCGGCTTCCAGACACACGTCAATAGCGACTTTTGCAGCGGCCCGTGTGTAGTCGCGGCTTTCCGGATACATCTGGGCAAGCGCGATGACCTTCTTCCTGTCATATTGAAGCAGGCAGTCGGCATATTGGTCCATCGACAGCATCGAACGATCGGCCTTGCTGAGCTTCTTCGCGCCAGCATCTGATGGGGCCGCAATGGCGGGCGGCAGAGCGAAGAGCAATGCGATCACCGCCAGACAAACGCGAAACATCGACACCCCCCTATTCAACGTCAGCGCGGATCATCGTCGATCTCGTCGGTTGCCGCAATCCCGTGCGTGAAAGGCTGCTGCTTTAACCGCAGGCGGAATGTTGCCCTTTCCAACGCCCGCCAGTAAGGCACGCCCATGAGCCAGCCGCTGATCATTGCCATTCCCAAGGGCCGCATCCTCGAAGAGGCGTTGCCGTTGTTGTCGCGCGTCGGGATCGAACCGGAGGCGGACTTCCATAATGGCAAGAGCCGGGCGCTGAAGTTCGCCACCAATCAGGTGAATGTCTCGATCATCCGGGTGCGCGCGTTCGACGTCGCGACGTTTGTTGCGCACGGCGCGGCGCAGATCGGGATCGTCGGGTCCGACGTGGTCGAGGAGTTTAATTATTCCGAGCTTTACGCCCCGGTTGACCTCGACATCGGTCATTGTCGCCTGTCTGTCGCGGAGCCGGCAGGACTGGCCGCTGAAAACGAGGCGGCGTTGAGCCATGTGCGGGTCGCAACCAAATATCCACACCTCACGCGCAAGCATTATGAGGCGCAGGGCATTCAGGCGGAGTGCGTGAAGCTGAACGGTGCAATGGAATTGGCGCCGTCGCTGGGCCTGTCGCGGCGGATCGTGGATCTGGTGTCGTCGGGTGACACATTGCGCGCCAATGGCCTGGTTGAAACCAGCATCATCATGCAGATTTCCGCGCGGCTGATCGTCAATCGTGCGGCATTCAAGATGCGATCGGGCCAACTGGTGCCGCTGGTGGAATCGTTCCGCCGTGCTGTCGGGGTGCGCGATGCCGCTTAGGCTGGACAGTCGCGCGCCGGACTTTGCGCAGGCTTTCACGGCGCTGGTGAATGCCCGCCGTGAAGCCGATGAGGATGTGTCGCGCGATGTGTCCGCGATCCTGAAGCGTATTCGCGGCGAGGGCGATGCGGCGCTTGCGGATTATACGCAGCGTTTTGACAAGCACGATCTGGAGGCGAGCGGCTGGTCCGTTTCGACGGCAGAGCGGAAGGCGGCCCTCGCCGGAATTTCGACGGAGTTGCGCGATGCACTGGAACTCGCAGCGGACCGGATCGCGACCTATCATGCGACGCAGAAGCCGCAGGACAGCGACGGCGTAGACAGCGCGGGCGTGCGCCTCGGTGCGCGGTGGCGGCCCGTGGACGCTGCGGGGCTGTATGTTCCGGGCGGGCGGGCGGCCTATCCCAGTTCGCTGCTGATGAATGTGATCCCTGCCAAGGTGGCGGGCGTCGAGCGGATCGCGATGGTCACGCCTACGCCCGATGGCGTCATCAATCCGATGGTGCTGGCGGCGGCGGAGATTGCCGGGATCGGCGAAATCTGGCGCGTCGGCGGAGCGCAGGCGGTTGCGGCGCTGGCCTATGGCACGCAGCGGATCGCGCCGGTGGACGTGATCGTCGGGCCGGGCAATGCGTGGGTCGCGGAAGCCAAGCGGCAACTTTATGGCGTGGTCGGCATCGATATGGTGGCGGGGCCATCAGAAATTCTGGTGGTGGCCGATGGGAAGAACGACCCGGAATGGATCGCCGCCGACCTGCTCAGTCAGTCCGAACATGATCCGACCAGCCAATCGATCCTGTTGACCGACGATGCGGCCTTTGCCGATGCCGTTGCGGCGGCGGTCGAGCGTCAGATACCGGCACTCTCCACATCCGCCGTGGCGCGGGCGAGTTGGGATGCGAACGGGACAATCATTCTGCTGCCGAACCTGGAGGCATCGATCCCGCTGGTAAACGCGCTGGCAGCCGAGCATCTTGAACTGGCGGTGGACGATCCCGACGCGCTGTTCGCGCATGTGCGACATGCCGGTTCGGTGTTCCTGGGCCGCATGACACCCGAAGCGGTGGGCGATTATGTCGCCGGGCCGAATCATGTGTTGCCCACGGGCCGACGCGCGCGATTTTCCTCGGGTTTATCCGTGCTGGACTTTATGAAACGCACCAGCTTCCTTGCCCTGGATCGAGCGGCCATCGGCGCGATCGGCCCGGCGGCGGTGGCGCTGGCGCAGGCCGAGGGATTGCCGGCGCATGCCGCGTCGGTATCCCTCCGCCTTAATCAACTTACGCATCCTTGAAGGAACATGACCATGGCTCTCTCCCTTTATCAAGTGACGGTTCCGGCCTACATCCAGATACTGGGTTCGTTATTGGGCCTGGTGGACAAGGCGGAGGCTTTCTGTGCCGAAAACGCGTTGCCTGCCGAGGATATTTTGAACGCCCGTCTGGCGGACGATATGCTGCCTTTCGCCTATCAGGTGAAGGCCGCGACAGTGCATTCCATCGGCGCGATCAATGGCGTGCATAGTGGCAGCTTCAGCCCCGACAGGACGCCTTTTCCCAGCAGCTTCGAAGCTCTGAAGGCCTTGGTCGAAACGGCGCTGGTGGGGTTGCAGGCTATCGCACCACAAGACATGGAAGAGCTTGTCGGTCGCGACATGCTGTTCGTCCTCGGCGAGCGGCGAATGGAATTCACGGTGGAGAACTTCCTGCTATCCTTCTCGCAACCCAATTTCTATTTTCATGCGGCCACGGCCTACGACATTTTGCGCAGTAAAGGTTTGTCCATCGGGAAGCGCGATTTCCTCGGTGACATCCAGATCAAGGCTTCAGCATGAACGATCGCGCGCAATCCCGCTCCGCCGCCCGGCTTGCCGCCGTGCAGGCGCTGTATCAGCTCGACATGGAGCCAAAGCCGCTGCCGCTATTGCTGCACGAATTCCACGAACATCGGCTCGGCAAGACGATCGAGGATGTCGAATATGCGGCCGCAGAGCAGACGTTCTTCGATGATATCGTGAAGGGCGTGGATGCCCGGCGCGAGGAGATCGACGGGCTGATCGCGGGCAAGCTGTCAACGGGTTGGAGCCTTGAGCGGCTGGACAAGCCGATGCGGCAGATCTTGCGCGCGGGAACCTATGAATTGCTGGCACGGATCGACGTGGGCACCGGTACGGTCATCAGCGAATACGTCGATGTGGCGCATGCCTTTTACGATAAGCGTGAATCGGGCTTCGTGAACGGCTTGCTGGACGCTGTCGCCAAGGTTGCGCGCCCTTGATCGAGTGGGCCTGATGTGAGTGGCGAAACCGCCTTCATCGACTTGCTGCGGGCGCTGGCGACTAGTCCAGCGGCGCGGGGCTTGCAGGACGATGCGGCTGTGCTGGAGGTTGGCGGCGCGCAATTGGTGCTGACGAGCGATACGCTGGTCGAAGGCGTGCATTTCCTGAGCGATGATCCGCCTGGCAGCATCGGCTGGAAGCTGGCGGCGGTGAATCTGTCGGATCTCGCATCGAAGGGTGCGCGGCCGCTGGCGTGCCTGATGAATTACGCGCTCTCCGGCGATGGCGGATGGGATGCTGCGTTTTTGGATGGCTTGCGATTTGCGCTGGAACAGTTCGGCATGCCACTGGTGGGCGGCGATACCGTGGCGATGCCCGAGGGCGCGCCACGTAGCTTCACGCTGACGGCGATCGGCGAATCCACCAGCGGAAAAGTGCCTTCGCGCGTAGGAGCGCGAGCGGGCGATATCCTTTATGTCACCGGGTCAGTGGGGGATAGCGGGGCTGGGCTGAAGCTGCTGCAAGCCGGTGAGCGCGCGCCTGCGTCGCTGGTCGAGGCCTATCGCCGTCCGCAGCCGCGCATAGCCGAAGGGCAGGCGCTGGCAGGGTATGTAAGCGCGATGATGGATGTTTCGGACGGCTTGCTGATCGACGCGTCGCGGCTGGCGCAGGCGAGCGGACTGGCCGTGACCATCGACACTATCCCGCTGTCGGATGCGTTTTTCGCCCTGCATGGCCGTAGGGCGCAGATCGATGCGGCGACAAGCGGCGATGACTATGAGCTGCTGTTCGCCGCGTCTGAAGATGCACTTCTCCCGGTTCCTGCCACCGCTATAGGTCGGTTTTCTGGCGGCAGCGGGCTAAGCCTGATCCTCGACGGACAGCCAGTGCCGCTGCCTCCGCGAACTGGCTATCAACATCATAGGTAGGTTAACGTGACTTCAGCACGCTTGACCTAGCGCGCTTCCACGATAGTCTCCCGCGTTCGAACACATGTTGCCGATCAGGATAAGCGCCATGCCGATGCGCCGCCGATTGCCAGCTCTGATCCAGCGACCGGATGTCTGCATCCCCGGCCTGCTCCCCCCGTCATGTCGCCCATTTCCCTGCGGAGCGCGCATGACCTGAAAACAGACAAGGGAGAGGATCAATAATGACAATAGTC
>JBPPMC010000140.1:0-4179 GCA_051305835.1 Sphingobium sp.
TACGGAAGATCCAATGAAAGTGGCCGCATGACAATCAGAACAATCCTCGTCGATGATGAGAGCCTTGCCATACAGGGCATGCAGCTCCGCCTCGAACCCCATGAGGATGTGGAAATTATCGAAACCTGCCAAAATGGTCGGGAAGCCATACGCGCTATCAAGACGCATAAGCCTGACCTGGTCTTCCTCGACATCCAGATGCCTGGATTTGACGGATTTTCCGTCGTGCAGGGCATGATGGAGATCGAGCCGCCGCTGTTCATCTTCGTAACGGCCTATTCGGACCATGCGATCCGCGCGTTCGAGGCGCAGGCCGTCGATTATCTGATGAAGCCAGTCGATCCCGACAGGCTTGCCGACGCGCTGGAGCGCGTGCGTCAGCGCCTGAGCGAGAAGCGTCAGGTGCAGGAAGTGGAGCGACTACGCGAAGTATTGGCCGAGGTCGCACCGCAGGCGATGAACGATTTCGCGCCCGAAGAAGATGGCCATGCCGCCAGCCGGTATGAAAAGCTCATCAACATAAAGGATCGTGGGCAGATTTTCCGTGTGGATGTCGACAGCATCGAACGTATCGATGCCGCCGGCGACTATATGTGCATCTACACTGCCGACAATTCACTCATCCTGCGCGAGACGATGAAGGATCTGGAAAAGCGGCTCGACCCGCGCAATTTTCAGCGCGTGCATCGCTCGACCATCGTGAACTTGTCACAGGTCCGACAGGTAAAGCCGCATACGAACGGCGAATGTTTCCTGGTGCTGGACAGCGGCGCACAGGTAAAGGTCAGCCGCAGCTATCGGGACGTGGTCGCTCGGTTCGTGCATTAATCGGGATCTCGATAGAGGCCGGTGAGCCTCCTGCCTCTATCGAAATACCCATTGCCGGTTGAGCATGAACACGATCGCCGGCGTCACCAGCATCATCGCCGGTATCGGTGCCCACTCCGGCCAGCCAATGCGCGTGACGCATAGCCATACCCATGTTGCGTTGATGGCAAGGCTCACCAATGACACCGCCACGAAGCGGAAGGCGCGCCACGCGCTGCGATCCGCGCGCGCCTCGTCGCGGAAAGTGAATGCGCCATGCAGCACGTAGCCTGCACAGACTGCTACGATATAGCCAGCGACATTGGCAAGCTGAGGATGCACGCCAAGTAACGCCGCCAGGCTCCAGTAAATCGCAGCCTGTATCGCGGTCACGGTCACGCCGGTCAGGCCGTAGCGTATGATTTGCCAGAGCAATGCGCGGCGTTCCGGCGGCCATGCCTGGACTGCGGCCATGATTTTCATCGACACCCCTTTGCGCTTTGCCGCGCGCGGTCTAATCCGGCGCGCATGGCATGGAAAGCGGCATGATGAACAGCGCGACGAACGACGCAAACAAATGGCGCGATAGTGTCCTGTCAAAGCTCACCCATTGGTCGCTAAAGGCTGACGAGGAATGGAAATGGCTGACCTTCCTGATGTGGGCAGGCATCGCCACTTTCTATGTGGTCTCCTTTCACCAGCAGATTCACTGGCTGGTACTTTCCGACACTGACGACAATATCCGCTTCGTGCAGGTGAAGGACTGGCTGGGGGGGCAAGGCTGGTACGACCTTCGGCAATATCGGCTCGATCCCCCCGGTGGCGCGAACATCCACTGGTCCCGACTGGTGGATCTACCGCTCGCGGGCCTGATGCTGTTCTTCCGGTTGTTCACAGATGTGGGGCAAGCGGACCGGCTTGCCTGCGCCATAGCGCCGCTCCTGCCCTTATTGCCGCTGATGCTGAGCCTGGCCTTCATCGTGCGGCGGTTGGCGGGGAGCAATGCATGGATCGTTGCGGCCCTTGCCCCGCTTGCGGCGCAGATGGGCCTCAGCATGTTCATGCCGATGCGAATCGACCATCATGGCTGGCAGCTGGCGCTGACGGTGATGACGCTGGCCGGTATGGTGGATCGCAACTGGCTGCGCGGGGGCATCGTTGCAGGTCTTGCCAGTGCCTTTTCCATCGCGATCGGCATGGAGATGATCGTCTACCTTGCCGCAGCGGGCGGCATCGTGGCGTTGCGCTGGGTATTCAAGGATGGCGCGGCGCGAAGAATGCGGCCCTACGCTTTGAGCCTTGGCGGCGGCACGGGACTTCTGTTCGTTCTCACAGCAAGCTATGCCAATCGCGCGCCGGTCTGCGATGCGCTCTCGCCAATCTGGGTAGCGATCTTTGGTGCCGCGTCGGGGGGCATGTTGCTCCTGACGTTCCTGCCCCTTCGCAACTGGCAGCAGCGGCTGATGGCTGGCGCGGTAGTCGGCATGGCAGTAGGCCTGTTTGCCTTTCTGAACTGGCCGCAATGCCTGACCAGCGCCTATCAGCTATCCCTCGAATTGCAGAAGCTGTGGCTGGCGAACATCCGCGAAGCCAAACCGATCACCGCCCAGGCCCGCAATGTGGCGGTGCCTCTGCTCGCCCTGCCGGTGATCGCGATCATTAGTGCACTGATCGCCTGCTGGACCGTACGGCGCGATAGCGAGAAGCTATGGGCATGGGCGACCGTCACTCTGATGACGATCTTCGCACTGGGCCTTCTGTTCTGGCAATTGCGCGCAGGCCCGGCCGCACAACTTCTGGCGATCCCGGCGGCGGCATGGGCCGCTTGGGCAGCGGCGCGCGCTATCCTGTTCGGGCGGCGCATTTGGCGTATCACGGGCGGCGTGGCGATCATGCTGGTTGCGATCGTGCTGTTTGCCTACCCGCTTTACCCCCAGGCTAATCGGCTGTTTGCGGATATGACCAACACGCGGCCGGGCAAGCCGCGACCGGCAGTCGCCAAGAGGACCACGGCGATACGCAAGGCAAATAGCGGTTGCCGCTCCCTCCCTGCGCTGCAGGTTCTCGACCGACTACCTCCCGCCACGATCTTTACGATGGTCGATCTGGGGCCGCGCCTGATCGCGACGACGCATCATAGCGCCATCGCTGGTCCCTACCATCGCAATGGCGCCGCCATATTGGACATTCACCACGCGCTCGACGGGCAACCGGAGGGCTTTCGCCCCATCGCAGCGCGGCATTTTGCGAAATATCTGCTGATCTGCCCCAACTTTCCGGAAGGCACCGTATATCAGGCGCGTAGCCCCAAGGGCTTTTATGCACAGGTGGTTCGCGGGAAATTACCGGGTTGGCTGAAACGGGTAGACCTGAAAACGGGTTTTGCGCTGCCCTACCAGCTATATCGCATCGATTATTCAGCGCCGGACGGAAAAAAAGTCCCGCAATAATTCTGCGGCGGCGGTCTCGGCAATGCCGCCATACACTTCGGGTTTATGGAGGCATTGCGGATGTGCGAAGACGCGTGCGCCATGATCGACGCCGCCGCCCTTCGGATCGGGGGCGGCATAATAGACACGACCGATTCGCGCATGAGAGATTGCTCCGGCGCACATGGCGCATGGCTCCAGTGTGACCCAAAGCTCGCAATTGGTAAGCCGGTAGTCGTCCAGGGCAGAGGCGGCGGCGCGAATGGCCACGATCTCCGCATGGGCTGTGGGATCACTGTCGCGGCGGTTGCGGTTTTCGCCTTCGCCGATGATCGTGCCGTTGTGCACCACCACCGCGCCAATGGGAACTTCCCCCGCCACTCCAGCCGCGCGCGCCAGATCGAGCGCGCGGCGCATTGGCTCGGGCATGGGAAAAGGTGCAGGCATGGCGCGGTCTAGCGCCCATTCTAGCCATGCAGCAACCTACTTCGTGGCGTTCACTCCGGCTTGCTGACCTTCAGCGTCGGCACTTCAACGATTTCATTGCGGGTGCCGACATCGACCTTGACGACGTCCGCCTTATACGCAGGCAGCGTGCCCTGCTTTACGGCAACTGCGGGCAGCTTCGCGTCCTGCGTCTGCTCTATCTTCAGGAGGCCGAATGCCATTGCGCCGCCGATCACCAGCACGGCGACCAGCACCAGCCCCAATAAAAACTTTATCATTCTATCCTCCTTGAACTACATGCCGATAAACGCAGATCAATCATTAAGGTTGCTATGTGTAACGAACTCCAAGGGTTGACGGATACCACCTATCCGGCTATTCGCGCCGCTTTCCGGGCAAACCCCGAACCACCGAAACCTTCTGTATACAGGGCTGATTGATATGTCGCGCATCTGCGAGCTGACCGGCACGACCCGCCAAGTGGGCCACAACGTGT
>JBPPMC010000219.1:0-6702 GCA_051305835.1 Sphingobium sp.
CCGATCGATGATCTGCTCCCCTACAACTGGGTAGATAGTCGCGCCGCCGCCAGCGCCGTCATCGATCAGGCCGCTTAACGCCTCAAGGTGGGGGTGTTTTAGCGCTTACGCGCCAGTGGCCCGACATACGCCAAACCTGCATCATGGGTCGGGCGTCATATACAGGAGCGCCCAGCGGTGTCGCTACCAAGCGACCGATGACGATGAAGGCAGCGCTAGCATTTTGCCATGCGGGTCTAGCACGGGGGAATTACCGACCCGCTATCCGTGTGAAAGTCACAAATAGACGTCCATCGGCACCCAAGACTATCCGGGAATGTGGATCCCACAGAGCTTGTTGCCATCGGGATCGCGAACATAAGCCAAGTGTACCGTCCCCATGCCTGTTTCACGAGGACCGGGCAAATCCTCGATTGACGTGCCTCCGTTCGCAATCGCGACGGCATGAAATTGTTGGACTTGCTCGGGTGAGTTGCAAGCGAAGGCTACGGTGCTACCGTTGGCCACAGTTGCGGGCTCATCATTGATCGGCTGTGTGACAACAAAATTCGTGCCGCCCTTATGTCGATAGAAGAGGCGGGTATGACCGCTGCCCGCTACATTGGGCGTCGCTTCGCCCGCACCAAGGGCGCCGAGTACTGCATTGTAAAAACGCTTGGATCGCTCAATGTCGTTCGATCCTACCATCGTATGAAACAACACACTATCTCTCCTAATTACTATCGAAGCCAGCCGCGAAGGCGGACAATAGCCGGGTTTTCTATGCCGTCCATATCGGAATCACCGCATCAGGCGGCCGGAAACTCGATTGGATCAGTGACGAGAGTCTATTGCTTATACAGGCCACGAACTAACGCACTTTCCATGGTTGCTATGCAAAAGCTACACGTTGCATCAGATTGTTCATTCGCCATCGAGTGCTAAATGGCATCTTTTTCCTGTACGACAGGGCGACTTTCGCGAGTGCCGAGCATGCGGCTATCCTGGTCATTAGGATCTGCGCTGATGATGACATGATCGTCATGGACTTCAATCAGCGTGCCTGCGAAGGGAAACCCCTCCAAACTACCGGTGACACGATAGCTTACGAGATCACCAGCCTTAAATGTAGTTGGATCGAAGTTGAATTCGAAAGGGCAGCTATCGCCGCCAGCCATGCCCTGCATCCTATTCTCCCGTCTTAACCAACTGCATCAGTTTCACCTCGCAGATCAATTCGGTGACCGAGCTAGGGTCAGCACGCCCTGCGTCCAAGGAACATAGCCATTATTGATGGCAGGAACCACCAGTTCCACATTCTCGATCCGAAAAATCGAGAGTTTTGCATCATCGAGCTTTGCGTGGAATTCCCGTGGTTTCCGCTCCGGCGCGACGTTAGTGGCAGCGAGACGGCGGACGTGCGGAATGGCCGGACCACAAGGCTGTGGGTGCTGCTGGGCCTCCCAGCTACATGATCCGTTTGTCGGCTAAGCGGCGGTGGACTAGCCGGAACGAGGCGGACGCAGCACCACATCCACTTCGTCGGCGCTTAACCAGTTAACATCGCCAACCTTGGCCCACGGTGCATCATGGGCCGTTGCTTCTTCGTTCAGCCAGCCCGCCGATGGCTGGATGCAGCGTATTTCAATCAAGGTCGGCCACTCATCCTGTGTGCTGTTGGTAGAGATAACTTCATGACGATCGTCACCCTCCCAGGACACCACATCACCGACCAGGATGTCTGCCGCATCGGGCGAGCCTATATCGTCAGGGACAGGTTCGCCTCCTTCGACAGTCATGGCAACATCGCCGCCACGCTCGGATAGGGTAGGCGATTTTCGTCGGTATACACTTGGAAGCGAGTGAGGATCGCGGATCCGAAAGCTGTCGTCAGCGCAGCGTCTGTCGCATCACGCCCGCGCGCCATCAAAATGCGACCCTTGCGGGGCCGATTATGACGAGCGTCGAAAACATACCAGCGACCATCAAGATAGGCTTCAAACCAAGCGGAAAAATCCATTTCACCTTCCAGCGCGGGCAGATCCATGTCGCCCATATAGCCCGTACAATATCGCGCCGGCACGTTCATGCAGCGGCACAGCGCAATAGCCAGATGAGCATAGTCGCGGCACACCCCGACGCCCTCTTCGAAAGCGTCCCACGCCGTTCGCGTCGAGCGCGCTGACTTGTAGTCAAACGTGATATGATCATGGGTAAAAGCCACGATTTCCTGGACCAGTGCCCAGCCGGTCCCAGCCAGCCCGCCGAACAACGCCCAAGCCGGTTCAGAGAGCCGGTCGGTCTCGCAATAGCGGCTGCCGAGCAGATAGCGCACAACATCGTCCGGCAATTCCGCGATGGGAACCTGCTGTGCGTCGGGCGCGACTTCGTCCGGCGTAAAAGGATCCTCGATCAGAAAGCCCGTCGAGATGGTGGTGTCACCCGGCGGCAGGATGAGCCTGGTGCAGATATTCCCGTACCCATCGACATAATCATAGATCGGAATATCGGGCGTGGTCATGATCCGCTGGGCGGTGCGCAGATCCTTGTTCCGCGAGGGGTGGACGCTGAGCGCCGCCAGCATCGGCGTCGGGCGGGTGGTTCGAAAGGCGATGTCATAGCCTGCCCGTATCAGCATATTACGGCGTTCGATCGACGGGTCAAAGACCGGAGAGGATAGCAGATCAAGATCAGCTTTTCAGTGTCACAAGACCAACCGTGCCTGACTTTTGCGACGGATTGGACGCATTCTGCGGCTTGGGCTTTTCCGCCTTGGGCTTACGCGTTTCACGGTTCGATTTCTTCTGGCTCTTTGCCATGATGGTTCCTTCAGATGTTATAGTGATTGGCCTGGCCGGAGAGGGCGGACCGCCACCTTTGTTGCGTTGCTGCCGCAGCCCAATCCGGGGTGAGGGTATGTGATCGATCCAAGCAGCGCTCCTAAGATCAACCGGGAGCCAAAGCGCTCTCTGTCGCACCCAGGTCGTAAAAACGATACGATGCAACACATCTAACACACAGTGCGGCCTAAGTGCTGTTTATTTAGCAGGGCGCGGCCCGGCGAACCGCCAACATGATTGCCGCGGTCAAAGAAGAACGTCTGTTCTTCCCGGCTTATCCTCTCAGGAACGCCCGCATCACCGCCGCGAATTGGGCGGGTTGGTCGTTCATGATCATATGGCCGCTCGGGCTGATCGGCACCAGCCTCGTCGCTTTCGCTGCGGCATAGGCGGTGCGATAGCGTTGGGCCTGGGCGCGTTGCGTGGCTGCGTCGCCGCCGAGCGCATAGACGACTTCCATTGGCGCGCGGATCGTCGGGAGCTTCGGGCCAAGGTCGGTATGCGCCAGTTCGCGTAAAGCCGTCGCGATCACATCCGGGTCGCTGCCCTTTGCGCCAGGTTGCTGGGCGAGCATCTGCGTGAACAACTGGCGGCCTGCCTTGGTGGCGGTGAAGTAGCTGCTCAACTGATCGGCGAGATAGCCCATTCCGCTCGCGGTGCCGCCCACCATGCTCGCGCCGTCGGGGAGCATGTCGACGATCATTACCTTGCCGATCACGGGTGCGGGGCGCATCGCCAGCAGCATTGCCAACGTGCCGCCCATCGAATGACCGACCACGTTGGGGCGGACGAGTTTGCCCTGCGTTATGTAGGCGGCAATGTCCGCCACCAGCGGCGCGATCAACGGCCCGCTCCTGTTGAGATCAGGCGCAAGGCCCGCAAAACCGCGCACCTGCACCAGATGATAGCGATAGCCCGGCACCGCAGCCAGCGTGCCGTTCCAGATGCCGGGCCCGCTGGCGAGGCCGGGGATCAGCAGCACATCCGGCCCGCTGCCGCGCACCGTCACGCTGATTCGGCGCGATGCGAATGGCGCAGCACTGGCACGCGATCCGCTCAGCGCCAGCGCGGCGAGTCCCGCCGTCAGGCAGGTGCGTCGATTGAAATAGGGAATATCGCTCATTGCGGTCCTTTTACGCGGCCGCCCTGAACGCACAATGACGCGATGCGTTGCGCCGTTCATCTTCCTTACATCGCATCTGTGGAATCATTCATCGCATCGACCTTGCTTTCGGGCGGAGTCGGCCTCGACACTCAGCGAGTTGAATATGCGGGGAAAAGAGCAGAACGTGCACATCAAGATCAAGCGCCGCGCGCCCGTGGATCGCAGGGAGCGCGTGCGGCGACGCCTCAGTCTCTCTCTCGTGCTGGCGGCGCTTGGCGCCTGTGTCGGGAGCGGTGAACCACGGACGGCGCAGGTCGCCGCAGCGGTGCCGCGTTACCCGCGGCCGGTCACTACGCCGCAAAAGCCGCGCGAGCCGGTCAAGCCTGTCGCCAATCCCCCGATCTCCATTCCCGAATACAACCCGCGCAGCACGCCATCGCCTGCATTGTCCAGCATCATCCGGTCGCTGGGGCAGAATTTCAACGGTAAGGTCGGCATTGCCGTCCGCCGTGTCGATGCCGATTGGACCGTCGCGTGGAACGGCACCGACCTGTTCCCGCAGCAGAGCGTGTCGAAGCTGTGGGTCACGATGGCGATGCTGGACGCGGTGGACCGCGGCAAGTTGAACCTTTCGGATTCGGTGACGATCCGGCGTGATGATCTGACGATGTTCAATCAGCCGCTGGCCGCGATGGTGGGTAGCAATGGCTTCACGACGACGATCGAAGACCTGATGACCCGCGCCATGGCGCAGAGTGACAATACGGCGAACGACATGCTGCTCCGCAAGGTCGGTGGGCCGGAGGCGGTGCGCGGTTTCCTGGCACGGCGCTTCGTCAACAACATCCGCTTCGGGCCGGGCGAGCGTATCCTGCAAAGCACGACGGCGGGATTAAGCTGGAACCCCAGCTACGCGCAGGGGCGTAATTTCTACACGGCGCGGGCGGCGCTGCCGATGGGCGTGCGGCAAAAGGCGCTCGACGCTTATCTCGCCAACCCGCCGGACGGTGCCGCGCCAAGTTCCGTGGTGATGGCCCTCGCCAAGCTGAAGCGCGGCGAAATGCTTTCGCCATCGTCTACCAGCCTGCTGCTCGACGTGATGCACCGCGCAAAGACCGGGCCGCAGCGGATCAAGGGCGGTGTGCCCCCCGGCTGGAGCTACCTCCACAAGACCGGCACGGGGCAGGAGCTTGGGAGTCGATCGACCGGCTTCAACGACATCGGCATCATGACTGCCCCGGACGGCACCAGCTATGCCGTCGCGGTGTTCATCGGCAGCACCACGGTGTCCATCCCTGAGCGCTGGCAATTGATGCAGTCGGTGGCGAGGGCAATCGCCGCGAATCACGACAAGCGCTGATCTGGATTTCACCCACTGGAGGGGATGGCAATTAATCGCTATCCCCCCTGCATGACCGAGCAACCCACCCAGAATCACCTCTACCTCGTCGATGGCAGTGGCTATATTTTTCGCGCCTATCACCAGTTGCCGACGCTGACGAACCGGCACGGGCAGCCGGTCGGCGCAGTCTATGGCTATACGGCGATGCTGTGGAAGCTGGCTGCGGAGCTGGGCGCGGCCGAAGGCCCGACGCACATGGCGGTGATCCTGGACAAAGGATCGCACACCTTCCGCAACGACATGTACGACAAGTACAAGGCGAACCGCCCTCCGGCGCCCGAAGACCTGATTCCGCAATTCCCGATGATCCGCGATGCCACGCGCGCCTTCTCGCTGCCCTGCATCGAGGAAGCGGGGTTCGAGGCGGATGACATCATCGCGACTTATACGAAGAAAGCCGTCGCGGCGGGCTGGCACGTCACCATCGTCTCGTCGGACAAGGACTTGATGCAGCTCATCCAGCCCGGCGTCGATATGTACGACACGATGAAGAACGAGCGGCGCGGGTCGGAATATGTGATGGGCAAGTTCGGCGTGAAGCCCGAGCAGCTTGGCGACGTGCTGGCGTTGATGGGCGACAGTGTCGACAATGTACCGGGCGTGCCGGGCATCGGGCCCAAGACCGCATCGAAGCTGATCACCGAATATGGCGATCTGGAGAGCGTGCTCGCCGCCGCGCCTTCGATGAAGCCGTCGAAGATGCGCGACAATCTGGTCGAGCATAGCGAGATGGCGCGGCTGTCGCGGCGGCTGGTCGAACTGCACAGCACGATGGACCTGGCCGAACCGCTGGAAGAGCTGACGCTGAAGGGTATCCCCGAGGAACCCTTACGCGAATTTCTGGAGCATCACGGTTTCAAGGCGCTGCTCAATCGTCTCACCCCCGCAGCGGCTGCGGTGGCCGTTGCGGCTGTCTCCGCCGCTGCGACCGCGACGGCGGCTCCCGCTGTTCCCGTTGTCGAAGCGCCACCGCCGATCGACTGTTCGCTATATGAGACGGTGATCACGGAGGAAGCGCTGGACCGGTGGATCGCCGAGGCGCATGCGGAAGGCGTCATCGCCGTCGATACCGAAACCGACAGCCTCAACAGCGTCAGCGCGCGGCTGGTCGGCATCAGCTTGTCCACCGGCCCAAACCGCGCCTGTTACATTCCGGTGGGCCACGGCGGCACCGACATGTTCGCCGAAAAGCCCGAGCAACTGCCGCTCGACGTCGCACTTGCGAAATTGAAGCCCCTACTTGAAGACGACAGCGTGCTGAAAGTCGGGCAGAACCTCAAATACGATATGACCGTGCTGGCGCGACACGGCATCGCGATCACGCCGTTCGACGACACCATCGTCATGAGCTTCGACCTCGACGCCGGGCAGAGCCT
>JBPPMC010000267.1:0-12481 GCA_051305835.1 Sphingobium sp.
AATCATCGAGCGATGCCGGCAGTAAAAAATCCTGTCGGCGGTCTTGTTCTTCCACGAAACGGCCCATCGGTAAGCCTCCCGAGATCACGGAAAACTCTACCATAAAACGGCGGTTTTACACAGCCTCAACCAACTTAAGTCATACCGTGACTGGTGCGTTAGTGGCCGCTTTCTCCGAAAGCGGCGGTTTGGCTTTCGCCGCTGAGCGCCTCCCATGCTGTGCGCACGATGCTTTGGGAATATACACAGCATGGTCCAGCCAATGGCTCTATTCCAGATAGGTCGCCCTAAGAGCCGCGATGTCCACCGTCGTCACGCCAATCTCCTGCTCAAGATAGGCATCGACCGAACCCCATTTCCTGTCGATCTCATCGAATGCATAGCTCAGAAAGGCCGTTCCATCGGGATTCATGAGCGGCTGCGGCTTCGCGGCCGCAGGGTTCTGTTGATATTTGGCGAAGAGCATGGCGACCGGATTGTTCGCCTGAGCGACGGTGTCGATCTTCGGCATCTCCCATTCGGGTCGCCGATATGTGGTCGAAAGATGATAGTCGGCCACGATCGTCTCTCTGTCCACGCCAAGAGCGGACAATATCAATGCCGTGACGAAACCGGTCCGATCCTGTCCTGCCGAACAATTATAGGCGACCGCGCCCTCGCGTGCGAGCAGATCCTGAAACACCAGCCGTATCTGTGGCGCCAACAGGGCGGGCATGGCGCGATAGACGCCTTCGCCATTTTTTGGCGCGCCGCCCCCCATCAGGGCCATCATCGAATAGCCAACGGCCTGATAGGGGACGCCATCGACGCGGGTGGGGGCGATTACCCGCTCCTCGCTCGATCGCAAATCGACGATGTTGGTAAGCTTTAGCGACTGGACAGCCTTGACGTCGGCATCGGTGAGCAGGGGCTGACCGCCGGACCGATAGATGAGGCCCCAGCGCACAGCCTTGCCATTAGCCGCGCGATAGCCGCCGATATCCCGAAAATTCGATCCCTGCGCCAGCGGCAGCACGCGCTCGGCCACCCGCACCAGATCCCCGGACTTGCTATCCTTCAGAAGGAAATAGGCGCGCTCGCCTGGCGCAACTTTAACCATTTCCTTGCCATCACGGTCCGCTTTGGACAGCAGCCTGGCCTTGTCCGGCTTGGCCGCCGGATCGTCGGACAGGAAAACATCGACAGGGCCAGCGTTCGTCCATGTGACCGTCAGCGCATCGGGCGCCGTTCGCGTCACCAAAGCCTTGTCGGGCGTTCCGGCAGCGGCGGTGCCGGCAAGAAGCAGCGCCATCCCCGGCAGCAGAAATTTAATAGCCATATGCACTTTCCTTGTTGTGGCCTTTGCCGGCAGCGCTCTGCGCCGATGCGTAGACCTTGGTCATCATGAGGGAAGGATGGCGACTGGCGGTCGCCATCCTTCCATCCCATCAGAAGCGGATATTCACTTCGCCGCCGACCGTGCGCGGCTCATTGAAAAAGCCGCTCGTCCCCGACGTCGGGCTGAGTGACGTGTAGAACAGATGCTGTTCGTTGAAGAGGTTGCGCGCCCACAGGGCGAATGTCAGCATCGCGCCGGTGCCCCCGCCCATGTCGATGTCGCCGATGGCGACGCGACTGTTGACGATGAAGGCCTTGTCGGTCTTGGGCTGATAGATGTTCGCGGCATTGCCAGGCCCGACATAGCGCGGGTCGGAGGCGGTGGAATAATAGCCGCCATCATAATTGCCGTCGATATGCGCCCGGATCGTGAAGCCGTTGAGCGGCCATTCATAGTCGATCGCGCCGCTGGCCGAATGTGCGGGCGTATAGGTCTGATAGACCGGCACGGCGAGCGTGCTGATGACGCCGACGGCGTTGGGATAGGGGTTCACAGCTTTAGGTATGCGCACATATTGATAGGCGTAAGAGGCAGACAAGGTCAGTCCTTCGAGGGGATTGACCGTCAGTTCAGCCTCCACGCCGCGCAGCTTGCCCTTGCCTGCGGCATTCACCGTCGACAGCGTGGTGCGGGTCGTGCGCACGCCACCGGTTTCAAAGGGGCGGCTGAAATCGACCTGGATATTCTTATAGTCGCCAATATAGCCGGCGACGTTGAAACGGGCATGATTGTCGAAAAATTCCGTCTTGGCGCCGATTTCGAAGATCGATACCGTTTCCGGGTTGAACGCATCATATTCCTGGCTGCGCGAATTGGCGCCGCCCGATTTATAGCCGGTCGACCATTTGCCATAGACATGAACGTCGCGGCTGAGATCGACCGCAAGGTTCACCATCGGGTCGACCCGCGACCAGCTGGCGTCCAGGCCGATCTCGCCCACAACGCCATCGCGATTGACCGGAAGCGCGTTGTTCACGATTTCCAGCGCGCCATGCTTGCTGTCCTTGGTCCAGCGCAGACCGCCCGTCAGATGGACGGCATCGTCCATGATGTCCGGCGTCCAGGTCGCCTGACCAAAGGCACCAATGCTCTTAGTCGTCACATGGCTGGCGCGATCGATGGCGCGCGTCGCCGGATCGATAAGCGCGACCGTATAGGTCGACCCGGCGGCGTCGGTGAAGATATTGGTGTTGAACGCTTGCGCATTGTCCGACACATGCTCCCGATAATAGAGCGCGCCGGCGACGAATTTGACCCGGCCAATGTCGCCGATCGCCTGGACTTCCTGGCTCCACTGATCCTGGTCGAACATGGCCAGGCTGTCGCGGGCGAACTGGAAATCGGTAAAGCCCTTGGCGGCCAGCACGGCCAGGGTAGACGACATGGACGTCGCGGCCGATCCGTTGTCAAACTGGCTCTGACTGAGCTTGCGATATGAACTGATGGACTTCAGCGTGATTTCTGGCGCCGCCTGCCATTCCAGCGTCAGGCGATGGCCCTGCACCTTGCCGACGCTGGGGCGCTGCGGCACGCCGACATTCGCCGTCCGCACCCGATTGGGTTGCACGGTGGCCGCCGCCGCCAGGATGTTGCTGCCGGCCGCAACCATGTTGAGATATTGCGAGGTCGATTCGTCCTTAGAAATATCGAAGCTATAGTCCGCGCTGAACGTGGGCGACGGCGTCCACAGCGCTTCGGCATGCAGGCCGCGTTTGTCATATTGATTGAAGCCCTCCGCGCCCTTGAGGGGGTTTTTCACCAGCGGGTCGCGATGGGCGACGACGCCGTCCAGCTTCAGAGCGATGTTCGCGAAGGCAGGCAGGTCGACATGGACTTCGCCCTTGTAACTGCCGAAATTGCCCATGCCGGCGGTGCCGTTGACATGAAACTCGCCGGTCGGCTTCTTGGTCACGATGTTAACGGCGCCGCCTTCGGTATTGCGGCCGAACAGCGTGCCCTGCGGTCCTTTGAGCACTTCGATATTCTCGATGTCGAACAGAGCGGTGCCCAAGCCCTGCGCGCGGCCCAGATACACGCCGTCGATATAGACGCCCACGCCCTGATCGCGCGCCGGCTGGTTGCCGTCGGACAGGACCCCGATGCCGCGGATGTTGACGATCAGCGCAGAGTTGCGCGAATAGAAGGGCGCGATCTTGAGCGAGGGAATGGCCCCATCACCCAGATCGATGAGCGAGGTGACGTGGCGGTTGACCAGGTCTTCGCTGCGCATGACGGAAATGGAGATCGGCGTCTTCTGAAGGTTTTCCGGGCGCTTTTGCGCGGTGACGACGATTTCCTGAAGGCCGCCAGCGTCAGGCGCAGCGACGGCATCGGCTTCTGCGGCCAATGACGGCGATGCGCTCAAGGCGCAGAGAATGAGGCTGGAGGCCGACAAGGCCCCCCGGCTGCGATTGCTGATCATGATGTCCCCTTGGATGACCTGCCTGTCTCGGCGGCCTTTGGTGGGCCATTAAAACTGTACTGTGACATCCAAGCGAAAGTTCGGTGACGATACCATTTCAACAGCAATGGAATTGTGACGATAGCGATGCAGCTTTTGAGCGCCTTCCAAGATTCACAATATTGCTAGCCACAACACGGTCAGATCTCGGATCGCTGCGCGGGTTGTACACGGCCACTAACGGGGACGATGACGCTTGCCCCTGATGGGCAGCTGACAGCCATTTCGATACCCGGTTCCACTACCAAGCGTGAAACATGCATCCGTGAAATCGGTGGATCAAGAACCTGCGATCAGTCCAACGCCAGTAGTATCCTCTATCTATCTTGCGATGCTCCGTAGCTGGCCGTTGCGATTTACTGCTGTCGTCGCTGGGTGGCAACCAATCTCAGCCTTACGCGGTCCAGTTAGGCCACGTTACGCGAATGACTGGAATTGGTGGAAGCCGTTATTCCTGTCTGCCGCCGCTTATGACGCCCTTGTCCCAGGACCCGGCGGTCGGACCCAGCAAAACGACCCTCAATCGACATTTCCTAGGATATGCGGCGGCGATCAACTTAGTTGCGGAACCAGATGGTGAGCGGATCCTGGACCGATTGTAAACGGGCTGCTTGGATTTTGCGACTGATCTTTGATCGTCTGCGGCATCCACAGGTTTTTGCACATGCGGCGGCACCACGTCTGTTGAAAAGGTCATCCGGCGTTTCGGGTTGATAGCACCTCGTAGGGCACTGGCTTGCGCCTAATATAGTGGGTGAGCGCTTCGGTTGGCAGGACGGTCCCATAGCGCAGCAAAGCCTTCGTCCTGAGGGTCTGGAAGTCCATGCCGTTGCCCATACGGTTCACGTCCGCGAGCGATCGGTTCATGCGCTCGACCTTGGCGCTGGTGAAGCGGTGGTCGAAGTAATTGAACACCTCGTTGCGCCAGCGCTGCATCATGGCCATGAGCGGCTTCCATTCCGCGTGCTGACCATTGAGCATCGTGAACTTCACCCAATCGGTGTAAGCAGCCTCTGCGATGGCGCGATCAGGGGCGTCATAGAAATAGTAGAATTTCTCTTTGCCCGTCCACGCCATCTTGAGGGGCGGGCTGTATTCGAGAACCTCGGCAACCCTGTCCTGCTGCCTGTCGCTCATGGTCTCCCAATGCCTATCGAACAGCCTGACCATGCCGGGCATTTTCTCCCGCGCCTCTTTCGGGAGCCGGGGCGCCTCGGCTACACGCACGCGGCTCCACCAATAATTGGCCTTCATCACCACGTGGAACTTATCGACGACCACAGCCGCCTTCGGGAACAGGTCGCGGGCGACACCCTTGTATGAGCCTGCCATGTCCTGGCACCAGACCTCGACCCGCTGCCAGTTATCCATCCTCGTGAAGAAACCGCGCCGCAACTCGGTTTGCGTCCGGCCGGGTAGACATCGAGCAGCTTGCCGTTTTCGACATCGACGACAACCGCCCGCATCGCACCCAAGAGGTTGTTCTCGTCCACGCCTAGAACACGCGGCGCATCGAACCGATAATCGAGCAACTTCTCGTCCGCGAACGACCGGAAGACGCGGCGAACCAATGTCTCTTCAACAGCGTGCATGGCCACGGCATCGCGGAAAGAGCGCTTCGCGCCGGAGAGCGCGAGATCCATTTTCAGACGATCCGTGACGTAGTGCTTCCCGTCAACGTGGGGCACGTCTTGGTAAAGTGTTGCGCCGCAGCTTTGACATTTAACGCGCTGGCGTCTCACCACTAGCCATGTCGGGGCAGGTTCCATTCTGCGGTCACGATAGCGGACTAGCTTGCTGCCATTCTTGACCAGCTTTTGAGCGAGGCAGCAGACGGGATAATTCTGCGCGACAGGTCGCACTGGAACCAGCACTTCAACAAGCTGGCCAGTGTCATCATGGACTAATTCAGGATTGTTTGCCTCGAAGCCGGGTAGGCGCAGCCACGTCACTATTCTTCTCGTTTCGTCGTTCTAATTCACGATCGACAGCCGCACGGATGAAGTCCGACCGTTTCTCTTTCTCGTTCAACGCAAGATCGATCCGCGCGAGGGTTCCCTCCGCAAAACGCGCTGGCGTCTGCTCGTCGTTGATCTTTCTCCGTCCCACGCGCCGCGCAGTAGGCGATATCATCAATTGAGTCGAGCCGTCCATTTTCTAATATCATCTATTTAGGTGATATCAGCTATGGAGGCAAGCGATGAATACTCTCGCGCAAAGATATCCCGATCACTGGAATGAATGGTCGCCCGCACGGCGCAAGGCGGAGGTCGCGCTCAACAAGGCGTGCAGGCGCGCTGAACAGCGCCGCGATGCAGTTTTGGAAAAGGCTCACCGACTGATGAGGGAAGCGAATGAACGATACTATGCGGAACGGGAAGCAGCGCTCAGGGTCTACTCAGAAGGGGAGGGCTGAGCGCCCTGTTGATGGAACGACCGACCTCCCTTGGCTAGTTGGGTAAGCCCTTCCGGTCGGTCCTTCCATCAACACAACCGTAGCTGATCAACCCGAAACGCCGGATGACCGTTGAAAATCGATATGTTCCCCCTATGTTCGACAGCAAGGGGTAATAATGGCGTTTCAGATCCTATCACTATCTGGCGGCGGCTTTCTCGGCCTGTACACCGCCGCCGTGCTCGCCGAACTTGAGGAACGATCGGGCAGGCGGCTCAGCGAATGCTTCGACATGTTCGCTGGCACGTCCATTGGTGGTATCGTCGCCCTTGGCCTGGCCGCTGGACGGTCCGCAGCCGACATCCGCGACGCCTTCGTCGAACATGGCCCTAGAATTTTTCCGTACCGTCCTCCTAAGTCCAAGATTGCTTGGTTTGGACGGGCCGTGCGGAACCTGCCGTCTCCGCTTTATCGACCCGAAGCCTTGAGGGAGACGATTGAGCAGATCGTCGGGAAGGACACATGTATGTCGGATCTCATGCGGCCCGTTGTCGTTCCGGCCGTGAGTCTGACAAAGGGCGGTCCGAAGGTATTCAAGACCGGGCATCATCAGCGCCTCGTGCTCGATTGGCGGCTGCTGGTGTCAGATGTGGCGCTGGCGACTTCGGCAGCGCCGACCTACTTTCCGGCGCACAGGATCGGTGACGATCTCTATGCGGACGGCGGCATGTTTGCGAACTCCCCTGACATGATCGCTCTACATGAGGCCGAGCAATTCCTCGGCGTACGCAGGGATGACATTCACGTTCTGAGCGTTGGCACCACGAGTACAGACTTCGCGATGTCCGCCGCGCTTGATCCCGACTTAGGTGTCCTAGGCTGGATGCGGAACCAGCGCTTGACTGACGTGATGATAGGGTCCCAGCAGGCGCTGACCAATGACATGATGAAGCACGTGCTGAACGAACGATATCTGCGCATCGATCGCCAGCAGGCTGACGAACAAAGGTCAGTGCTGGCGCTGGATATCGCTACGCCTGAGGCGGTCACCAACTTGCTTTCACTCGCGCGCGGTTCATTCGCTGACGTGTCGGGAGACCCACGCCTTCGCACACTCCTCGAGCACGAGGCTCCGCCGTTCGTTTTCATTAACGCCAAGATTTGAGGAACTGGATGTCCTGCGCAGCTCGCCTTTTTAATTCGAAGTCCGACCAAACCCTCTACTCGCGCATCACACCGTCCAAGGACCAGTTTGCGATACAGCAAGCGCGGTGGAACGACCTACGTGACGTTCTCAAGTCACGGCTGAAAGAGGACACAGGTTACCCAACGAGTTCTTGGCTGCAGGGGTCTTACAAATTCGACACGCAGATCCGGCCTTGGGAGTCCGGCGCCGAATTTGACATTGATCTTGGTGTGTATTTCGAGTGGTCCGGTGGAGACGACGAGGGCGAATACGATCCCGAAGGTTTCAAACAGTTCGTCCAAAACGCGCTGCTCGACTACGCAGCGGATGAAGATAACGATGCCACGGGCGTCGACGACCCCAAGGAGCGCTGCTGTCGGATCTCGTTCAACCCCGACTTCCATATCGATGTGCCTTGCTATCACCTTGACCGCTCCGAGGACCAGCGCGCGTTGGCTACCGAGACGAAAGGATGGGAGGCAAGCGATCCCAAGGCGATCTACAGGTGGTTCAAGCAGCTGTTCACCGAGGCGGCGGACCGCGGCCTGCTCCGTCGGCTGGTCTGCTATATGAAGATGTGGGCCGCCCTGAAGATGGACGATGGGGTGCGTCCGTCGTCCATTATGCTGACGGTCTTGGTGGGCGAAGCTTTGGCTGATCTTGATCGGTCGGATGCGGTGGACGACGACGACATTTTGGAGCGGATCATCACTGCGATTGCGGACAGGCTGGACGGCGATGCACGTGTCCTTAATCCAGTCGAGCAAGGCGAGGATCTGAACCGGCTCGGTGGTGATGCAGCTAACGGGTTCAAGGCGTTGCTGCGCGATTTCGAGGACACGGCACAACGGGCGAACGCCGTCACGACCGAGGCGAATGCAGCCGAGATCTGGACCGAGGCCTTCCAGCATTTTTTCCCAATGCCAGAGGATTTGGAAGAAGAGGCGCAGGGTGGGAATGCCCGCGCGTCGATGGCGAAAAGCCGCGTTGATGGTTTATGCCTTCGATCCTCAGATCGACGTGCGCGCTGTGTCAAAGGACAACGAAAACTACATCAAGGAAGGCACAAACTCGCTGCCCACGATTGTAAAGAACTGCTCCCTCAGGTTTGAACTAATCAACGCAAACCTGCTTCCTTCTGGGTCTGCCGTGAGGTGGACGGTGCGCAACCGCGGACACGAGGCGTGGAACAAGAATGACATCGGACACAATTCTGGTGATGCGTTCGTGGTCGAAGAGCATTCGGCATACAACGGCAATCACGCGATGGATCTAACGGTGTATCAGTACGGTCGTATTATCGGTCGGCGGAGGATCGAGATCAACGTGCGTGGGCAGGCTATGTCGGCCCGAAACCTGCCGAACAAACGCATATTTCGCCGTCGGTAATTCTCGACTGTAAGAGCTCCAAAGGCCAGGGTGGCCGATTGGGGAACATTTGATGGCTGCGATCATCACGGTGCTCCACTCTGAATGTCCGCTTCGTCCGATGAGTCATCCGGAAGCCGACCGTCGGGAATGTCCCACACGCGGTCATTCCAGTTTGGACATGAGGCGCCCTGCGGCTCCCTGCTCTGCAGCGAGATTGCGATTGTATGCCAACGGCATGCGCGGCGACTTCCACCGCGGTGCATCCATGATGCCTGCGAGATCCTCGCCGCTGGTGAACAGGTCCTGGTTGAGTCCGACCCGGGTCGAATGCGCGCTGATCCCTTTGAGCAACCGAGCGAGATCATCCGTCGTCAGATCGGCCAGCGCGCCAGCATCGAAAGCCCGCTGGATCATCGCGCGATAAATAGGACCAATGGAAGCCGGATGGAGAGCCCCCTCCCCCACATCGTACTCCACCCGCGCCGGTACTGCCGGTTTCGACACCGTCTTGCGCAGATCCCATGCCTCACGGCTTGAGATGCTGGCGATCGACCGACCGACCCAGCATTGTTGCCTTGGCCCTATAGCGCCTCACGTTAACACGCCGAAACACCGGCCCCTTCTCTATGCCAGCAGACTCCAGCCAAGCCGCGATCGCCCGAACGGTGCGGGGGCTCAGATAGGCGGTCGCCCCCTCCCCTTCCTGGTCTCCCTTGCTGCGCGGGATGCTGAGCAGCCGAGCATGGCTTTCGCGGCGGCTACACTGTTGTAAAGGGTTATTTCCGGCTGTCCGTTTTGCTACGCCCTCATGCCGACCAACTGGTCGGTCGCTACTCGGAACGCAGGGGACCGGGACGAACCTGTTGTTACGCAGGTCGAAACGGCAGGACTTGCGTAAAGACCACAATCATCGGTGCGAACTATCACGCGCTGGCACCAAGCAAGCATCGAAAAAGGCGCACATCGATAACGCGGGTTTGAAGCGGTTAGATCGCTGCCCTACCTCGCTCTGTGCCTGCCTGTGCAACAGATGCTCTATTGAGAGCCTCCATGATGCGCACGAGTTCGACGATAAATTCTACATTTTCGACCGATGGCCGTGCCGAATGATCACGACCATTGTCTCGGCAAAAGGCCATGAAAAATGGGTGAAGGTGACGTTCGCCCGTTCAAGCCGATAGGCAAGTCCAACTTCAATCTTCTCTGCGGTGTTGCTTCTGTAAATCAGGATGTTAGTCTGGGTGCGCGCTGCGAAGGCGGCGCCGAGGCTTGAGAACTTCGCTTGGGAAGCCAATTTGACCCGCTACCGACGCGGCCGGGTGGCCGACGCGCATATCCAAGCCGCTTGCGGCCAAAGGCGTCGGCGCATGTCTCACGTCGATTTCCACACCTGGACGCTGCTCAAAGGCGTCGCGATTTCGAATCTGCTTGGCGTGGGGGCGAACGTCACTTTCGCGGGAGAGAGCGATCTCGTCCAGGCGATAAGGGAATCGACCCAGCAAAATGTGTCCCGCGCAGGAGACCAGATCACATCCCGCAACCTGCAAATCCAACCGACCATCACGGTCCGGCCCGGCGCGGCCGTTCGGCTAGTCGTGCACAAAGATCTCATTCTCGCACCTTGGCGAGAAAAGGAGCACTGAAATGACTGACCTCAAATTGCCCCAGCTTCCCGATCGTAATCCGGTCAAGCTCAGCATCGCTGTCATGCCGGACCTCCATCAGGCCTTGATCGACTATGCCGCGCTCTATGCAACGACCTATGGTCGTGACGAGCCGGTTGCCGAGCTGATCCCTGCCATGCTCGCTGCCTTCCTCGAAAGTGACAGGAGTTTTGCACGAAACAGGACGAAGCGGTGATCCATGATGCACAGTAACAATCCCCAAGGCGGTGCCATCTTCATCGAGCCTCTGACGGTCCGCATCTCTACGGCGGTCCAACTCACCGGTATCAGCCGCTCACGTCTTTATGAGCTGATCCAGTCTGGTGAGCTGGAAACCGTCAAGGTAGGGCGATCCACGCTGATCCCATATAAAAGCCTGAAAGCCCTGACCGGCGCCTAGCCTGGCGTGCCTTTGCCTTTGCCAAAGTCCGGCCGCAGGATTCTCGCGCCGTCCCGCAGTTGGTCGAGATAGTCGGACCAGTGCTGCATCATGCGCACCCGTTCAACCCAATATTCGCCGCGAGTGTAAGCACGGCGCACCATCGAGGTGTCGAGGTGGGCCAGCTGCTTCTCGATGGCGTCCGGGTTCCAGATGCCCATCTCGTTGAGCAGGGTCGCAGCCATCGCCCGAAAACCGTGCGCCGTCATTTCTTCCTGGCTGTACCCTAGTCGACGCAGTGCCGCATTGATGGTGTTTTCCGACATGCACTGGCGTGGTGACCGGAACGACGGGAAAAGATACCGTCCGTCGCCCGTCAGCGGATGGAGTTGTTCCAGTAGCGCCAGCGCCTGTTGCGAAAGCGGTACACGGTGCGGACGGCGCATTTTCATCTTTTCCGCCTGGAGCGACCAGATGGCGGCTGGCATATCTATTTCCTCCCACTCTGCCTTGCGCAACTCGCCCGGCCGGACGAACAGATGGGGTGACAGCCGCAGAGCGATCGCGGTGATTTCGTGACCTGTGTAACCGTCGATTGCGCGCAGGAGCGCACCAGCCTCCCTGGGCGTCGTTATCGCCGCGAGATGCCGGACCTTCGGCGTGATGAGCGCGCCACGCAGGTCGGCCGCGACATCGCGATCCGCCCGAGCGGTCGCGATTGCATAGCGAAAAACCCGACTGAGCACGCTGCGCATCCGGCGTGCACTTTCGTAGCGGCCGGTCGCCTCCACCTTGCGCAGGACGGCCAGGACTTCCTGCGGCGATATCTTCGATACGGGAAAGCTGCCGATCATGGGATAGGCCATGCCGAGCAGCCAGCGAATCTTGTCGAGCGTGATCGGCGCGCGCCCCTCCCGCTCATTCTTCGTAACCCATTCTTCGGCGATCGTCTTGAACGTGTTGTCCGCAGCCACCTTGCGCGCGAGTGTATCGCTCCTCTTCTCGGCGGCGGGGTCGAGCCCGGCAGCGATCTGCTCCCTTGCTATAGCACGCTGCTGGCGCGCCATAGCTATCCCCACCTCGGGCCAGGCGCCGAAATAGAGCGTCTTCTGTCGATCGAGGTACCGGTAGTTCATGCGCCAGAGTTTCGTGCCGTTCGTCTGGACGGCGAGATACAGCCCATCGGCGTCGGCCAGTTTATAGGCCTTGTCTCGGGGCTTTGCGTTGGTGATCTGGATATGATTCAGTGCCATGATGGTGCCAGCTCCAAAGGGGCTCTCCGGCACCATCAAAAACACCATCATTCTGATGGTGCTGTCGATGGATTCGGGTAGATGAGCCCGGATTTCATTTGGCGATTTTCACTGAAAAAATTCTGTAAAACCAGCTGCTTGCTGGACCTTCCCGGACGTCGCCGGAAAGGTCTCTGGTGCCCAGAGACGTCCACCTATTCCGCTCGGCCGCGATCATGATGGCTCGGACGAAAAGCTGTTACAGCAGTCCGATGACCTCGAAGACAACCATTGGCGAACGGGAAAAAAGAAGAGCAATGCGAGAATAATTAGACAACATTGCCGTCATCCCCGGGCCGGCGTCGAAAGGGCGGCTTTGGTTGAGGCTGTGTAAAACCGCCGTTTTATGGTAGAG
>JBPPMC010000284.1:0-12313 GCA_051305835.1 Sphingobium sp.
ATTATGGCGAAAGAAGAACTGCTTGAAATGCGCGGGTCCGTTGTGGAATTGCTTCCCAACGCGATGTTCCGCGTGAAGCTGGAAAATGACCACGAGATATTGGGCCACACCGCAGGCAAGATGCGCAAGAACCGCATCCGCGTACTGGTGGGCGATGAAGTGCTTGTCGAACTGACGCCCTATGATCTGACCAAGGGTCGGATTACCTACCGCTTCAAATGACCGGAGCCGCCAAGGCGGGTTCGTCGGGCGATGATGAGACGCAGCCACAGGGGAAACTTGTGCTGGCGTCTGCTTCGCCGCGTCGGCTCGATTTGCTGGCGCAGATCGGCGTCCTGCCCGATGCCGTCGATCCCGCGGACATAGACGAAACGCCGCGCAAGGCCGAGCAACCGCATCTCTATGCCGCAAGAATGGCGGCAGAGAAGGCGCAGGCCGTGGCCGCGCGCCATCCCGGCTGCCTGATCCTGTCGGGCGACACGGTGGTTGCCGCCGGACGGCGCATCTTGCCCAAGGCGGAAACGGAAGCGGAGGCACGCGCCTGTCTCGACATCCTGTCCGGCCGCCGCCATCGCGTTTTGAGCGCCGTGACGCTGATCGACGCGCAAGGGACGGCGCGGCATAAGTTGTCCGCCAGCATCGTGACCTTCAAGCGGCTGCATCCCGATGAAGTCATTGCCTATATTGCTTCGGGCGAATGGCAGGGCAAGGCGGGGGGATACGCGATCCAGGGTATCGCGGCCGGATTGATCCGCGCCTTGCAGGGCAGTCATTCCGGCGTCGTCGGCCTGCCACTCTATGAAACCCGCGCATTGCTGCGCGCTGGAGGCTATGTCTGTGGCTGAGTGGCTGTACGAAGAAGGCATTGGCGAGGCCCGCGCCGCGCTGATCGAAAAGGGCAGAATCGTCGAGGCGCAGATCGAGCGCGACAATCGCATGGTGCTGGCAGGCGCGGCGGCGCACGGCAAGCTCGTCCGCACGCTGATCCCGAAGAAGCGCGGTATCGTGCGGCTTGATACCGGCGAGGAAGTGCTGCTGGAGCCGATCCCGCCCAAAACGGCCGAGGGCAGCATGGTGATCGTGGATATCCTGCGCGCCGCCATCCCGGAGGAAGGTCGTGCCAGGGACGCCAAGCACGCCAAGGGGCGGATGGCTGCGCCTGGCACGAAACCACATCCCGGCCCGAGCCTGCTGCAAAGGCTGCGCGACACGGCGATCCCCATCGTGCCATGCCCCGCACATGAAGAGGATCGGCTGGAAGCGCATGGCTGGAGCGAATTGCTGGAAGAAGCGGCGAGCGGCGAAGTGGGCAGCGAGGACGCGGCGCTGCGCATCTTCCCGACGCCCGCCATGGTGCTGATCGACGTGGATGGCAGCCTGCCGCCTGCTCAGCTTGGCCCCAAGGGCGCGAAGCTGGCCGCCATGGCGATCCGCCGCATGGGATTGACGGGTTCCATCGGCATCGACCTGCCGACGATGAACAACAAGGACGAGCGGCTGATCGCGGCGGCGCAAGTCGACAAATATCTGCCGCAGCCATTCGAGCGGACGGCGGTGAATGGCTTTGGCTTTATCCAGATCATTCGCAAGCGCGAGCGGGCTTCGCTGATGGAACTGCTGCGACAGGATCCGGCGCTTAATGCGGCGATGGCGCTGCTGCGGCGTGCAGAGCGGCACGGGGCAGGCGGGCCAGTCACGATCGTCGGCGCGCCTGCTGTCATCGGATTGCTCCACAAGAATCCCGAATGGCTGGAACAGTTGGGCGCGCGGCGCGGCGGGCTTGTCACACTACGCGGCGAACCCACATTGGCGCTGTCTGCCGGATATATGGAATAGCCATGGCGAGAGCCCAAACCTGCCCCGTGTGCAAGGCGCCGACGGTTGCCGAATATAAACCCTTTTGCAGCCGGGGGTGCCGCGACCGCGACCTTCTGAAATGGCTGGGCGAAGATTATCGCGTGCCGGGTCCACCCGCCGACGTGCCGACTGAAAAAGACGATGATTAAGGGCTAGACAGCCCCGTCGCCGGACGCTTATAGGCATCGCTCCCAACCGCTGGAGCAAGCCGCTCCGGCACAGATGCCTGGATAGCTCAGTTGGTAGAGCAAGCGATTGAAAATCGCTGTGTCGGCGGTTCGAATCCGTCTCCGGGCACCATCTGTTTGATCGGACCCGCTAAGAAGCGGCGTCCGACCCGCTAACAGCGCCCCAGACATCATTAAGGCCCTGATCGGCGCTTTTCGGTGCCAGTTCCAGCTTTGCGGTGATTGGTTGGCAACTGATCCTGACCCCCGGACCGATATCCGTAGACATCTCGATCTCCAACTCTCGCGGCAGGAATGCAATGTCAAATTTCTCGCAAAGGAGGCTGCGCTCTGTAAAAGCCCGAGCGGAATGGGGCAGGTACGCAAGAGTCACGTCGGTATGACTAGAGTCGGCATGGATGCTCCAGCTTTTGCCAATGATGGACGCTTCAATGTGCTGCCCTTGGAAGCCGATCACTGTGATCGCGCCCAATGCACACGGGCGGATGTTGAGATGAATGTCGCCGAATGAGGAGATGCTTTGGCTTCGTCCAGGCGAAGCCAGCCTAAATAATGTGGCGAGTAAACGATCCGGATGATCGCATCGGCGGGCCAAGTAGTTCAACAAGGCTACGGGGGCGAGAAGCGAACTGCTTTCCCCGTGAACCCTAGGCGTTTCGCCTGAATTCGACGGACAGCGTGCTCCGGTCACGGAAATTTATCTTTGCAGACCACATGCGAATGGTGAGCGGATCCAGATCCGAAGATCGAAGCCGGATTATGGATGGAGCCCGATGCAGATTGGGTTCGCCTGTACACCACCGCCTTCCACATCCGCATCTTCTCCTCGCGCGACGCACCCTTTAGCTTCTAATGGTGAAATCCATCCTAAATCGCGTGAGTCTTGTAACAGGACTTCAAAAACCCGGTGGGCCGTCGGCAAGGAAGAGCGTGAAGAGATGGTGAGTTAGTGTTGAAGCGCCTGCGCCATATGCCAACCCGCTCCATTCGTCCCAGCGGTCGACTCGCTCGGCGAGCCAGGCGTACAGAGTGTCGCGCGTCGTCTCGTCGCCGAACGACGCGGACCACATCACACGCCGGATCGGCATCCGCCCGGTATTCTCGAACCCAGTGAGCGTAATGAGGTGTCGGTTGCCCACCGCTTCCCGCGCGAATACGTTGCGGCGGAAGGCCACTGCGCGTTGGAACTGATCGAACGACGCATCCCTACCCAGATCGCTATGC
The DNA here is from genome assembly GCA_051305835.1 of Sphingobium sp. GTDB lineage: Bacteria > Pseudomonadota > Alphaproteobacteria > Sphingomonadales > Sphingomonadaceae > Sphingobium. The sequence continues at coordinate 3,270 of JBPPMC010000284.1, forward strand.
AACATGGAGCGCCGCACTGCATCGACCACTTCCTCCATCGGGAGATCAATCCACGCTGGCTCGCGTGTTGCCTGCAGCATGAGCATCGCTGAATGCCCTTCATCGCTTAGCGGGCCCGCCAGCGCGTTGAGGCCGCGATCGGTTTCGGTGAGGCCGACCGACGCGAGCCAGCAGCAGTAGAACCGCCAGAAGAGCATGTCCCCACCGAATATATCGTGCTTGCTCTCATTGCCGCTCAGCCACCTTCGTTCGATCGCGGTCAGGACGCGCAGGAGAAGTTCAAGCTGCTCGGTAACCAAATGTTCCAAGGGGAAGTTCATCCGACCGCGCCAGAAAGCGTCGCGAACGCTATGCCAGCGGCAACCGTCTTGATCTTCCAGCATTCCCCCATTGGCCCGCAGCCAACAGCCCCAGGGCAGATGCCGGGCCGCCTTCCAGTCAATCGCCATGCTCAAGCTCCCTGGTCGGGCTCAAGCCCAATTGGCGGTAGTGGCGGGCCTTTGCGCTTCGGGATAGGCTGGTTATCGGCAATGGCCTTCAGCTGCGCGGCGAGATTGGTGATCTCGCGGATGACGTACGCGTCGTCACGATAGATTGCCGCAGTCTCGGCCGAAAGAAACTCACGGTGGCTATACCGCCGATCGGGAAGCAGATCGTACAGATGGTTGCATTCGAAGCCGAACCACCAAGCGTGCGGATCATTGACGCGGTAGTCTCCGGCCTGCCGAATTGGTTGGTAATGCACATCGCGCGGATGGCAGATGCGGCGTGACTCGACCAAGATGAAGCTACGCTCGGGACTCGGACCATCGTCGCACGCCTTGGAATATGACAAGCCGCCGTGGACAGCGATTCCTAAGTCTACCGGTACTGCCCTATGGTCGAAACTGTAAAGCGGATGTGATTTCGGGACACCCACGTAACCCCCGAGATATCCGCCATCAGGTTCGCGCAGCATGATGCACTCGTATCCGCTGTCCGTGTCGCGCCATGGAACTTTGTCCGCCTCTCCAAGCCAAGGGCCCTCGCTGGCGAATTTGCCTTTCTTGCGGAAGAACACTTCAGCATCGGAGATAGTCAGATCTCTGGTATTGTAGATTACGCTGGTCGCCATCACGACGCTGGCTTCCGTCATGAGGACGGTATGTGTGGTCGTGCCGATCTTCGCCGGTGCAGCGCCAGTTTGATTGATGACCGCGAGCGCCTGGGCCGGATCGGTCACCTGTACCAGAGCCTTGGCGGCGGGTCGCTTAGAGGCGTTTGTCTTCTTCCTCGTCATATCAGTCTCCTTATTTGTGTCGCGATCACGCGAAGCGGGTGCGCGGGGTGACACGCTCGAGATCGGAACAAATTGCGGTGGGCCGTGCCTTTGCAGCGTAGACATTGGCGGCCAGCCAGAACTGCTCGGGCGCGAGTTGGTCGTCTGCGACTTCGCGCCACCAGACCTTGCGGTCGTCTGCCGCGTCCCATCGGTAGCCGCGGGCGCGTAATGCGTCCTTCGTGTCAAAGTGGGCACCTTTTGCCCGGATGATCCAGCCGGGTTTCGAGCCGGTTGCGATCATCTCGGAGAGCGCCGTGCGGCCATCGTCGTCGCGATGACGCAGCATCTGGATCATCGCATCGACGTCCGCTGAAGCGCGGTGGCCGCAGTGGTAGAAGCCGTTCTGGAGGAGAAGGTAGCCAAGCACGCGTCCGTCGAAGCCCCGTCCACGCCAATCGACCTGTGACATCGAGCAGACCCACGGAAGATCGCGCGCCTCTTCTAGCCTTTTCTCGACCCACGGCCGATCAAATGCACTGTTATGCGCCGCCACGAAGCTGGCCGAATGCAGCAGACGAACAGCTGAGTCTGTGTCGATCTCGTGGCCGATCAGGTCAAAGTCCGTCAGGCCCGTAAGGGCAGACACTTCTGCAGTGAGCGGCTCACCAGGATCCTCGCGCCATTCGTAGGCCCGGTCGATATCGGTGATAATGCCGTCCTCATTGTAACGGAACCGGCGGAGTGCAAATTCAATCACCTTGCCGGTCCGCCAATCCAGGCCCGTAGTTTCAGCGTCGATGGCGACGCCGATATAGGCGCCGCGGCCGATACCTTCGCCGGTAGGGCCTTCATTCAGGTGCAGGGGATGGAGGACGCGCGTCGTTCCTCGACCGGACGCGGTGTCGCGGCCGGCAACTGTTGAGATCGTCATCTAAATCTCCGTGGATTTGAGAACCGCCCAAAGGCGGCTGTCACATCAGGGGCGGCGGCCTAGCGCTGTTTGAGGACCCTTACTCAAGCAGCGGGCAGCTGACTCCGTTAAGCCTGAATGCACTGCTGAATATCGACGGCGAACGTCAGTGCCGCTGGTGATGAGCAGTCCCTTCCCATACGCACGATCACTTCTGCCGTGGATGGCGGCACCAAAGCAATGACGAGCGGCGCGGAAGGGTGAAGCCCCGGACGAATGTCGGCGACTGCCGCCAAGTCCGGACCGAAGCGTCCGGCCAAGCGTGCCCTAACTTCATCAATGCTCCCCGCAAACGAAGCGTGGAAGGCTTGCACCATGACGTTGTTCGTAGTCTCGGCGATGGTGGCGGTATAGAGGCGCAATCGCGCCTTGGATCGAGAACGACGCCGAGACGGTATATGGTCGCCTCCGGCGCGGCCACCATATAGATGATTAAACTCGTGTTCTTCGAAATCATCATCATTGGTCATCAGTATGTCGATGGCGGCCCGGTCCATGTCCAGTCCCAAGCCGAGACCATGAATAAGAACCCCACGTAGACAGTCGTCTCGATCGAGACAGGCTTCTACCGCAGGGGCACCATCGAAGACGGTGCGCGGTGCGAACATCCATGCCATCGGATCATAGGGAAGTGCCTCCCGCTGAAAACGTGCGCCGGTCTCCGCTGCGACGTAGGCGACGCGGCCGATCGCCCGACGGGTGGTGACTACAACTTCATCGTCGGGCAGGTCAGCGCTCAACGGATCGAGAATACACGTGGAACTGGTAATATTAGCGGCGTCTACTGCTATTCCGCCCATCTCCTCTACGATCATCATGTTCGTTTCCAAAATCGCCGTATTTGACACGGGTCGGGGTGGGCGACGCGCCTCCGACACCGGCTATATCGGCACCAAAAATAACATTTCAATAGTTCCGGAAATAATGTATAATTGTTTGTCGTAACATAATAGCGGTTCCGCTTGGTAAGAGCGGGTGCTGCGCATAATAGGCAGGAGTGGAAAAGATGCAGGCGATGCAAGTGATGAGCGCGCTATCCCAGGCGACGCGGTGGAGGGTGTACCAGCAATTGGTGGACAAGCTTCCAGACGGCATGTCCGCAGGTGAGATCGCAAAGGCAGTGGAAATGTCGCCTAATGGCATGTCGCCGCACTTCGCTATTCTTGCAGCAGCGGGCTTAGTGTCGTTTGAAAAGGTAGGACGCACCGTCACCTATAGGGCGGAGACCGAACCGGTGGCGGAACTCAGCGCATTCTTGGCTAATGCCGTCGAGCGCGGGAGGGCAACTCGATCCTCTGGCACGGCATGACACCGCCGATGATTGACGAGACGTGGTTCATGGCGCCAAAGCTATGATCTCGACGGCAACAATGGAATTTTCCCGCTACGCCATGGCCGGAGCCGCAATCGTACTGGAAGGACCCGACAATCCGCTGCGACTCGACCTGTTCGCCGTTTCGATCCGCATCTTCCCCGACCACATGATGGATGCGTTGGCCCCCCGAGACCAGGTTGAGGCGTGCCGCTGGTTCGCCTTTGAGGATAGCCAAGGCCACCCGACGCGTCGGCAGCGGCTTGCATATGGCCTTCACGGCGGCTTCACTCCAGACCAATTCGTCGACCTGTCGTGGTTCGACGCTGATGAGCTTGTCGGGGCGGTCGTCAGGGGGGTATCCCGACCGCTCGGCTGCGAGGCACGTGCGTCAAACCGCCAAGGGGCTCGTCGGGTCGCACCTAAGCCTGGGACCCCTTTGCTCTCGCGCGGGGTGGATGCGAGTGATCAGGGTGCCATGCGCCGCAGCCTGCGCGTTGAGGCGACAGTCACGGCCGAGACGGAGAATGGCGGATAGACCAGATGCCACGTAACGCTGTGGAAGCGTTCCGCAAGTAGAAGGACAAGGTCACGCTCCGCGATGAGCTTCCTCACTCCGCCGTTGCCCGTGACCTGCCCCCAGACAAACCCGGACGGTAGCGAAATCTCGACGTGGGTTGCGCCTCTGAGCTCCGCCAGGCCCAATGCCTCTTTTATCGCAGTGTAGATCGCCCGGTTGCTCGCTCCGTCAGGCTGATGAAGCTTGAAGAAGCTCGTCCCGTCGTGAACCACCATCTTCGTCGGGCCGGGGTTCGGACGGCTAAGGCCGTCGCACAGATACTCCGCAGAAACGATCCCGCTCTGGAGTGGGACGGATGTCCCATGCTGAACGTGGCTCGCGATAATTTGTCCGAAAGGCATCTTCAATCTCCCTCACCGCGTCTTAGCCGCAGTGCGTGAAGAAGAAGTTAGCCACTTCGATCCGCGAAGCCGCGATCTTGCGGATCAACCAGAATAGCTTGGCAAAAGCATGTCTTGTGCAGTTCATTGCAATGGAGAAAAAAGAATGCTCGTTTCTAAACATAATTCAATTCATGGCACGACGCACCCGTCGATTGCTTTGGGCTTACCGTCCGGCACCGCTGCCGACCCCTGCAACAATAACGAGGAAGAGTTGCGAGCCTTTGCAGGCCGACTTTGTAATCTCGGTGGACTGACTTCCGAAGAAATGATGCGGAGCATCTCGGGCCTGACAGTACCCAAGCACTTCTCCGATATGCGTATCACCAATCTTGATCGGGATCACTGGCTCTTCCTTACACAGAGCGATCCGCTAAAACAAATCACCCTTCACGAGGTGATGCTGGGCTTCGCATTCGCAGTGTCCCACGAAGTTCATGCCTTCCATAACGAGGATGTATGGCACGAGACTGTGGCTATGCCCACTATCAAGCCGACCCGGCTTGAGTTCGGCATTAGATTCCGGCCCAAGAAACCGAGCGACTCGATGGACAAATGGATCTTGCCGGAAATTCAGTTCAACGCCATCGTGGGTGGCTAGAACGGCAGCAGGGGATCTCAATTCGTCGTCCGACGCGAGCCCAAAGAGATCTAAAACAGCTGAGATGCCGCTGTCTCTCGGTGACAGAGGCATCTCAGGATCGTCATCTACATCCGCGGGAGTAGATCCGTGCGGTTGTCGAGTACTGGAACATCGATGTTTAATGGCGTGCGACCTTCTCGGTCAAAATATCTGTCGCAGGTTCATCAAATGTTCTAGCCTTCCTTCATGCCGAAATTCCTTACCCCTAATCAGATGATTGGCGAGATCGGCGAGAATGCCGTCCGCGGCCGCTTCCTCGCCATGGGCTTCCAGTTTGACGGAAGATCCCGACTTGAGGCTGGCGTCGACGGCATTGCCGAGGTAATGGAGAACGGTCGCCCCCTTGCCCGGATGATTGCGGTACAGATCAAGTCAACCGACGAAGGCCGATATGCATCCGAGACGGCGGATGGCTTCACCTATCTGCTAAGGATGCAGGATCTGGATTACTGGAAGGGATCGAACCTTCCCGTGATCGTCGTCTTCTATCGCAGGTCCGACAACAGCTTCTACTGGACAGAGGTATCGCGGGACCACGATCAGAACGAACGTCGTCTCCAGATCGGCAAGGCGTCGGACATCCTTGACAGCAGCACTATCAACCGTCTTGCCGGGCTTACCGTGCCTAAAGCTGGATTCGGGTATTATGTGCCTGCGCTGGGCGGCGGCGAAGAAGCTATCGTCAACATCCTGCCTATTACGCTCCCGACAGAGATCTATGTGGCGGCGACACCGTATGATGGACGGCGCGCAACGGCGATCTTGCTGGATGGCGACGAGGCTCCACGTTTCGATTGGTCGATTGCTGGCGGTACCCTCTGGTCATTTCACGATCCACGTACCTCAAGCTGCAGGGCGATCATTGACGAAGATCAGGTGGATGCTATCGACACAGCAGAACTGGCTTTCCACAATGATGTTGATGAGCAGAACCGCTTCACACATCTCCTGCGACAGGCCCTCCGGCACCAGACGCGAGACGACCTCAACTGGAGCAAGGATCGCAAGATCCTTTACTTTCGAGCGATCGAAGCCAACGTGCCGCGTAACTTTGGGCATGACTCCGCAAAGAAGAAGACTGATGCCGACATCGTGATGGTCGCCATGAGCGACAAGGATGAGGGCAAGGTGTCTTTTGTCCGTCACCACGCCTTCGCACCGCGCTTCGAGTGCCTGGGCGACTGTTGGTACCTTATCGTCTCGCCGACCTATTACTTCACCGCCAACGGGTATGCGCCACATCCCCATCCGGGCGCGCTGCTCGCTGGCAAGAAACGTCTCGACAAGAGTGCGGCACTGCGGGGACAGGTGATCATGTGGCACCGTTTCCTCGCACAGGCCGAACGCGCCGCCGAGCGCCATGCTGGCGACCTATTTGGATTCGAGGTGTTGGCGGAGCCGAGGCTTCAGTTCGGTGAGCCTCCCATCGTGGCACTCGAAACGCGGGTGCCAGAAGATGGCTGGGGCGGCGGTAAGAAAAAGATCGAGGCAGATGAGCAGCAGGAGGGTCTTTTTAAGTGAGTGCCTTCAAAACGCGCGTGTTCAAAGAGCCTGAACTTGAATTCGGAGACCATCACCACCACCCTGATCCTCGTCTGGGGTTGTTCGAAGCTGGTCCACTCCAGCCATTCGTCGGTGACGTCATCAAAATTGGCGTTGTCGGCAGTGCAAAGACCATTGAGGATACGCGCAAGTTCCTCCAAACCGCAGCTGCCGGTGTCGATGGCAAGTCGGAAAAGCACCCGAACATGCATCCTGCCTTTCCCGGCCTAGGCAACCAAAGCCCCTATCGTTGTCGCTTCGAGATAGAGGATGGAGCAACAGCTGCTCTGTCCCAGAGCAAGCTCGACAAGATTGCTAAAGAGCCCGATCACCACAAAGCCGTTGAGATGGCGGTAGACGAGATCGTCGCTGAACTTGAGGGCCTAGCTGATGGCGGTAATCGCCCCGACGTGGCGATCGTGGCCCTCCCTGTCCGATTGTTGGAACGAGTATGGAATGCAAAGGTCGATGCCGGCGGCACAACTGAAAAGGACGATAGCAGCGGGACGGACGCACCGAACTTTCGCGGGATGCTGAAGGCTCGCGCTATGCATCTGGCCTTTCCGATCCAGATCGTCTGGGAGGATACGGTAGACGACAAGGTCGCGATCCCGCAGAAGATCAAGGAGAGTAGCGCACGCAAGATTCAGGATGTCGCCGGGCGCAGCTGGAACCTGATGACCACCCTATACTACAAGGGTAGCGGCCGAATTCCTTGGCGTCGCATGCCAAAGGAAGGTGAGTTCACGGCGTGCTACATTGGCATCAGCTTCTATCGAGAGGCCGGTGGGCAGCAACTGTTCACCAGTGCGGCGCAGATGTTCGACGAGCGTGGGCGCGGGTTCGTGCTTAAGGGCAAACGCGCGCACACCGAAAGCCGCGGTCGCCATCCCTACATGACTCAAGAGGATGCGCGTGAGATCGTGGGAAATGTGCTTGCCGCCTATAAGACCCACCACAAGACACTGCCCGCCAGGGTGATTGTGCTGAAGACGTCTCGCTTCAAGGAGGAAGAAGCTGACGGCATTCTGGAAGCTCTCAACGCCGCCGGCACCGAACTTCGTGACCTGGTCTGGGTGCAGGAAACCTATTCCGTGAAGCTGCTGCGCGACGGGAACTATCCCGTGCTGCGGGGTACGTTCGTTGAACTTGGCAGCAACGGCTTGCTCTACACCAACGGCAGCATGCCCTATTACGGCACCTATCCTGGCATGTACGATCCCCGACCGCTGCTGTTGTGCCCTCATCATAGCTGCGACAGCACCGTCGCGCAGCTGGCGGAAGAGGTGTTTTCGTTGACTAAGATCAACTGGAACTCGACTCAAATGAACCAGCGCCTACCGATCCCCCATCCGCGCGGCCCGCATGGTGGGCGAGATCCTGAAATACATGAAGGAAGGACAGGTCGAAAGTTCGGATTACCGCAAGTATATCTGACCCGATCATAGTCGGTGCGTGATTGTAATCAACAGGCTGCCCGGGTTTGGTCGGTGGTTTTGATCCAAACATAACCGTCAGGCGGGTCATTTATCGGTGGAAACCCACGGTCAACTCTCAGCAAAAATCAACATCGAAGCTCCTTGGCGGACCTCGAAGCATTCCTCTAGCGGAGCATTATAGTAGCGGCAGGCTACGCAATGGTCTAATTCATCGCAGTCGGATTGTCTGGCCCCTGAACCCGCTCCAGCAGGTACCCGCTGACATTCTCACCGTGCATCTCCAGCACCTTGGACGCGACGGCCCAGATCTCCCATTCCTCAAGCTGCGGCAATGCGGCATCCTACTGCTGAAATGTCTGCTCAAGTTGATCGTTCATCGGCGTCGTCCGTATGGCGCGCCTTCAGCCGCAAAGCCGTCTCGTCGAGAGCTGCTCTTTGCTCTGGTGTTACGTCGAGGCTGTCGCCCAAATCCAAGATGACCGTGGCAAGATCAGCATCGGTCATGTCAGCTGCTAAGGCCGCTAGTCGCATGGCAGTGTCTGGCATCATCGCTCCGCGTTAGGCAAGTAAGGTTGATCTGCCCCCGTCGAGTGGACCGGGTGGTTTGTTAGTGGATTATGCTCCTCGGCGCCATATCCGGGTGGAGGTGGAGCGAAGCGGAACCGGAGGCCGGATATGGCGGTGAAGCCGTTTCTGGCGCCGGTGGTCGGTAGCCCAGGCTGCTGTGCGGGCGCACGGTGTTGTAATGGCGCCGCCACGCTTCGATCAGCACTTTGGCCTCGGCGAGGCTGTAGAAGATCTCGCCATTGAGCAGTTCGTCGCGAAGCGACCCGTTAAAGCTTTCATTATAGCCATTCTCCCATGGTGATCCCGGTGCGATGTAGAGCGTCTTCACCCCGATCTGGCCGAGCCATTTC
>JBPPMC010000305.1:0-4752 GCA_051305835.1 Sphingobium sp.
GCGAGCCAGGCGATGCTGGATGATGCTGCGTTCGATGTGGAGGGCTGGCTGGCGACGGAGATCGCCCGCGAGTTTGCGGCGGCGGAGGGCGCGGCGTTCGTGACCGGCAATGGCACCAACCGGCCCAAGGGCTTCCTGACCTATCCGGTGACGGCGGAGGCGGACACGGTGCGCGCTTTCGGGACGCTGCAATATGTGGCGAGCGGGGCGGCGGGGGCGTTTGCGTCTTCGGGCGCCGCCGATCGGCTGATCGACTTGGTGCAGGCGCTGAAGGCGTCCTACCGGCAGGGGGCGGCGTTCGTGATGAACAGCAAGACGCTGGCAGGGATACGCAAGCTGAAGACGAGCGACGGGCAGTTCCTGTGGCAGCCGGGGCTGGCGGGGTCTGCGCCCGCGACGCTGCTTGGCTATCCGGTGGTGGAGGCGGAGGACATGCCCGATGTCGCCGCGGACAGCCTGTCGGTGGCGTTCGGCAACTTTGCGAATGGCTATGTGATTGCGGAGCGCAGCGAGACGAGCATCCTGCGCGATCCGTACAGCAACAAGCCGTTCGTGCATTTCTATGCGGTGAAGCGGATCGGCGGCGCGGTGGCGAATAGCGAGGCGATCAAGGTGATGAAGTTTGCTGTGAGCTGAGGCTCGGTAGCGCACGATGACCTCACGCTGACGTCCTTGTCATCCGGCCCCTTCGACAGGCTCAAGAGAGCCTTGAGCCGGGGTTCCGTTTGTTCTGCCTAGACGGTGGGAGGCAGCGGGATCCCGGATCAAGTCCGGGATGACGGTAAGGCGTGGGGCGGAGGCAGGTTGTACACAAAAGGGGGCTTCGATGGCGTTTGTCGAGGATGGGGCGTTGGCGGTGCCGGTCGGCGACCTCAAGGCGTATTTGCGCGTGGAGACGGCGGCGGAGGATGCGTTGCTGGAGCGGTTGCTGTGGGCGGCGGCGGACTTGTGCGAGCGGTTCGTCGGGCAGTGGCTGATGCAGCGGGATGCCGAGGATGTGGCGCCGGTTTCCGCCGCCTGGGTGCGGCTGGCGGCGCGGCCGGTGGTGGCGATCGAGAGCGTGATGGCGGTTCCGGCGGAGGGGGCGGAGTTTGCCTTGCCGGTTGGCGCTTATGCGGTGGATATCGACCGGAATGGCGATGGCTGGGTGCGGGTGACGGCACCGGGTTCTGCTGGGCGGGTGCGGGTGCGGTATCGCGCAGGGATCGCGGCGGAGGTCGACGCGGTGCCGCATGGGTTGCGCCATGGGATCGTGCGGATGGCTGCGGAAATGCATGTGCAGCGGGAGGGCGATGCGGCAGTGCCGCCTGCCGCGGTGACGGCTTTGTGGCGGCCCTGGCGGCGGATGCGGCTTTCATGAGGGGGGATGGCTTGAAGCGCGTGCTGGAGCGGGGGGTCGCCTTGGGCGAGCGGGTTGCGGCGCGGCGGCGGGAACGCGTGCTGGCGGAGGCGCGGGAGTTGCCGGGGGTCAGTGCCGCGATCGTCGGCGAGGATGTCGTGATCGAGGGGCGGGCGCTGCTGGGCCGCTGGGTCGAGGATGCGCGGCTATTTTATAGTCTGATCGGTTGACCGATCCGACAATAGTCTTTGTTTTCCGCAATTTCTTAATCGTCGGATGAGTCATCTGACTGGAAATTGCTTTTATCGGGAGGGGCGGATGAGCGCGGAAATGGCAGTGCGCGTGGGCGTGCTGGCGGCGTTGCGAGGCGATGCGGCGCTGGCGGCGATGCTGAACGGGGTTTGGGATGGCGCGCCGGTGAAGGCGAGCGCGCCCTTTGCGGTGGTGGGCGAGTGTCTGGGTGCTGAGTGGGGGACGAAGGATCGCGCGGGGCGAGAGGTGCGCGTGGCGCTGACCGTGCAGGATCGGCGGGAGGGTGGCGAGGCTCTGGCGGAGTTGCTGGCGCTGGCCGATGCAGCTGTGAAGCGGGTGGTCTTGGCGGGGTATGGGGTGGCTGGCGTGGCGCTGCTGCGCACGCGGATCTTGCGCGGGCGGGAGGACGGGTGGCGGGCCTTGGTGGATTATCGGGTGCGGGTTTTGGTTGAGGGGTAGCGCTTACGTCCTGGCTGCGGTGTGAAGGGGGGAAGCGGGGCCCGGGATCAAGTCCAGGGCGACGTGAGGGGGTGACCTTGGCCAAAGTTTCGTCACCCCGGGCCCTTCGGCAAGCTCAGGAGAGCCTTGACCCGGGGTCTCGCTGTGTTCCATCCATCGGGCATGGATCGGGAGCGGCAGGGCGGTTGGGTTTACATCATGGCCGATCGGTATCGCGGGACGATGTATGTGGGCGTGACGGCGCATCTTGCTGCGCGAGTGCTTCAGCATCGGGTGGACGAGGGTTCGGATTTCTGCCAGCGTTATGGGCTGGATCGGTTGGTGTGGGCCGAGCGGGCTGACGATATTGTCGCCTGCATGGAACATGAGAAGCGGTTGAAGCGGTGGCGGCGGCAGTGGAAGTTCGATTTGATCGAGCGGGGGAATCCGGAGTGGCGGGATTTGTTTGCGCTGCTGGTGTGAGGGGGAGCGGGACCCCGGATCAGGTCCGGGGTGACGAAGCTAAAGCGAGGCCTACCCCACGCGTCACCCCGGGCTTGACCCGGGTCTCGCTGGGGTAGCGGGACCCCGGATCGGGTCCGGGGTGACGGTAGTTGGCCCTCCCCCTAATATAACGGCCGGATCTCGATTTCGCTGGGGACGGGCATGGGGTTGGGGCAGCGTTTGGCCCAGTGCAGGGCTTCGTCCATGTCCTTTACGTTCCAGAGCCAGAAGCCGGCGACGAGTTCGTGCGGGTGGGGGAAGGGGCCGTCTATGACGGTGCGGGTGGGGCCGTCGAAGGCGACGCGCTTGGCTTGCGAGGTGGGCTTCAGGCCGTCTCCGCCGCCGGGCGCCATGATGCCCGCGTCGACCAGCGCCTGATTATACTGGCCCATGGCCTCCATCATTTCGCTGGTCCAGGGTTCGGGGAAGTCGCCCTGTTCGCTGGCTTCGGTGGCCTTTACAAAGACGATGACGCGCATGAGTGGCTTCCTTCTACCCCTCGTAATCCTCGGCGAATTTGTCGAGATATTCCTTTACCTGGTCGTCGGCGTCGGCGGTGGCTTCGGCGGGTTTCATGCCGTCGGCCTTGTCTGCCGCGAGGATCGCGGTGCGGAAGGCGGCTTCCTTGTCGGCGCATTTCGCCTTTAGCCCGGACTTGTAATCGGGGGCGGCGATTTTGCGTTCGCGCGCGTCGGCGGTGAAGTCCGACAGGCACTTTGCGTAGGCTTTGCGCGCCGTGCCCATGTCCTCCTCCGGCGTGCCGGCGAGCATCAGCATCAGGGCTGTTGAAACGATGAGCATGGGGGTGGTCCTCTCCTGTATTTCGGCCAGTTGGGCCGCAAAATTTCTATGGATGGAGTGTGCGATATGGCGGTGGAAAAAGGAAGCGCATTTTTGCTGAAGGTGGGCAACGGCGCGACGCCGATCGTCTATGCGACGGTGGCCGGTTTGCGCACGACGCAGATGTCGGTGAGCGGCGAGGCGGTGAACATCACCAGCAAGGATAGCGGCGGGTGGCGGGAACTGCTTTCGGGCGCGGGCATCCGGGCAGTGAGCGTGTCAGCGGCGGGGCTTTTCACCGGATCGGCGGCGGAAGTGCGGCTGCGCAACCATGCGCTGTCGGGCACCATCGACGATTATCAATTGAGCTTTGAAAGTGGCGAGCGGATGCAGGGGCGGTTCCTGATCACGCGGCTGGACTATGCCGGGGATTATAATGCCGAGCGCAATTACACGCTGAGCCTGGAGAGCAGCGGGCCGGTGGTGAGCCTGTGAGTGGGCCTGTGAATGGGGGCGTTGCCAATGCGGCGCGGGGCGAGGCTTTGCTGCGGGTGGGGGAGGATGCGCTGGTAGTGCGGCCTTCCTTTGGCGCGCTGGTGGCGGCGGAGGCGGAGTTGGGGCCGCTGTTTGCGCTGGTCGAGCGGGCGGCTGCGGGGGAATTGCGGCTGGTCGAGATGGCGGGGCTGTTCTGGCATTGCCTGGACGCGCGGCCCGAAGGGCTGACGCGGGAGGCGTTGGGCGAGGCTGTCGTGGCGGGCGGGTTGAGCGCCGCGATGCCGGTGTTGCGCTGTGTGTTGCGGCAGGTTCTGGCGGGGCGGTGAATGGGCACTATCCTCCCTTTACGGGGGAGGTGGCGCGCAAAGCGCGACGGGGGGTGTTGCCGTTTCGATGGAGTCTGCCGGTGCGATAGGGGGAGGATTTGTGGGAGAAGCGTATGACATTCACACAATGCGCCGTCCGCCTTTCGGGCGTGACGGCGTGGGCTTTGGGGTGGACGCCCGACCTGTTCTGGCGCGCTACGCCGGATGAATTGGCGGCGGTGTTTGGGGCGGCGTCTGGCGACGCTGGCGTGGGTGCGCCGCCGGATGCGGGGACGCTGGCGCGATTGAGGGAGATGTATCCGGATGGATGAAGAGATAGAACGCCTCGTGGTGAGCGTGCGGGCGGATGTGCAGGGCTTTGCGCGCGATGTGGATGCGATGCGCGGCGGTCTTGAGGGGCCGCTGGCGGCGGGCGCGGAGCGGGCCGGGCGTGCGATTGAAAGCGGGCTGCTGCGCGCGGTGCGGACGGGGAAGTTCGGGTTTGAGGATCTGCGACGAGTGGCATCGAGCGTGCTGGACGAGATTGCGCGGAGTTCACTGCAGGCGGGGATCGGCGCGGTCGGCGGTGGCGGGGCTGGCGGGTTGCTGGGGATCGGGGCTTCGTTGCTGGGGAGCGCT
>JBPPMC010000329.1:0-76606 GCA_051305835.1 Sphingobium sp.
CAAATGCCATTCCGCGTCGGTAAGATCGCTTCCATAGCGAAGCTGTGCGCGGCTATGATGCGCGCGGGCGGTCGGGTTCCACATAATGGCTTCCAAGGTTGGTGTCGCAACCCCTCGGAATCATATCGAAATCCGATCGTCCACTGTTACGATGCCGTTCTGACACAGCCTCTGAGGCATTTGCACCTTTATTCTCTTTCATCCGCGCTCCGCTCATTCGATGCGTCTTCGACGCGTTGGCTTTGGGCTGCCGAGTTGCTTGAGCGGCCCTTGCCGCACGCCAACGAACTTCTTTATCGTTCCTATCTCGCCAAAGCGCGCAACGACATCGCTCAGTTGGAGCAAGATGACGATATTGCGGGGCGTGTCGCACGCGCTCTTGTCGCGTCCTTTCTGGATGGCCTCACCCTTTCAGAAGTGGCAAAGCATATCGGCAAATCACCGCGCGCGCTCCAGAGAGCCTTGCAGGCGCAAAATCTGCAGTTCCGAGACTTGGTCAAAGATGCGCGCATTCGGCATGCACAACATCTGCTGCGCATCACATCCTTGCCGGTGTCAGAGATATCGTTGCAGGTAGGGTATGGCGATTTGTCGGGCTTTAGCCACGCCTTCAAGCGCATTACCGGAACGACAGCACGCCGCTCGCGCGCGCGCTCAGGGTGGGGGTCTTGACGGAAGCAGTTCAGTACGGCGCGAAGCCGCGGCCTTATGTTCAGTTCACCACGCGGCGGCACCGCCGTCTACGGCCAGATCGGTGCCGGTGACCCAGCTTGCTTCGTCGGAGCAAAGATAGACCAGCGCCCAGGCGACGTCTTCGGCCGACCCATGCCTGCCGAGCATGGTTTTGCCCAAGGCGGCGTCCTTGAAGCCTGAAACGTGATCGAAGGCGAACTGCGCCGACGCTGTGTGGATCACGCCTGGTGAGACGGTATTGGCGCGGATGCCGTGTGGGCCGCCCTCAAGCGCCAACTGTCGCGTGAAAGCGAGGATACCGCCCTTTCCTGCGGCATGGGCAGCGGCGCCCAGCCTTGGTGTCGCGTTCGATGCCGCCAGCGAGGCAAAATTCACGATCGATCCGCTGCCTTGGGCAACCATGTGCGGCCAGGCGGCAGCGACCGGCAGAAAAACGATATCCAGTTCTCCGTTCATCGTTTTTTGCCATTGGGCGAGCGTCATCTGGCTGATCAGCGCAAATTCGACGAAGCTGGCGGCCGTGACGAGGCTATCGATACGCCCCTGCGTGTCGATAACATAGTCCATCAACCCCTTTGCACCCGCTTCGCTGGTCAGATCGAAGCCCACGGCGTCAATGGTCGTGCCGCTGGCTTCCGCGCGTTCAACCGTCCTCGCCAAGCCCGCCTGATCGACGTCGACGGCCACGACCGTCGCGCCTTCCCTGGCAAAGAGTGTGGCGGCGCCTTGTCCCAGACCCGTCGCCGCTCCGGTGATGACAGCCACTTTGCCTGCCAGCCTGTTCGCCATGTTGGCACCGCCTCTCGGAACTGTTGGGTCGGCTCAGTGCAACTCGGCGAGTGCTTCAGCCAGCGCGGGGCCAATGACCTTCTGGCCATAGGCGCTATCGAAATACTCCGATATCCGCACGATCTTCGAGTCCGAAAGAGTTATCCAGTAGGAGATCGTGTTCTTGTACTCTTCGCCATTATGGAGAGTGCAGTCGGTGAGGGATTCAACTGCAACATAGTCACCCTCGCCGATCATGCGCAGAGGCGTGATGACCATCCCTCGTTCATCGAATATCTTCTGGAACGCGGCGCTCAGATGCGGGAGTTGCTGCGTTACATCGCCCATGCCGCAGATCCACCAGGAGAAATCGTCGCTTCTATATGTCCGGACG
The DNA here is from genome assembly GCA_051305835.1 of Sphingobium sp. Classification (GTDB taxonomy): domain Bacteria; phylum Pseudomonadota; class Alphaproteobacteria; order Sphingomonadales; family Sphingomonadaceae; genus Sphingobium. Next base: position 1,856 of record JBPPMC010000329.1, read on the forward strand.
GCTTCCAGCATGCCTTTGGTGGAGACTTCCTTCAGGAAGGCCGCGACGATGGCTTTATTGTCGTGCATATTTGTCTCGCTTTTATAGGAATTTCTTTGGGAAACATCAGGAAAGGGCCGCTTTCCGGGATCTCGGCGTGGCTGCGGGCGGGTGGCAAGCGATTACGCGAGTGTTTTCAGCACCGCGCGTGCGTCAACATCGAGGCAAATTAGCGGACCCTCCCATAAACCGTCCAAAAAAGACAATATGTTCCCAGATAAGAATATAATCGTACATGTGTACGATATAGTTTGCCCATGCGCCCCGCAAGCTGAAACAACTTTGGCAAGCAGATGCCCCAATCGACTTTCCGGGGCCTCCCCGTCACGCCTAAGTCGCGGACAAAATCACGCTTGCGCGGTCAAAATCGACCGGCTACGACAGTACCATATAATGAACTAGTTCTAATTGGAGAACTAATGACTGGACGTATTGCTGCAAAGGACAGGATGAACATGGAAGAGCTAAGGTTTGACGGTCGCGTTGCAATCGTTACCGGTGCCGGGCGTGGCCTTGGCCGGGCACATGCTCTCTTGCTGGCGTCGCGGGGCGCTCGCGTGGTGGTCAACAACCTGCCGCCGACCCAGAATGCGAACGGCATCAACGTTTCTACTGCGGACGAAGTCGTGCAGGAAATCATCAGCGCTGGCGGCAAAGCGGTTTCGTCGAGTGACAGTGTCGCCACGCCGGAAGGCGTCGCATCGATAGTGAATGCCGCGATCGATGCCTATGGACGCGTCGATATACTCATCCACAATGCCGGCATCTGCGACTGGACGCCCTTTGCCGAAATAGATTACGGCCATTTTCAAAGGATGAGGCAAGTCCATTATGACGGGCCATGGCTCCTGACGCACGCAGCGTGGCCCTACATGGTCAAGCAGAACTACGGCCGTATCTTGTTCATCACCTCCCATGTCGGGCTGGCCGGCATGCCCAATGTCGCCCATTACGGATCGGCAAAGTGGGCTGCTGCCGGCCTTTCGCGGATGCTGTCGTTCGAAGCTGGTTCGGCGGACATCAAGTCCAACGCTTTGGGGGTGCTGGGCTATACACAACTACTGGTCGAGGGTTTTTTCGCGCCGGAGGCCGCGGAAGACCCCAGCCTCGAAATCCATGGAGAGCGCTGGTGGTCGCGCAACGTCCGCCCCGATCAGGTCGCCCCGGTGGCCGCGTGGCTGGTTCATGAAAGCTGTTATCTGAATGGCGATATGCTCGATACCGGTGCTGGTCACACATTCCGGCACATTCTGTCCACGACGGAAGGCTACACCAAGGCGGATCTGACGCTGGAAGATGTGAACGAGCATATGGCCGAAATCCTTGACGACCGGCATACCAATGTGTGGCGCAGCGTCGACGAAGCCCTTCAGAACCGGCTCAAAAAGCTGCAACTGGCAGGCGTCGATCCTATGGACACCGTATATACGGATTAACGGCGGCCGTACGTGGGCGTAGAGTTCGCTCAGGGCGGAGATGCCACGACGTGCCTTGTCGTCATGCGTGCGCGCCAAGGCGCGGTAGCCATCTCGGGGCGGCCTACCATATTGATTGCGCGGATTGGTCAGCGCGATGTCGTGGCTTCGGCGTGTCGCCAAGCTCTTGATATGGGTCTGCGCCCTGGCATGGCCGCCGCGCATGATCGAGCACAACAACGATAGTACGTAAATTTGCGTAGGTGTTCTCGGCCATATGTTTCGATGACGTTTTCGTTACACTTTCGTTGCACCGGCTTACCCGGTTGAAGCACAAAGGCGTCCCGCTTTGCACCCTTCGAACAACGGCCCCATACGTGAGACCGCAGGCAGCCTTGCGCAGCTCACAACCGCAATGGCTGATTGGAGATGCGTGGCAGGGGCGATTAGTCTCAGCCTGCTCATGGCAGTGTTGATAAACTATTCTTTCGTGACGCCCGAGACGCGTGTTCGGGCCTTCTTCTCAGGATTTGACCTTGGAAAGGAGAACAACTTAGCGGCCTGGTGGTCGGCAGCGCTGCTGATGGTGTGTGCTAGCAACTTCGCAAGTTTGCTCCAGGAACGTAGAGCAGGCTTGCAGCTTCCCTGGCTTGTACTCGCACTCATGTTCACTTTGCTGTCTCTGGACGAAATCGGATCTCTCCATGAGCGGGAAACAAGTTTTTCCGCTGGTCCCGGGCAGATGGTCATGGTCATAGTTGCAGGTCTTCTCGTCACGGCGGGCGCATATTCCGGCCTGAGGCTGCTCATATGCCGCGAGACCCGGGCGCTTGCCATTCTCCTCGCGATCGCCATGATGCTCTATGCCTCTGTAGTGCTGCAGGAATTCATCGAGCATCGGGTGTCATGGCCAGCTTGGACGGGAGGCCTGCGCGTGATGATCGAGGAAGGCACTGAACTGACCGCATGCTTCCTTGTTCTTGTCGGCATAACAAAGGCGAAAGCTGTTGGGGACCGCGGCCGCTGGCTAGACGTCCTACCGATTATCGATCCGACCCCGGCTGTGCGCTTCTGCCTGCTGGGCTTGCTTGCTCTGCACATGACGTTCTGTCTCTCCTACATCACGTCACTTGACGATTTCCGAAGGTACGGCAACCCGGCTGGCTGGTTCCCTCTTGTGGCCTACCTGCTCATCGCCTGCCATGTTGCACGGAGGGAAGCGAGGCACATGAAAAAATCCGACATGTGGCTGATAGGTTTCGCCCTGTTATGCTCCATCCTCGCGGCCTTCGATGTAACGGAGTGGTGGCCACTGAGCAGCTTGCCCTGGACGCGCGAATTCACGCTTGGAAGCGCGTCGATTTCGTTGGTGATCGCGTCGGTAGGCAGTGGCTATGTTAGTCGACGATCTGCCCCGGTGGCAGCACTTTTCCTGACCATCAGCATCGCAACTATGGTCCTGCCGTTCCATCACGCACTTGCCGGGCTGGGCGCCTACCTTGCTGCGGAGCTTCTTGTCATGGGAAGCGCTACTTCCAGATCAGGCAAAAGAGCACTGTCGGCAGCTTGAGCTGCAGGCGCCAGCAGGCGCTGAGACCTCGAAAGAAGTCTTGCAACGACATCCTAAACATACTTACAGACGGGGCACTTCTCAGCGGCAATCCACGGGCTACATGTCGATCTTCACCCGTCGAGCGTCGAGAGCGCCAAAGCAATGGGGCCAAGCGGTCCAGCCTGATTGCCAAGGCCGGGGGAAGTGATGAAAGGCGCGTCCCGTGGCAGTGTCATATAGCCAGCAAGGCTATCGACAAGACGCGATTCTATGCGGTCGAGGAGGTGGGGTTGGCCCTCAATGACGCCGCCGCCCATCAGGATAAGGCGGGGGCCGGTCGCCAGCACCATGACGTGGCAAAGCTGCGCCAAGGCATCGGCAACGCTGTGCCATAGCGGATCATCCTGTGCCAGCGTACTGATATGGTCGGCACCCACCCGCGCCTTGATAGACGAGCCAGCGGCAAGCCCTTCGACGCAGTCGCCATGATAGGGGCAGCTTCCTGCCCAGTCGTCGCCGGCCACGCGGCGCACGCGAATGTGGCCCAGTTCGCAATGGCCCAGGCCACGCGTCGGGCGGCCATTGGTGATGAGGCCGACGCCGACCCCGGTGCCGACCGTGGTATAGGCGTAGTCGGAAAGGCCACGCGCTGCCCCCCATCGGCCTTCCGCCAGGGCGGCGGCGTTGACGTCGGTGTCGAAGGCAACCGGCACGGCAAAGGGAGACGACAGGCACCCGACGACGTCCGTGTCACGCCAGCCGGGCTTGGGTGTAGCGGTAATCCTGCCATAGCTGGAAGATGTGGCGTCAAGGTCAACCGGACCGAAGGATCCGATACCCAACGCCTTGAATCCATGGGTGCGCGACCATTGCTCCAGGATGCTGCCGATCCCGCCCAACGTCGTTTCGGGTTCTGTCGTGGGCAACGCCTGCTGGCTAATGATTGTGCCGGAAGCATCCGCAAGGGAAACGATACATTTTGTTCCGCCAAGTTCGACCCCGGCGACGAGATAATCCGACATGGAAACTCAAAATCCTTGAATATGCCTGACCCGTGTCACGAGAGTCATGTGGGCGTTGCAAACCCTATTGGCGGCAGCACGAAATAGGTCAATCTTCTATTCGGCTGGACTGTGTGGCGGCCGGGATGGACAGGAGAAACTTTCCCGGCCGTCCCCCTGCTAACTGATGGTTTTGCCGCTAAGGACAAAGTTGATCAAGGTTGGTTGCCGCCTGTGCAAAGAAGGATTTCCATGCCCACCAAGTTGCTCGAAATCTGCGTGGAAACGATGGCCGACATGGCGACTGCGATCCGTGGCGGTGCAGGGCGGATAGAATTGTGCAGCGCCTTGGCGCTGGGGGGGCTGACACCTTCTGCAGGTCTTGCTGGTCTGGCGGTGAGGCAGGCACGATCGAGCCGGACGCCGGTGCATGCCATGGTCCGCCCGCGCGACGGGGATTTCGCCTATGACCGTCAGGAACTGGAGATGGCGGTGGCGGAGGGCATTGCGCTGATCGACGCGGGTGTCGATGGCCTTGTGTTCGGGGCTGCGCGTGATGGCAGGCTGGATACCGAAGTGATGGCGCTTTGGTGCAAGGCAGTGCGCGCAAGGCGCGTCGACATAAGCCTGACCCTGCATCGGGCGATCGATCTGGTCGCTGATCCGGTCGCGGCAGTGGACGATGCCGTCGCCTTGGGCTTTCACCACATATTGTCGTCCGGCGGGGCGCAGGTGGCCACTGACGCGTTGCCGGTATTGGCGGCAATGCAGGCGCGGGCGGCAGGGCATCTGGCTGTAATGCCGGGTTCAGGCGTGAGGTCGTCCAATGTGGCAGCCGTGTTGGCCGCGACCGGTACGGCCGAGGTTCATTCTTCGGCGAGCATCGCCGCACAGGCTGTGGACGATCGCGCGCTTGCGATGGGATTTGCACTGGGCGCGCGACGGCGGACGTCGCTTGAGGAAGTGCGCGCCTTACGGGCGGCGCTGGATCGATGAGTGGGTTCAGCCGACGCGATGCACTGGCGTCCGCCGGTCTTGCGGGATTGACGGGCCTGGCGCCGATGGCTGCCATGGCGCGCGCCCGATCGCCCGGGCATGCGCCGCAGCTACATGGCCTGGGTCCGGCTGATGGTCCGTCAATCCCGCTGGAGCAGAACGACCCATCTCGCTTACTGCTCGATAAAGGATGGCTGTTTCACGAGGGCGACATCGACTTGGCGCCGCCGCAGGGGCATCACCAGACCTATCTGTCGGTCAAGGCGGGCAATGCGCGGGGGGCGGCAGCGGTCGATTTCGACGACAGCGAATGGCAGGCCGTTGCGGTGCCGCATGACTGGGCGTCGTTCCAGCCCTTTGTCGAAGGCGCGAACATGTCGCAGGGCTATCGCCCGCGCGGCGTGGGATGGTATCGGCGGACGATCCGGCTCGACCCCGCGGATCGAGGCAAATATCTGGAACTGCAATTTGGCGGCATCGCTACTCAGGCGACGATCTGGGTCAATGGCAGCGTCGTTGCACGCAATTTTTCCGCCTATACCGCGATCACGATCGACATCACGCCCTTTGCGCGGTTCGGTGACGACATCAATGTCATCGTCGTGCGTGTGGATGCGATCGCGATGGAGGGGTGGTGGTATGAGGGCGCTGGCCTGTACCGCCATATATGGTTGGCACGGCGGTCGCCGGTGTCGATCGCCACGGACGGGATCCATTGCGATCCACGCTTGGTCGACGGGCGCTGGCAGGTGCCCGTATCTGTGACGCTCAAGAGCATCGGCGACACGGATATGCACGCTTCGGTGCAAGTTGTCCTGCGCGATCCGGGTGGAGCAATCATTGCGTCGCGCACGATGGACGCGACGCTCGCTCCGCTGTCGCAGGCCATCGCGCGCGCGACGCTGGATGTGGAGAAGCCGCGTCTCTGGTCGGTGGACACCCCGCTGCTGTACACGGTCGAGGTGGTGGTGACGAGCGCGCAGGGAACGGACCGCCGGATCGTGCCGATAGGGTTTCGCACCATAGTCTTCGATGCCGATAGGGGGCTCCTGCTTAATGGGCAGTCGGTGAAGTTGAAAGGCGTGTGTCTGCATCAGGACCATGCCGGGGTGGGCGTCGCGGTTCCCGACATGCTGCTCGCCTGGCGGCTGGAGCGACTGAAGGCCATGGGGTGCAACGCGATTCGTTGTTCGCACAATGCGATGGCGCCCGAATTCTATGCACTGTGCGATTCCATGGGCTTTCTGGTCATGGATGAGAACAGGATATTCAATCCGGCCCCGGAAAATCTAGCGCAGCTGGAATGGCTGGTGCGCGCGCATCGCAACCATCCCAGCATCATCCTGTGGTCGGTATTCAACGAAGAACCGATGCAGGGCAGCCAAGCCGGCGCGGAGATGGTACGCCGGATGCGGGCGGCGGTCCGCGCGCTGGACGATAGCCGGCCTATCACTGCGGCGATGAACGGATCCTTCTACGAACCCCATAATGTGTCGCAGGTCGTCGATGTCATGGGCTTCAACTATTACCCGGATGATTATGATCGGTTCCATGCGCGCAATCCGCGCCAGCCGATCACCAGTTCGGAGGATACGAGCGCCTTCATGACGCGAGGCGCCTTTGCCGCCGACGCTGCCGGCCATGTCGCGTCCTCCATGGATGACGAGGCGGCGGCCTGGGGCGCGACCCATCGGCAATCGTGGAAGGCGATTGCACAGCGCCCCTTCGTCGCGGGTGGATTCGTATGGACCGGTTTCGACTATCATGGCGAACCGACCCCCTATGCATGGCCGACCATCGCCAGTTTCTTCGGCATCTTGGACCTGTGCGGCTTCGCCAAGACGGCGTACGATATCCGCCGCGCGCAATGGATTGACGATGCGGCAGTGGTGGGCGTCGCACCGCACTGGACATTGCCAGAGTCGGGGCCAGAGTCGGGGCCAGAATCAGGGCCGGGGCGTGAGGGGCGGATGATCGACCTGCTGGTCACATCCAATGCACCGCGCGTGCGCCTGATCGTCAACGGGCATGTGATCGGCGAGCAGGCTTGCGACCGGATAATGGGCACCAGCTTCCGCGTTCGCTATGCGCCGGGCGTGCTGGCGGTCGAGGCATTGAAAGATGGCAGGGTAGTGGCCCGCACCCAGCATCGCACGGCAGGGCGCGCCGAGGCGTTGCGGCTGACGCCTGCACGCAAGGTGTTACGCGGCGACGGCGAGGATGTGATGCCGGTCACGATCGATGCCATCGACGCACGCGGCAACCATGTGCCAACCGAGGGGCGCAAGGTGATGATCGTGGTGACGGGCGCGACCTTGAGCGGCGTAGGCAATGGCGATCCCAACAGCCATGAGAGCGAGAAGGCGTCGGAACGGTCGTTATTCAACGGTCTGGCGCAGATGATCGTCCAGGCCCCGGATGCTCCGGGGCGCGTGACGATTGAAGTGCGGGCGGCAGGGCTTGCGCCCGCCCGGATCGTTTTGCCAGTGGTGCAGGCTGCAGTTCGACCTTCCGTGCCCCTGCAACCCGCCGTGGCGATGGTGACCGATTGGCGTCGCTCGCCAGCCTTTGCCGACAAGCCCGATCCGGCCCTGCGGCCTGCTGATGGCGACAATAATCTATGGGCCTTTACGCGCAGCGGGACGTTGGCTGAACGGGACGGCACGCCGCGCTGGCGTCTCTATCGCGCCACCTTGCCAGTGCGGCGACGTATTCAGTTGGACGGGGGCTGGATCGTCTTCGCCGCAATCACGGGTCGGGCGGAACTGTGGATAGACGGCGCGCGGGTTGCGACCAAGGATGCGGCTCTGTCCGGGGCGCTGGAGGGCCGCGTGCCACCGGCCGCCCGCGACGTGGCGCTGCTGGTGCAATCCGCGCCGGACAGTCCCTCTGGGATAGAAGGGGCCGTTCGGCTGGAAGGGCGTTAGCGGAACGCGCCGATCGTGGCGATGGATATGGCCGGTGCCGCTACCGCCGTGCGCGGGAAGGTCAGGCGCAGATAACGGGCGGGACGGGGAGATGTGAAGGCGATCCGCTGGGTCGCGCGGGCATAGTTGATGTTCTGGAACTCTCCTTCCTGCGCAGCGGCCCACTGTTTGCCGTCTACGCTGGTTTCGACGCTGTAGCCCGCAGGGGGAGCGGATTGCGGATCGATATGACGCGGGGGCGTCAGGGTGAAGCCGGCGACGCGTTCGGATTTGCCCAGGTCCAATGTGATATGGGCCGGGGAGGGGGATAGCCATGCGGTCTTGGCGTCGTCGTCCAGTACCGCCTCTGCACCCGGGGCGCTGGCCTTGACCACCGCCCAGTTGTTGCGCGCGATGATGCTGCGGTCGGATAGCCGCGCGGCTGGCAGGGCCACCGGCACGACCGAACGGAACAGCGCAAATTCGCGCAGCGTGGGGCCAGCCTCCGCTTCGACGCTGCGGAAGCGAATGCGGCGCGGGCTGATTGGCTGGGGCAATCGGATGATGCGCTGCGGCCCTACCATCTCGTTCGCTGCAATCTCTTGCCAGTCATCGTTGCCATCGGACACATCGATGGCGAAATGAGTAACGCGCAAGCCCAGCGGCAGCCATTCCTGTAAACGGATAGTGTCGAAGCTGCTGCCCGGTTGCAAATCCAGTGTCAGCGTGGCGTCCTTGGCCGCCGCAGGGGCGCACCAGAAGGTGTCGAGATTGCCGTCGATCGCATGGCCCGCCGTGCTGCCGACGTCCGCGCTGGCGCTGGCCACGGCGCCCTTGGCCAGATCGGTGGCGAAGGTCGCGCGCAGCGCGTCGCCGAACGCCTGGAGGCTGGCGACATCGCGATCGGCGATTTGGCCACGCTTGTCGGGCGGCAGGTTGAGGTGAAATGTCGTGCCGCGCCCGACAGACTGGTCGAACATCTCCATCAGCTTTTGCGGCGTCTTGACCTGCGCATCCTCGTCCGCGTGGTAGAACCAGCCTGGGCGGATCGACACGTTGGTTTCGGCGGGCCACCACAGAGGCGCGCCGCGCACGCCGCTATTGCCTTTTGCCTGGTCATAGGGTTCGTCGGGCATGGTCGGCCAGCAGGGATCGCCCGCATGGCCATCCTCATTACCGACCCAGCGAATGTCCGCGCCTAGCGGGTCAAAGGTGCAGGCATCGGGTTGCAGCGCGTGGACCAACGCGATGATCGCGGGCCAGTCATAATAAGCCGGCGCATCGATCGTGCGGGTTTCGCGCGCGCCGCCATAATAGCCATCGCCACCATTAGCCCCGTCAAACCACACTTCGAACAGGCGGCCATAGCGGGTGCACAGTTCAGTCAACTGGGCACGATAATAGGCGATATAGCTGGGCTGGCCATAATCGGCGCGGTTGCGATCCCAGGGTGACAGGTAGACGCCGAAGTCCAGCCCCGCGCGACGGCACGCCTGTTCCAGTTCGCCGACGATATCGCCCTTGCCGCCCTTATAGGGAGTGTTACGGATGCAATGCTCGGTCAGCATCGTGGGCCACAGGCAAAAGCCGTCATGATGCTTGGCCGTCAGGATCAGGCCCGTAAGGCCGCCTGCCTTGGCGGATGCGACGATCTGGTCCGGCGCGAAGTCGCTGGGGTTGAACAGAGCCGGGTCTTCGTCGCCATAGCCCCATTCCTTGTCAGTGAAAGTGTTCATGGAGAAATGGATGAAGCCATACATGCGCCGGTCGTGCCAGGCGAGTTGGCGGGGCGAGGGCGTTGCGCCCCAAGGTGCAGGGAGGCGTAGGTGGGTGAGTATAGCGGGACTATGCGGGGCGCAGGCAGCGGCGCTGGCCATCAGCGATCCGGCCATCAGCGAGCGGCGAGTGATGGATGAGGTCATGGTGTGGCTCCGGCAGCAAGTAAAGAGGTGGGGTCGAGCGGCAGCGGGGTCAGCCAGACTTCGGCAATCTGGCGACCGCGTCCGCCGCCGCCCATGCCCGGCGGGCGTGTCCAGCTAAGTGTCAGCGCGCCGTCCGCCGTGAGGGACGGAGGGATATCGAGCGCGACATCCTGCGGGTTCTGGCTGCGGGTCGCGGGGGCAGGCAGGCGAACGCCATTGGCGGTCAGGGTGAGAGGCGCCGCATAGTCCTCCCCTGCCCAGGTGTAGCGCAGGCGATAGCGGCGCTGGTGCTCCAGCCCGTCATAACGCAGCGTCAGCGGATGATCGTACAGCGCTTCGGCATAGCTGAGTTGCGCCATCCGCCAGCCTTCATCGGGGATATGATCGGCCACGCCGTCGATCGCGCTGCGCCACAATTGCGGATCGTCGGGATAGCGCGGGCCGCGCACCAGATGCGGTTCGTTGGCCGGATCGCCAAGATCGTCGTATAGCGCCATCTGCGCCGTGCCCCATCGGTCGCCCAGCGTAACCAGCCGGTCGATCCGCGCCTGCTCCGTCGGCAGGGTGAGCGCCGCCTGCATGTCTCGCTCGACAGCCACGCGATCATTGAGGTCTATGCCTGCTCGATCCAGATTGGCCCCGCGCTCCCAATAGGATGCGCCGTGCGCCGCGACCGATAGCTGCATGCGCGCGCCTTTCCACAGGCGGTCAGCCAGTCCCGTCAGCCGCAGGTGAAGCTGTTTCGTTTTCTCGCTTTCCGGGCGAGCATAGGCGAAGCGGGCTGCCGCGACCGCGCCCTCCGCACCGATCGCGGGCGTCTGGCGCAGGGTGTAGAGCGCTTCGGCTTGACGCGCCTTGGCCAGCGCCAGCCGTTCGCGGACGAGGGCGTCATAGACTGCGCGATAGCGGTAGAGGTCCAGGTGCCAGTCCGCCCATGGGGCCGGCTGGATCGCGTCGATGGCGGCGAGGGTGGCGTCGATTTTGGCGTTGCTGGACGGATCGCCGCGCCAGTTGTTCTCCAGCATTGCAGGCAGTGCAGCGAAAGCAGGGTCGCCAATATAGAAGCGCGCATAGTCGGCGGCGATTGTCTCGGGCTGCTCATTCGCGTCCCAGCCCATGCGCAGCCACTGATGGACGTTCCAGTCGTCGTTGATCCCCTCTGAATAGGTCACGGCTCCGCGCGTTCCGGGCGACAGATGTGCGAAGATCGTCGCCTGCGCCCGGGGTCGGGGATTGACCGGCTCGCGTCCTTGCGTCAGCGCAAAGGCGGGATGCAAGTCGGGGATCGGCAACTGCGCGTGCATAATGTGGGCAGTGTCAGGGTAGAGTTCGACCGGATAGCGGCCCGAGGTCCGGCGCAGATGTGTGGCCACGCTCTCGCGGGTTTGCGGGCCGACGAACAACCCTGTCAGCCAGCGCGGGCGGTTTGCGAGGGCGGCATGGAAGGCGTCAAGGCCTGTAGCATCGAAGCCCTGCGTCGATAGAAGCAGTTCTGCCTTGGGAAATCGCTGGCGCATCGTTGCGGCAAGGCGTTGGGCGAGCGCGAACAGGCGATCCGGGCGCGTATGGCCGGGATCGCCGCCGGGGAGGTACAGCGCGTTCAAGGCGGGCAGGGTAGTGATCAGGTTGGTGAAGGCGGCCACCTCCGCCTGGTCCGCCGCCCCACTATTATAGTCACCCAGCAAGGGATAAAAGAGCGCGACGTCCAGTCCCAGGTGATGCGCGACCCCAGCCATGCCCCGCACAGCCTGCCCGACCGGCACGGGTGAAAGCGGCGAGGCGGGCGCATCGTCGGATTGCGGCGCGACGATCTGAATCCGGTTTGCGCCCCACAGCGCGAAATCCTCGATCCGGCGAGTCAGCATCGCCGGGGTCCAGGCATCGTAGCTGTTATTCTTGGCGCGATAGCCGATCTGGGTGCCGCGTACCGGCTGGGCGGGCTGCTGCGTGACGGTATGGGCAAGCGACAGCAGCAACCCGTCGCTGTGGCGCAGTAGCCAGCCTGCCCCATAGACGAAGCCGCGCGCCCCCCTGGCGCGTACTGTCACGACCGCGCCGCGTCGTTCAATCGCGAAGCCCTCGGGTGGCAGGCGGGACTGAGTGTGAAACTCGATCCGGCTGGCGCAGTCGCCCGCCTGCGCGCCACGCTCGACAAGTCGGCGGCGCAGCAGGTCGGCGGCAGGGATCGCCGCACCCGCGCCAGTGATGCAAACGCTTTGCAACGACAGGGGCATCGACCCTACAAGCGGCGTCGATGCCGCCAGCAAGGCCAGCTCGACCGATCCGATCATGGGCGAAAGCCTGGCCGATCCTCTGACCGACTGGCGAACTGACGGTTGGGCTGCGAGCCCATCTCGAACCGCAGCGTGCCGCCGCGCGCGATGTCGGCATGGGCGATCCAACTCTTGGTCCAGGGCTTGCCGTTCCAGCTGACCGCCTGGACATAGGGCGTTTCGGGACGATTACCCGGTGCTTCGACGATCAGCCGCTTACCAGCGCCCACACGCATCGTTGCGCGCGTGAATAGCGGACTGCCCAGCACATAAGTCGCGCTGACCGGATCGACAGGATAGAAACCCATGGCCGACAGAAGGAACCAGGCGCTCATCTGCCCACAATCATCGTTGCCGATGATGCCGTCGGGTGCGTCCCTGTACATTTCGGCCATCAAACGGCGTACCATCGCCTGCGTCTTCCAGGGCGCGCCGCAATAGGCGTAGAGATAGGCGACGTGATGGCTGGGTTCGTTGCCATGGGCATATTGACCGACCAGCCCCGAAATATCCGGTGGCGCGTCGGCGGGCAGTGTCGAGGGAGCGTTGAACAGCGCGTCCAGCTTCGTCTCGAACGCTGTGTCGCCGCCCATTGCCGCCACCAGGCCCGGCACGTCATGCTGGTTGAGGAAGGTCGCCTGCCAGCCGTTGCTTTCGGTGAAGTCGCGCCATTTCTTGCTGTGGCCCATGGCGATCGGGTCATAAGGCTGCGCCCATTTGCCATCGGCCCGCCGCCCGCGCGCATGGCCGATCCTGGTATCGAAGACGTTGCGCCAGTTGCCCGACCGCTTGCGCAATCGTGCAGCATCGGCGGCCGCCCCAGCCGCGTCGGCGATTTGCGCAGCGGCATAATCGTCATAGCTGAATTCCAGCGTGCGCGAGACGCTTTCGAATATGCGATCGGCGGGCACATAGCCCAGTTCGTCATAGGCTTGCACGCCCAGGCTGTTGTCCAGATTGGGCGTCGACCAGTCGAACGAGCGTTTGGCGATGCCCGGCCAGGCGGCGGCGTAGTCCGCGACGATGCCTTTGGCGCGAGCTTCGGCCAGTACCGGAACGGCGTGCCAGCCGATCATGCAGCCGGTTTCCACGCCTTGCAGCGGCCATACCGGCGGCCCGAATGGACTTTGCTGCGTCTGGCGAACGAGGTCGGCGGTAAATTCCGCCGCATGAGTAGGCCGGACCAGCGTCTGCAAAGGATGGAACGCGCGGTACGTGTCCCACAGCGAATAGGCGCTGAAGGCGCGCTGATGTGGCGGCGCGACATGAACCTGCTTGTCCAGGCCAATGTATCGCCCATCGGCATCGGAAAAGAGCGTCGGGCCTAGGCTGGCATGATAGAGGGCGGACGACAGGATCGTGCGCTGTTCGGGCGTACCGCCCTCGACCTGCACCGCGCGCAGTTCCGCTTTCCACGCGCGCTGGGCTGCGGCCCGGTAGCGATCGAAATTCCAGTGCCGAGCCTCTGCGCGCAGATTGGTTATGGCGCCTGCCTGATCGACCGCGGATATGCCGCATCGCACGACTAGCGGCGCAGAACCGGCATCGTCATAATGCAGGATGACCTTCAGCCGCTTGCCGGTCACGCCCTGTCCGTCCACCCGCCGATCTTCGTCGTCGTAGAAATCAACTTGGCTGGGCGTGCGCGACAGTTGCATCGCAAAGAAGATGCGCCGCCCCTTGGCCCAGCGGAAGACGCGCCGCGTGCCGGTCAGCATACCGTCCGCATCGATGCGCATCGCCGCCTCGTCCATCAATGGCGGCTCGCCCGGTCCCTCCATCACCAGATGGCTAAGGTCGATCAGCAGATGCCCCGCACCGGGGGGGAAATGATAGCGATGAATACCGGTCCGCTCGGTCACGGTCAGTTCGGCGCGAACGCCGCTTTCCAGCGTGGCGGCATAATAGCCCGGCTCCGCCTGTTCGGCGCTGTAGCGCTGGCGATAGCCCGCATCGGGATTATCGAGCGGGCCGGGTTGCAACTGCACCGGCCCGGTGGTCGGCACGACCAGCACGTCTAGCATGTCGCCGATACCAGTGCCCGACAAATGGGTGTGCGAGAAGCCCAGGATCGAGCTGTCATCCTTGTGATAGCCCGAACAGGTCGCCCAGCGCGCCGTGTCCGTATCGGGGGACAGTTGCACCATGCCGAAGGGCATCGTTGCGCCGGGAAAGGTGTGGCCATCGCCGCCCGTGCCGATGAAAAGATCGGGCGCAACAAGGGCGGACGTCTTTGCCGCAATCGGCAGTGCACTTGCCAACGCCACACCGCCGGTGCTCGCAAGCAAGGCGCGACGGTTCAGGGAAAAGGCGCTCACAGCCTTTCCCCCAGCAGTGCAGGTTTGCGACGGGCCAAATCCAGCATCAGTTCGCCGAACAGGCCATTGGCCCAGGCGAACCAGTGGCGGGTGTAGACCGTCGGATCGTCCTGATCGAACGCTTCGTGCATGAAGCCGGTCCCGGCATGGCTGGCCTTCAGCCAGTGAAGGCATTGGCGGATCGTCGCGTCATCGTCGCTGTTCAGTGCCCGCATGACGATCGCCATCGGCCAGATCATGCGCAGCCCGGCGTGGGGGCCGCCAATGCCCTCTGCCGTTTTGCCTTTGAAGAAATAGGGGTTGCGATCGCTCCAGGCGGCCTGAACCGAGCGCTGGAACAGGGGATCGCTGGCTGACACACAGCCCAGATAGGCCAGCGCCGACAGGCTGGGGACATTGGCGTCGTCCATGAAATGGCCGTTGCCAAAGCCATCCACCTCATAGGCCCACAGGCGATCGCCCGTTGTCGGATCGATCATCGTGCCATGGGCGCGGGTGGCCGCTTCTACCTCGTCGGCCAGCGCTTTGGCATCGGTGGCGAGCACATTGTCCTTCGCCGCTTCGCTGGCGATGATTGCTAGTTTGCGCAGGGCGCTGACAGCGAACAGATTAGCAGGCACCAGGAAGGGAAAAAGGCAGGCGTCGTCGGACGGGCGATACATGGAATGTATCATGCCGACCTTGCGCGTGGGCGCGCCATAGCCGTTCAGGATCTGCGTCTCGGTCGCCAGTTTGTCGCGGCGAAGGAAGCGGTAGGGACCGGGACCATCCTTGCGCTGCTGGTCGCGGAAGGTGCGAATGCTGACCCGCGCACCTTGTGCCCACAGCGCGTCAAACGGCACCGTGTCGCCGCTGGCCTTCCAATAATCATGCGCCAGACGCATGGGATAGCAGAGCGAATCGATCTCCCACTTCCGTTCGGCGACGCCCGGCTTCATCTCCGTATCATCGGCTTTGGCCCAGCCCAGATCCGTCATCGCTGCCGGATCGCGCATGAAGGCGTTGGCATAGGGATCGATCAGGATCGATCGTGCCTGCCGGGCGATCAGCCCCCGAAACAACAGCCGCAACTTGGAATCCGCACGCGCCAGATGGACATAGGGATTGAGCTGCGCGGAACTGTCGCGCAGCCACATGCACTGGATATCGCCGGTGATGACGAACGCATCCGGGCGGCCGTCTATCCAATCCAGCGATACGGTCGTGTCCAGCGTATTGGGATAGCAGTTGGCGAACATCCAGCGCAGTTCGGGGTCGCCGATCTTTCCGGATACCCGGTCGATCTCCTCCTCCACCGCTTTGCTGACGAAGCGGCGGGCAGATGCATCGGGTCTCTTGGAGACATGCTTGGCTGGCTGGCTGCGGGCCATGGTGGGCAGGGCGGCCAGAGCCGCAGTGCCAGCGATCAAGGTGCGGCGGTCGAGGATCATTTGGGCAGCACCTGCGTTCCGGTGATGGTGAAGCTGGTCGTGGCTCCTTGCGCTTCGCCGGGCTGGCCACCGCCAACGAACAGCGTATATGTGCCAGGGCGCACCGCGCGTACGCCATCACGATCGACCGTGCTGAGCGCGCGGGGTTCGAGCGTGAAGCGGAGAGTCCGGCTCTTGCCCTTGCCGATCGACAGTCGATCGAAGGCGACCAGGCTATGGCGCAGCACCGGATCGTTGAAATCGCCGATCTGGGCCAGCGCTTCTGGCGGGGTCAAATAGACCTGCGCCACATCCTCCCCGTCGCGCTTGCCGCTATTGGTGATGCGCGCTGTAACCGTAATGGAGCCGCCTGCGGATATGGTCGCGGGCGAACGGGCGTCGGCATAGGCGAAGTCGCTATAGCTCAGCCCATGACCGAACCCCCACAGCGGCGCGCCATGGAAATAGCGATAGGTCCGCTCACGCATATTATAGTCGACGAAGGCGGGAAGGTCGCGGGTGCGTGCGTAGAAGGTAACGGGCAGGCGCCCTGCGGGGTTGATCGTGCCATCGACCAGGTCGGCGATGGCCGTGCCTCCAGCCTGTCCCGGATACCAGGCCGCGACCACGGCGTCGGCATGGGCCTTGGCCCATTCCATCGCCACTGCACTGCCGGAAAGGAGGACGACGACCAGCGGCTTGCCAGTCGCCTTGACCGCTTCCAGCAGGTCTTGCTGAGTCTGGGGCAATGATAGGTCGGTGCGATCGCCGCCAGAGAAGCCAGCAACCTCGATTTGAAGTGCTTCGCCCTCGACTGTGGGAGACAGGCCCACGAAGGCGACCACGGCATCTGCCTGCTGGGCGGCGGCAATGGCGGCCTGCCGCTGGGCATCGGCGGGAGCGGTCCAGGTCAGGCGGATGCCTTCATCCTCACTGGCATGGGAGAGTTCCAGGCGGATGGCGTGGGGGCGGATGTCGGTAAAGGTCAGCCGCGCCTCGACCTTGCTGTTGTCACCAGTGTCGGCGATCACCGACTGTCCATCGATCCACAGCCGTACGGCGTCATGGCCCACGCAGTCGAAGCAGCGGGGAATGTCGATGCGCAGGACATGCTCACCCGGTCCTTCGGGCGTCAGCGTGCCGGTCCAGCGCACGCCATAGCGACTGGCCTCGACACCCGGTGCCGGGGCGGCACGGTTCCAGTCGGAATCGACCTTGCGGTGCGTCTGGGTTGAGAGGGGCAATCCCGTTAAGTCAGGGTCGGCAAAAAACTCCGCCTTCAGACCCTTGCCGAAAGCTGTTTCAGGGATGGGCAGGGGCACTCCCTGCGCCAGCGTCGCACCCTGGGCATAGCGCACGTCGAAACGGCTGCGCAGGCCAGCGAGTGGCGTCACGGGCGCAGCGGCGGTGCCGTGATAGTTGGCCTCCAGCGTGTCGAGGCTGTCGGCATTGGGACCGACTACCGCGATCTTGGCACCTTTCTTCAGAGGTAGCACGCCGTTGTTCTGCAACAGCACCAGCGACTTGCGCGCAGCCTCCAGCGCCAGCGCGCGGTTGGCGGGCGTGTCGAAGGCACTGGCGGAAATTGCGTCCCACCGGCTTTTTGTGCCGAACGCGTCACCCAGCGCCTTGCGCGCGGCGAAGGTGCGCGACAGCGCCCGGTCGACCGTCTGCTGATCGGTCAGCCCTTGCGCCACCGCCTGATCCAGCGCGGCGTAGGCCTTGCCGCAGTTAAGGTCCATGCCGGCATTGATGGCGACGGCGGATGCGGCGGCATTGGTCTGGCGATAGCGCTGATAATGGTTGATATTGCCGATCGCGTCGCAGTCCGACACCACAAGGCCGGTAAAGCCCCAATCCTTGCGTACCCGCTGGTTCAGAAGCCAGTCGGACGCGCAGACCGGCACGCCATGCACGCTGTTATAGGCGCACATCACCGATAGCGCCTTGCCATCGGTCAGCGCCATGCGGAAGGCAGGCAGGAAGGTCGCCTCGATATCGAAGGGGCTTGCCTGTACATTGAAGGAATCGCGTCCAGCCTCCGGGCCGCTATGAGCGACCAGATGCTTTGGCGTGGCCAATACGCGCGGCTGAGACAGATCCGGTCCCTGCAATCCCCGGATGAAGCCCACGGCCAGACTGCCCGTCAGAAACGGGTCTTCGCCATAGGTTTCCTGCCCCCGGCCCCAGCGTGGGTCGCGGAAGATGTTGATGTTGGGCGACCATATGGTCAGCCCCTGATAGCGGCGGCGATCCTTGCCGGGCAGCCCGTTATATTTTGCCCGCGCCTCGGTCGATACGACAGTGCCGATCCGCTCCATCAGTTCTGGATCGAAGGTCGCCGCCAGGCCGATCGCCTGCGGGAACACGGTGGCGATGCCATTGCGGGCAAGGCCATGCAGCCCCTCATTCCAATAGTCGTAGGCGGGCAGTTCCTGGCCGTCAGCGGGCGCGCCAGACTTCAACTGTGCGGCCTTTTGCGCGGGCGTCATGCTGGCGATCTTCGCCGCAATATCGCTGTCGCTGGTGGAAGCCGCGGCGAGCAGGAGCAGCAGCGCGCTCATGGACGACCCTCCGCGCCCAGATGGTCGAGGCGCAGGGCGGCGCGCAGCTTTACCGCCGATGCCTTGGATGTGATTGAAACGGTCACGCTCTCTCCGGGGAGCAGGTCCAGGAAATTGTCCGACGCGCGGGCATCCAGCGCGTCGAAGCCGATCCACAGGCCACGCGCCAGTCGCTGGGCGGTGACGGTCAGTTGCGGCGTGCCATCAGCGCCGGTGGACCAGCGGGCCGTGAGGCCGGGGTCGGGCAATGCCATTGCCTTTTCCGGCAAGGCCGACACCAGCGCGCGGGACGCAATCTTGCCATCGACCAGCAGTTCAGCGACTGCAAAGGTACGGCTCTTGTCCGCCGTGCCGAACAACGCGCTATCATCCAGTGTCGCCACGGCGCTGGCGGATAGCGGCGACAGCGTCACGTCGCCGCCTTTAACCGACTGGGCTTTCCCATCGACGTCTACCAGCCGCACGCGCCACTGCGCGTCGATGGCGGTCGTGTTGTCGGAGATCAGGCTGATCTGCGTCGTGCCATCCTCGCGCCGTCCAGCGGCAATCGCCACCGGCGCAAAGAAGCGGCGCGCGGCATAATGCAGCGCCTTCCAGCGGCCGAAATAATCGATGCTGGACCAGGACGCGCCGGGCCACACATCGTTGAGTTGCCAGTAGAGCGATCCCATGGTTTCGGGGCGACAGGCGCGATGATGCAGCGCGCCCAGCGTGATGCCATCGGCCTGCATCGCCTGCGACAGATAGACGAAGTCAGCGAAGTCGCGCGGCGTGCGATATCGCTGTTCAATATAGAGAAGCAGCCGTTCCTGCCCTTCGCCCTTCAGGAATTTTTGATGCGCACGCATGACCGGCGACGTGATCGACAAATCGCCCGCTTTGGCGAAAGCCTCTATCGTCGGCAGGCCGGGCATCCCCTCCAGCCCATATTCCGACATGAAGCGGGGGCAGCTTTCCAGATAGGCGGTGACGGGCTTCTTGCCGCCCCACACGTCCCAATAATGGCGGTCGCCGTCGCCATCCACGTCGGGCTTGCCCTCATAATTGGTGCTGGGCGAGCCGGGCCAATAGGGCACGTCTGCGTCGCGCCGCTCGGCCGCATCCCGCAGCACCTGGTTGAACAGCGTAGCCATGCCGACACCGATCCGTTCCTGCTCGTCCGCCCCGATCCGCTTCTTGAAAGCGAAGCGATCGGACCAGTTTTCCCAGCCGGACAGCACTTCGTTATTGCCAGACCACAGGACGATGGACGGATGCGCCTGCACCCGATCGACCTGCTCCTCCGCCTCTATCCGCACATTTTCGCGGAAATCCCGGTCATAGGGCGTGACGGCCCCGCCGAACATGAAATCCTGCCACACCATCAGGCCCAGCCGATCGGCGGCGTCATAAAAGCTGTCGGGCATATAGTAGCCGCCGCCCCAGATCCGCACCATGTTCATGTTCGCGGACTTGGCGTCGGCCAATATGCTGGTCATCCGCTCAGGCGTCACACGATGGGCGAAACTGTCGAAGGGGATGATGTTGGCCCCCTTCATGAAGATCGGCACGCCATTGACCTTCAGGGCAAAGCCGCGCCCTTTCGCATCAGCCTCCCGCACCAGCTCTACCGTGCGCAGGCCCGTCATGCGGGTCGCGGTGTCAATGGTTTCGCCATCCACGATCAGGCGGGTGATAACGGTGTAGAGCGGCTGCGCGCCGTAGCCTGCGGGATACCATATCTGCGGATCGGGAATTGCAACCGGCACCGACACCCGGTTGCGGCCCGCAATGATCGCAATGTCGCGCGTGGAAACGACGGAGCGGCCATCCGGCCCCTTGATCGTCGTTTCCACGCGGGCACGACCGTCACGGTCGGCGTCGATTTCGACATCGCTGGCGATGCGGGCTTCCGCTTTCGACACCGCTTCCTGCACGACCCGCAGGCTCTCGATACGCTGGTCATCCCAGGCATCGATTCGGATAAGACCATTGGGTCCGATATTAAGAATGCGTGGACCCCAGTCCCAGCCATAATGATATTTAGGCTTGCGAATATAGGGGGAGGTCTGGCGCGCCTCTGGCTCGTCGCCGAACACGGAATCATATTCCCCGGGCAATGGATTGGCTAGCGACAGGACGTGCGGCTGCAAAGCCTTGAGCGGGGAGCGGAACCGGATCAGGATCGTGTTAGCGCCCGCGTTGAGCAGCGGCTTGATATCCGCACGCCATCGGCGATGGGCATTGTCGGTGGACAGTAGCGGCTGGTCGTTCACCAGTATCTGCGCATAGGTGTCCAGCCCGTCCATGACAAGATCGACATGACCACGCGCCAGCAGGGCGGGGGTGGCGTTGATTTGTCCGCGATAGTCCCAGTTGCTACGTCCGACCCACTGAATCAGCCCCTCGTTGACGCCGACGAAGGGATCGGGGACGATCCGCTGCGCCATCAAGTCTGTCTGCACCGTTCCGGGCACGGTGGCGGGCAACCATCTGGCGGCTCTGGGATGCGCCTTGGCCGCGTCCGCCTCATCAGCGCCCAGCCGGACCTGCCAGCCTTCGTCGAGCATATGTGTCTCGCGTGGGGCCGCGATCAGCGCGGCGGGTACGGATGCGAGCAGCAGGATGAGGGCGCGGCGGATCATTTGCGATCACCCAATGTCACCGCCTCGACCGCATAGAAGGGATCGGACAAAGGCGACGTGAACTGGAAGCACAGGGCGGCATCGCCCTTCTGGTCCTTGATCGGCGCATTGAACATCAGCCGATTGGGCGCCGTGTTCGGGTCGGGCAGGGGGAAGGTGCCGACGACCGCCCCATCACAGCCGCCCGCCCGCATCACGAGTTCGCCATGCGCGGTCACCGCATAATGGGCGCGCAGGGCGCTTTCCTCATGCGCCAGGCCATAGTTGCGCGGCAAACGTGCGACCTGCACGGTCACGTCCTTGGCTTCGCCCAGCGGCGCGTTCACCCATTGCGTACAGGTGTCAAAGATATTGACGTTGAACGCCGGGGAGTCACTCTCCTGCCCGGCGACCAGTGGGACGCGCAGGCCCAGCGCGCCTTTGGGACAGGCCGCCAGATCGGACGCATTGGCGCTCAGCAGCACGGCGCGCGACGCGTCGAAACGCCGCGGCGCGGCGGCGGCGCGACCATCGCCCAGATAGGCTGCGGCCGTGATCTTGCCGCCGACCTTGACCGTCAGGGGCTGGCTATAGGCGGGCGATTTGACAGAAGGCGCGGCACCGTTGCTGTAGCGGATCGTGCCGGCGCCAGCCTGCGTATCCATGGCGAGCGTCAGCCTGCCTGTGCGCAGGGCGTCGCCGCGGCTGCCGGACATGCGGAAATTGACGGCGAAAGCACTGTCGGCCGCAGCGATATTCTCCCGTTCATAGCGCAGCATCTGCGGCTCCAGCCGCGACACGAAGCCGGTCCAGTCGCGCTTGTCCTTGGGCGACCAGGTGAACTCCGCGACGGCGGACAGGCGCGGGAAGATCGCATGTTCCTTCTGCTTGGCCGTGGCCAGATACTCCGACCAGGCATTGGCCTGCGCCCCCAGTATATGCCCCGTCCTCGCTGCGTCGATCCCGGCGGGCGCGGGGTCATAGGAATAGACCTGCTTCAGCGTCTGGATGGACAGGCGGCCCGGCGGCTCGTCGCTGCGATCGGACTGCAGGCTGTCGAGGTAGAGATCGGGCGCTGGCGAAAGGACTACGTCATGGCCCTTGTTCGCGGCTTCCACCGCGCCCTTTTCACCGCGCCATGACATGACGGACGCGCTGGTGGGCACATCGCCCTCCAATATCTCGTCCCAGCCGATCAGGCGGCGGCCCTTGCTGGCCAGATGCTTGCCCAGTTCGGCGATGACCCAGCCCTGCATCTGGTTTTCGGTCTTGAGGCCCAGCGCCTTCATCTGCGCCTGAACCTCCGGAGATCGTTCCCACTGGTCCTTCACCGCTTCGTCGCCGCCGACATGGATGAAGGTGGAGGGGAAGATATCGACCAGCTCGTCCAGCACGTTGCGGACGAAGGCCATGCTTCTGGGCGATGGGGAAAAGAGCCAGGGATTGACGCCCCAGTCATGGCCCACTTCCGGGCGGTCACCCAAGACGCCAACCTCTTCGGGATAGGCGGCGACAGCCGCCTGCGCATGGCCGGGCAAATCGATTTCCGGGACGATGGTGATGCCGCGTTCTGCCGCATAGGCGACCAGCGCCTTTAGCTGCTCTTGCGTATAGAAGCCACCGACCTTTGCGCCGGGTGCGCCGCCAGCGGACTGCGGCGTGCGCCAGCCGCCTACCTCCGTCAATTTGGGATAACGCTTGATTTCGACACGCCATCCCTGATCGTCAGTCAAGTGAATGTGCAGCACGTTCAGCTTCTGCGCCGACATCGTATCCACGATCGGATAAAGCGTTTCTATCGGCTGGAAATTGCGCGTGACGTCCATCATCAGCCCGCGCCAGCGAAAACGCGGTGCATCGGTGATGGTCATGGCGGAGAGGGTGACGGGTTGGCCATGCGCTGCGTCGGGCGACAGCAATTGCGCCAGCGTCATCGCGCCCCACAGCAGTCCACGATCGCCGCTCGCGCGGATCGTCGCGCCATTGGCATCGATGGTCAGGCGATAGGCTTCGTCGCCGGCCACGCTGGGGTCGCGCAGAATGGCGATCGCGCCGCCTTCACCCTGGCGTAGCGTCAGGCCACGGTCGATGCGGACGCGATCGATCATTAGGCGCGCGGCAGTCGCTGCGCCCTTGTCATCGGCGGGGGCTGCAATGGTGCTGCCCGACATGATGCGTGTCGTGCCGTTGCCGGGCATGATCGTGGCGGGCATGGGGATCAGGGGTACGCTCGTCTGCGCCTGGGCATCCGTAGCGGCCAGCGCGAGGACTATCGCGAGAAGGCTGCGCATAGGGTTTGCTCCTTATACTATCGCGACGGTCGTGGCCGCATGGGCTGAAAACTAAGTCGGGCGGCCTGGTGCAGCAGGCCGCCCGTGGCAGCAGGCTGCCATTAGTGACGCCTGCCCTTCAAGCAAGGACTGGCGAAGGGGAGAGAAAGAGACGGGGCCAGTGCCGCGTGCTGCCGGACGACCTGGCAAGACAGCAATATTGGCCCCGTCCTTCCGGCATCAGAAGCGAACGCTCACGCTGCCCGCATAGGTCCGGCCATTCTTGTAGAAGGCCGTCGGCGTCGCCTTCGTCCCGCTATACTGAGCATAGGTTTCGTCCAGCAGGTTCTGCGCGTTGGCCGTGAAGGTGATGTTCGGCGTCAGGGCAAAGCTGGCCGAGAGGTCGAGCTGGTTATAGGGTGCTACCATGTCGATCGAGTTCAGGCGACCGATCGCCCGGAAATAGGCTGATCGATAATTGTAGCTCAGGCGCGCCTGGAACGGTCCGCTTTCGAAATAGGGGATCACGTTGACGGTGTGCTTAGACAGATAGGGCAGGTTCAGACCTTCGTCCGTCGAGCTGTCGGCGAAGGAATAGTTGGCCTGAATGCCAAAGCCACCCCAGATTTCCATCTGGCCCGACACCAGCACGCCGTTGACCTTCGCCTTGCCGCCGTTGATCGGCTGCGACACGTTGTAGGTCGAGTTGCGCTGAAGAAGTTCGTTGAAGAATACCTGTGGTTGCAGGTCGTTATAGATATAATCCTTCACCTCGCGGCGGAACAGCTCCAGCGACAGCAATGTGCCCTGACGCGGATACCATTCGGCCGACAGTTCGTAGTTGGTCGACTGGTAGGGCTTCAGGTTGGGGTTGCCGCCATTGGCGTCCAGCGTGATGTCGTTACGGCCGATCGATCCGCCCAACTGTTCGTAGCGGGGACGGGCGACCACCTTGGCAGCGCTGCCGCGGAAGATCAGGTTCGATCCGGTGTCGTAGGCGACGTTGATGCTGGGCAGAAATTTCAGATAATCGTTTTCCGCACGCTCAGGCAAGATGGTCGGCAGGCTGCCGTCCACGCCGGAAATCTGGCTGGCGTAGCGCGACGTGTTCTTCGTGTAGACCAGGCGTCCGCCGATGTTGCCGCGGAAACCGCCCTGTTCGAAGTTGAACTGCACATAGTTGGCGGCGACTTCTTCATCGACGATGTACGACGCGGTCGGCTTGGCGACCGCAATGTTCACCGAGTCCGCCAGGATGTCGATAACTGACTGTGCGGGCAGGTTGATATACTGGGTCGCGTTGCCGGCGCCGCCGGTGCCGTTGAAGGCGCTGGCGGGGGTGACGTTCGTATCGACACCCAGGCTTGCGAGGGTATAGCCAGCCGACAAGTCGTAGTTGTTGAAGCCGCTGGCGTTCAGGCGATTGCGATGCTTGGTGTAGCGCGCACCCAGGCGCAGTTCGGTGAAGGGACCAAAATCCACCGGGATGGTGCCGTCGAAGCCGCCATAATAATCGGTATCGATTGTCTTGGAGAAATCGATGCCGCCAGCGCGCGCGGCGAACAGCTGCGACCCGTTATAGATGATCGGCTGGCCGTCGACGGTCTGCAACTGCGCAGCGTTGCTGCGGCGATAATTAGCGGGATTGGTAAGGTCGCCGACAAAGTTAACTTCAGCGCTGCTGGGCGTGAAGCTGTAGCTGTAGGGTAGGTCGGTCTTCACATCGAGCAGATATTCGGGCGAACGCCCCCCAATCGCGCGGCTCCAGCCGCCGCTTACGCTGAACATGGAGCCACCCGGACCTTCCCAGTCACCAACGAAGTTCAGATTGTCGGTTTTCAGCTTGGTTTTGCGGACCAGCAGGTCAAGCTGTGCGGTGCCGTTGTTCGACCGGGCCGCGCCGAAGCTCGCCGCGGTGACCACGCCATTGTCAACCGTTGCCGATTGCAGCGCGTCACCACTCCACGCACCGGGGATGGTGTACATCGACTGGCTGCTATTGTTGTACTGGCCATCGATGTGCAGGCCGTTCAGCGTCAGCGTCAGTTCCGGGGTTGGCTTATACTGCATCGTGCCCGAATAGCTGATGCGTTTGCGGGTCTGGTTGAAATAGGCATAGTTGATGCCGAAAGGGCTTCTGGCATTGTAAAGGTCCGCGAGCGTCCCGCCCGTCACCGTCGCTCCGGGATTCTTGAGCGCGTAGGTGCCGTCCGCGGCGGTGTCGAAAAAGCGACTGCCCGCATTTTCGAAACCGAAGAACTCGACGCCTGCGCGGGTCAGGCTCTGCTTGTCATAGGTGACAGCCGCCAGGATGCCGAAAGTTTCGTCCTTGTTCTTCCAGCTATAGAGGCCCGAAGCGCGGATGTTGCCCTTGTCGGACCGGTCATTGTAGGAATAGCCGCCCGAAGCGAAGAAAGAATTAGCGGGCGTATCCAGTGGACGACGCGTCCGCACGATCACGGTGCCGCCGATGCTGCCTTCTTCGATACGCGGCTCAGGCGACTTGTACACTTCCAGGCGCTCGACCAGTTCGGGGGCGAGCAAAGAATAGTTGAAGGTGCGGCTGGTAGGATCATTGTCGTTGCCACCCCAATCGGCGGATGCGACGGCGTGGCCATCTAGCAACATGCGGTTCAGCGCCGGATCGGTGCCGTGGATCGCGACCTTCTCACCTTCGCCAAAGCGACGGTCGATGGATACGCCAGGGATGTGGGACAGGGATTCAGCAACATTGCGATCGGGAAATTTGCCGATGTCTTCCGACGTGATGACGTCGACGACGGCATTCGCCTCTTTCTTGACGTTGATTGCATTGCGCAGGCTGGCGCGAATGCCTGTCACGACGATTTCACCGGTATCGGCGGGTGCTGCGGCCTGCGGTGTGTCGCCGTCCTGCTGCGCGAGGGCGGGTGATGTGAGCGCTATCAGAGCGCTGCCTGCAAGCAAGATGGTCCGATTATAGGCCATAGACAAAATCCCCTTTTCACGACGCGATTTCGGCGTCCGTTGATCAACCGCTACCCGGCGGCCATTTCGACCATATTGCAATTGGATATGTATAGGTATCTCAAGTTGCTTATTTGGTATGGTCAATTGTTATACAGCGGCAGCGGAAAATCTACACAAAAATGCAACCTTTCACGCTTTTTCGGCGCACGCGCAATTCCGCATGGAATCAGCGAGTTAAGGCGGCGGGTTGTGATGGAGCGCGATATAATCCGCTCATATCTGCATTGCGGCGAGCAGATATCGCGATCCACAACGTCATTTCGAGGCGTAATAAAATTTCAAAAATGCGAATCTGCCGATGATTAGGGATTATTTGTGCCATAGGCACTATAAAGGCTTAGTTATATTGGTATTAGGAGACGGTGGAATTTTCGGTGGGGATCGTCTTTTCGGGCCTTCAAAAAGAGACTTGAGTATAACCAATATATAACCTAGCGCTGCCGTTGTGCTGTCAGAACCAATCTCCTACGCTGCCCAATTATCGGTCATTTCACCGAAGGACGGGGTCATGGTTAGTTTTTCCGAACGGATTGGGCGGTTGCGCGAGGAGGTGCGGCTGCCGCTATATCAGCAGTTGCAGCATTTGGTGCGCCAGGCGATCGAGAGCAAGCTGCTTGTGCAGGACGATGTTATCCCGCCGGAGCGTGAACTGGCGGTGGAATATGGTGTGTCCCGCATCACCGTGCGCAAGGCGATCGACGGGTTGGCGCAGGAGGGCTTGCTGGTCCGGCGTCGCGGGGCGGGCACCTTCGTCGCCGCGCGCGTAGACAAGAGTTTCTCCAAGCTATCCTCCTTTTCCGAAGACATGATCTCGCGCGGGCGTCGTCCCAGCAGCGAGTGGATGTCGAAATCGGTCGGTCAGGTGACGCCGGAGGAGTCGATGTCACTGGGCCTTTCGCCCGGTACGCAAGTCTATCGGTTCCAGCGCATGCGCTTTGCCGATGATGTGCCGATGGCCGTCGAATATGCCACCATTGTCGGGCACTGCCTGCCCAGTGTCGATGCGGTCGAGGATTCACTGTATTCCGCACTGGAGATCAGCGGGTGCCGACCGGTACGCGCGCTCCAACGCTTGCGCGCGATTCATTTCCCCTTGGAACAGTCGAAGCGGCTGGGTGTGGAAGCGGGCCATGCAGGCCTCTTTATCGAGCGTCGCGGCTTTCTGGCCAATGGGGAAGCCGTTGAATTCACGCAATCCTATTATCGCGGCGATGCTTATGACGTCGTCGCGGAATTGAACGTCAGTTAGCCCGGCGTCGTCGGGTAACAAGGGGGTATGATGTCGAACACGCAGTTGGAACCGCGGCCATCGTTGATGCGCCAGGAAGCGGGCGAAAGTGGAGGGGCCGTTTCCCGCTTTTTGGCATCCAACGCGGCTGTGCTTGAAAAGCTGGGCGCATATCTTCGCGATAATCCCCCGGCGCTTGTCGTGACATGCGCCCGCGGATCGTCGGATCATGCCGCGACTTATGGCAAATATCTGATCGAGACGCTGATCGGCATCCCGGTTGCGTCGGCTGCGCCCTCCGTTACGTCGGTCTATGCCACGCAGTTCCGCCAGACGGGCGCGCTGGTTATCGCTATTTCTCAGTCCGGACGCAGCCCCGACCTGCTGGCGACCGCGCAGCGATACAAGGATGCGGGCGCCTATCTGGTCGTGCTGGTCAATGACGAAAGCTCGCCATTGGCGCAAATGGCGGACACGCTGCTGCCCCTCTATGCGGGGCCGGAAAAGTCGGTGGCGGCGACCAAATCCTTCATCACATCACTCGCAGGTCTTGCTGCGCTGGCCGCGCACTGGAGCGGCGATCAGAGATTGCTCAACGCCATCGCGACGCTGCCCGCGACGCTGGACATGGCGTATAAATTGGACTGGACGCCGCTCGTGGCTGCGCTGTCGAAGGCGCGCAATCTGTTCGTCATCGGTCGTGGTTATGGCTTGGCGATCGCGCAAGAGGCGGCGCTCAAACTCAAGGAAACCTGCGGCCTGCACGCCGAGGGGTATAGCAGCGCGGAGGTGCGGCACGGGCCGATGGCGATCATCGACGAGGGGTTTCCCGTCATCGCCTTCGCAACGTCGGACGAGGCGGGCGATGACGTGCGAAAGGCGGCAGGCGAATTCGCCGAGCGTGGCGCCAATATCCTCCTGGCCGATGCCGGATCACAGGCGCCCGGACAACTGCCTGCCCTGTCGATCCATTCGGTTCTGGAACCGCTGCTGATGATTCAGTCCTTCTATGGCGCTGCTGAAGCGCTGGCGCGCGCGCGGGGTTTCGATCCCGATCAACCACCGTTTCTGCGCAAAGTCACAGAGACGCGATGATGGCGTTGCGGTTTTACAACGGTTCCATCGTTACTCGGCACGGCATCAGAAACGACATCACCCTTGCGGTGGAGCAGGGCGCGATCACGGGCGTCGACGCTCTAGCCGGTACGGATGGCGCGATCGATCTTGAGGGCGGCTGGCTCGCTCCAGGTTTCATCGACAGCCAGGTCAATGGCGGCGGTGGTGCGCTGTTCAACGATACGCCGGATGTAGCAACGATCGCGAGGATCGGCATGGCCCATGCCCGCTATGGCACGACCGCGTTCCTGCCGACGCTGATCAGCGGAACGCTCGACATGATCGCGCGCGGGCTTGATGCAGTCGATGCTGCAATCGAGCAGGGCTTGCCGGGTGTCATCGGCATCCATGTGGAAGGGCCGTTCCTCAACGTCACGCGCAAGGGAATACACGACGCACAGAATTTTCGGGCGCTGGACGAGGAGGCGCTGGCGTTGCTCATGCGTCCGCGTCGCGGCGTCGTGATGGTTACGCTGGCGCCCGAACAGAATAACATCGCCGCCATTCGCGCGCTGACGCAGGCGGGCGTGATCGTCAGCATCGGCCACAGCAATGCAACCTATGACGAGGCGCGCTCGGCGATCGAGGCGGGCGCTACCGGGGTCACGCACCTTTATAACGCCATGTCGCCGCTGCACCATCGGGAGCCAGGCGTGGTCGGCGCGGCGCTGGAGGATCAGTCAATTTATTGCGGGCTGATCGTCGATCGCGCGCATGTTCATGATGCCGCGCTGCGGATCGCCTTTGCCGCACGGCCGCACGACCGCTTCATGCTCGTCACGGACGCGATGCCGAGCGTTGGCAGCCTGGAAAAGACGTTCATACTGAACGGTGAGACGATCCATGTGGAAAACGGCGTATGCCTCAATGCCGCTGGTACGCTGGCCGGATGTGACCTGGATATGGCGCAGGCTGTACGGAACACGCATGCGCTGGGGCTGCCGCTGGAAGAGGTGATGGCGATGGCGTCGGCCAATCCCGCCGCATTCATGCGTCTATCCGACCGGCTGGGTGCGATCGGCGTTGGCTATCGTGCCGATCTGGTCTGGCTGGACCCGCAATTGGCGGTGCGCGGGACATGGATCGGTGGCAAGCGCCATACCTGACACTGCGCCAGCATATATAAAGAGCGCTCCGACACGACCTCAAATAAAGTGCCGGAATGAAGGGGAAGACTATGGGTTCGATCATCCTCACATCGCCGCTGCAGGGCTGGGCCACGGCCATCGACGATGTTCCAGATACGGTGTTCGCTGGTCGGATGCTGGGCGATGGCGTGGCCATCGATCCGCTGTCAGGCACACTTCACGCCCCCTGTGATGGGGAGGTGTTGACGCTCAATTCCAGCCATCACGCGATTACGCTGCGCGGGCAGGATGGGGTGGAGATACTGATGCATCTGGGCATCGATACGGTTGCTCTGAATGGCGTTGGCTTTGCACCTGAAGTTGCAGTCGGCGACAGCGTCGTGCGCGGCCAGCCGTTGATCCGGTTCGACCTTGACGCGGTAGCGCAGGCATCACCCTCCCTGATGACCCCGATAATCATCACTAATGGCGATCGTTTCCGCATCATGCGTCGCGAGGTCAACAAGATCGTAGGCGTGGGTGAGGCACTTTTATATCTCGAAGCGATTGTGCCCGCCGCAACGACCATCAACGACGGTGACGGCGCGCTCTACGCTGCCCGCCTCACCGTGCCGATGGTGCATGGCATCCACGCCCGACCCGCCGCGCGCATCGGTGAGACCGCGCGGCAGTTCCTGTCCGAAAGCTGGATCATCAAGGATGGCGCGCGGGCGTCGACACGCTCACCCATCGCTCTGCTGCAGTTGGCCGTGCATCTGAACGATGAGATTGAGATCAACGCACAGGGCGAGGATGCGCAGGCTGCCGTTACGACCCTCGTCGCGCTTGTCGCTGGCGGGATGGAGGAAAAGGCCGGCAACGAAGCGGCGCCCGCTGCCGCCGCGGGGACATCTTCGTTCGCGATCCCGGAAGGCTGCATCGGTGGAACGCCAGCGGCGCCGGGGCTGGCGATTGGGCAGGGGCGCTGGCTGCGCACGGTTGATGTGGAACTACCTCTCGATGGAAAGGGTGTTGCGCAGGAGCAGGTCCGCCTGGATCGCGGGTTGGCCGATCTAAGATCCCATCTGGCACAGGATCGTGGCGAGGGTGCAAGTGCGGCGATCAGGCGCGCCCATGCAGCTTTTCTGAACGATCCGGCCTTGCAGGAAGCGGCGATGGCAGAGATTGCGCGGGGGCGCGATGCAGGTCATGCTTGGCGCACCGCCTGTCGCGCGCAGGCAACGTTGATGCGCGCGTTGGGTGACGCGCGCCTGGCGGAGCGGGCCGATGACCTTCTGGATCTTGAGCGACAGATGCTGTCGATCCTGACCGGCAAAGCCCCGGCAACGTTAAGCTTCCCCAAGGACACGATCCTGCTGGCGGATGAGATTTTGCCATCGCAGGTCATGGAGCTTGGCCCGGAGGTGATCGGCCTGGTGCTGGAGCGAGGCGGGCCTACGTCTCATGTTGCGATCCTTGCCGCGACGATGGGTCTGCCTGCGTTGGTTGCGGTCGGTCCGGCCTTGCAAATGGTGGCGGAGGGCACGCCGCTGGTGCTGGATGCGGACGCCGGGTTGATTGATATTGACCCTTCCTTCCAACGTTTGAAACGGGCGCAGCAGGCGCAAGCGTTACAGCGTGAACAGCGCAATGGGGCGCTAGCGGCTGCGGGAGAGCGCTGCATCACTCGCGACGGCGCCCGGATAGAGGCGTTCGCCAATCTCGGTTCGGTCGAGGATGCGGAAGTGGCCATGGCGCATGGCGCGGAAGGTTGTGGCCTGTTGCGCACGGAATTTCTGTTTCTGGAACGCGCGACGGCCCCCGATGTTGCGGAACAGGCGGCGCTCTATGGCGCGGTCGCGCAGCGGCTGGAGGGGCGGCCATTGATCGTGCGCCTGCTGGATGTGGGCGGCGACAAGCCCGCATCCTATTTGCCCATCGCGCCAGAGGAAAATCCCGCGCTCGGCCTTCGCGGTATTCGCGTAGGGCTGGCCATGCCAGAGATATTGGATAGCCAGTTGCGCGCCATCCTGTCGGTCGAACCGCAAGGGCAATGCCGCATCATGGTGCCGATGATCGCTAGCATCGCCGAATTGCAGGCGGTGCGGGCGCGAGTTGAGGCGCTGAAAGCAGAGATGGGGATCAGCCATCCCGTGCCGTTGGGCATCATGGTCGAAACGCCCGCCGCAGCTGTTACGGCCGCGACATTGGCGCGCCACGCTGATTTCATGTCGATCGGCACCAATGACCTCACCCAATATGCCCTGGCCATGGATCGCGGCAATCCGGCGGTGGCAGCGGGGATAGATGGGCTGCATCCCGCCGTGTTGCAGCTAATCGCGCTGACGACGCAGGGTGCGAAGGTGCATGATCGCTGGGTCGGCGTATGCGGCGGCCTCGCGTCGGATCGGCTTGCGATTCCGTTGCTGCTCGGATTGGGGATCACCGAATTGTCCGCCGCGCCACAGTTCGTGCCGGATCTGAAGGCGCTGGTCCGGCGGCTGTCGATTGACGCCTGCCGTGCCCACGCGACCCGCGCCCTGGCACTGGAATCCGCAGCGGAGGTTCGGGCGCTTGCGCGCCTGTTTGAAAAGGAGTTGGCGGCATGAGGGCAATCATAGGCATGTTGCAACCGATCGGCCGGGCATTGATGCTGCCGATCGCTGTCCTGCCGATTGCCGGGCTGCTGCTGCGTCTTGGCCAGCCCGATCTTCTGGGTATTCCGCTGCTGGCGGCGGCTGGCGATGCGCTGTTTTCCAGCCTGGGCCTGTTGTTCGCTATCGGCGTCGCGACAGGAATCGCGCGCGATGGCAATGGTGCTGCGGCGCTCGCCGGCGTCGTCTGCTATCTGGTGTCGATGCATGGCGGTCGCGCGCTACTGACGGTGCCCGCCGATGTCACTGTGGGATTGGCCACGGATATTGCGCAGACCATTTCCCAAGCCTGGCGCGCCAAGGCGTTCGCTCGGCTGGACGTGCCAATCGGCATACTGTCCGGCTTGGTCGGCGGGTCGCTTTACAATCGCTATGCGACTATCTCCATGCCTGCTTCACTTGCCTTCTTCGGGGGACGGCGGTTCGTGCCGATCGTTGCGGGAGCGGCGGGCGTGATTCTGGCGATCGTGCTTGGCTTTGCCTATGGCGCGCTCGATACCGGCCTCAACATGGCCAGTCGCGGGCTGGTGGCATCAGGCAGCTTTGGCCTTTTTGGCTTCGGCCTGCTCAATCGGCTTCTGCTCGTCACCGGGTTGCACCATATTCTCAATAACGTCGCCTGGTTTGTGCTGGGCGATTATGCTGGCACGACAGGCGATCTGCGGCGCTTCTTTGCGGGCGATCCACATGCGGGCGCGTTCATGGCCGGCTTCTTCCCCGTCATGATGTTCGGCCTGCCCGCCGCCTGTCTGGCCATGTATCGGACTGCCCTGCCGGACCAGCGCAAGGCCGTTGGCGGCATGCTGCTCAGCTTGGCGCTGACCTCGTTCCTGACCGGCGTCACCGAACCGATCGAGTTCAGTTTCATGTTCCTGGCTCCCATCCTCTATGCCATCCATGCCGTGCTGACGGGGCTATCGATGGTCATCATGGACCTTCTGGGCGTACGCATGGGCTTCGGCTTTTCGGCGGGCCTGTTCGATTATGTGCTGAATTTTGGGCGGGCAACACGGCCATTGCTGCTCTTGCCCGTAGGGCTGGCCTATTTTGCAGCCTATTATGGGGTATTCAGCTTTGCCATCCGGCGCTTTAACCTGGCGACACCAGGCCGTCAGCCGGGGCAGGGTGCGGATCATCAGTCGCAGGACCATGGCAGGGCGAGGGATCGCGGCGCTGATTATCTGGCGGCGCTTGGCGGTTCGACCAACCTGGAAAGTATCGGTGCCTGCACGACTCGCTTGCGGTTGGTCGTGCGCGATCAAAAGGCGGTCGACGAAGTGCGTCTTAAGCAGTTGGGGGCGGTGGCAGTCCTGCGTCCGTCAGCTTTTGCCGTACAGGTCATCATCGGTCCGATGGCAGATCAGATTTCCGAAGATATCCGCGCTGTATCCAGCCAGGCTGCGCCAGCAGAAATGGGGCAACACCAAGCCGGGGTCGAGGCGGTGAGCAATGTGACACCATCGCCCGCCATTATCGAAAGCCTGGGTGGTTCAAGTGCGATCGTCCGCGCGACACTGGCGGCAGGGCGTCTCCGCATAGTCCTTGCCGAAACTGCAGATACCACGACCTTGTCCAGCGTCCAAGGCGTCCACGGCTTTGCACATGTCGATCATGACATAATTCATATAGTTGGTAAGGGGCTTACTGGGTAAAGCCATTGGCGTAGCAAGGGTACGCCGTCAGCATGGTTGGTGTCATGCTTGCAATGCAAATAATGACCGTTCGCCTTCAGCCCTTCTCCCTTGCACAGCCGCTATTAGGCCACGCCACGTGGCAGGGGCGGCCGGACGGTTCCTTGCGTGAAATTACAGCATTGTCGCTTGCCGCGCAGGCACTGCGACAGATCCGGGACCGCAACGGGCTTGATACGGCGCTGGTGGACGATGTCATCCTGAGCTGCGTGATGCCAGTAGGTGAGCAAGGCAGCGATATCGCGCGCGTCGCCGCATTGGACGCCGATGTTGAACGAGAGTTGTGAAGAGGGCGGTACGTGCGTCGAGGCCCAACCCCATCAGCAAGGTCGGCAGCCAGTTCAGCGCCAAGTAAAGGATGACAAGCGCGGCGAAGAAGCTCACCCACAGCATCAGTGTCGACGCAGCGCGGCCTTCGCCGAACAAGGTTGTGCCGATTGGGACCCTGAAACCCTTCACCTGTTCGCGCGAGCGGCCTGGATGTGGTCGTAACAGATAAAAGGTCAGAGCCAGCAGCAGAGGTAGCGCGCCGCCGATCAGAAAAGGCGTACGTCAGTCACTGCCAGTGAAAACGCTGAGCAGGCTTACCGCCGCCCGCCGGTTGGCATGCCACAATAAAGCAAAGCAATCGTTTGCCGTTCGCGTCCGGGCTTCGCGCTTTCAGACGTCAGGGCCAGCAGGTTGGGCAGCGCTGCGCCGATGCCGAATCCCGTTACGGCGCGCGCGGCAATCAGCCATTGGGGCGATGCCGCGACGCCGGTCAGGATCGATGCCACGCCTTAGATTGCGGCGCCTGCAATCGCATTTCGATCAGGAGAATCAGGCGCGAGATCTACCATGTGGTGACTGGGCTATGCACGCAATGGCATGTGCATTCTTGACCATTGCAGTCCCACAAACAGAGTTGATGCCTGCGATGCCGATAAGCGCATCACACCATCTCCTGCCCGTGGCCAATGGAAGCCTCCCGTCTGCAACACTTTGCTTACTAGCCGATCTGGCCCTCGTTTTGACCGGACACCCCTCAGGCTTAAGATGGAGGCTTGGGAATAATCGAGCCGTATTTGCCAGCGCGTTGTCATTACGGACGGCGACGTCGCTGGCCGCTGCGGCAGATCATGGAAGCCATATTCTACCTGCTGCGGGCGGGGTGTCCTTGGCGGCTTCTGCCCGACAGCCTTCCGCCCTGAGGCAAAAACGGTATCTTTGGAAACGTTCTTGAAACTATGCGCGCAGCGATTATATATTGCGCTATGGAATATGATACGGCAGTTTCTGACTTGGCAGCAACAGCTCCTTCGACAGGGGCCGGCAACGAACTGTCGTTCGCGCTTTACGGTGCCGCCAACCGCATGGCGCGTATGCACAAGCCGTTCCTCGAACCGCTGGGGCTGACATTTTCGCAATATCTTGTTCTGCTTGAGCTATTTGCCGGAACGCCGCGCACGGTGGGCGAGATCGGATCCAAGCTCAGCATGGACACAGGCACGCTGACCCCGCTTCTCAAGCGGCTCGCGTTGGCAGTCAGCCTGCGGTAGCAGCGTGTGCTTGCGAAAGGCGACAATGGTCGCCTCATCTTCGATGCCCAGCACCGTTGAACGGGCGTCCTTCGGCCCGGTCGGCAAGTCCTTGACCGCAGTGCGCTTCTTCCACTTGGCGACGGTCTCTGGTTGATCCCGTAGCGCCTGGCGAGAACCCTCAGGCTTTCTTGACTATGTTGTATCGCTCGACGGACTGCCTCTGTCGTACGGGCGCTCCCGTGTGAAATCTGTCCCATAGTGCATCCCTCCACTGCTGCATGGATAATGCACCACTAACTGCCGGGACCATACGCCTAGCACTACTTTGGCAGGTTGAAGGAACCGGCTGGAATCGTCGTTGATTCTCGAGTGTCAGTGTAGGCTGACGGATTAGCGGCGATGGTGGTGGACGAAGGCTGGCGGAGCGATCTGGGGCGGTGGCTTGAGCCGTTTCTTGCGGGGCTTTCGCATCCAGCGCGGTGGCGGATGTGCCCGCTCTACGTCGCCGGTTTGATCGGCCCTGGCGACCGCAAGAGCGTGCAGCCGATGGCCGCCCGAACTGGCGATGTCGGCTATGATCAGCTTCATCATTTCGTTGCCGCCGGCGTGTGGGACAGCGTCCCGCTCAAGGCGGCCTTGTTGAAGGAGGCGGGCCGCCTCGTCGGTGATCAGGCTGGCTTTCTCGTCATCGATGACACGGCGTTGCCGAAGAAATGGCAGCATTCTGTCGGCGTCGCGCTCCTCGCTCGGCAAGACCTCCAACTGCCAGTCGCTGGTGTCGGTGACGCTCGCCTCGCGCGAGGTACCGGTGATGGTGGGTCTGCGGCTCTTCCTGCCCGAGAGCTGGACCGGGGATGCCGAGCGCATGACGCGGGCGCGTGTCCCGCTGGGTCGACAGAAAGCTCTGACCAAGCCCGAGATCGCGATCGAAGAGATCGACCGCGTCATTGCCTCAGGCGTGCAGTTCGGCTGCGTGCTCGCCGATGCGGGATATGGATCGAGCGGCCCTTTCCGCCAGGCGTTGAGTGAACGCGGTCTGCTCTGGGCAGTGGGGCTTTCGCGACGACAGAATGTCTACCCGGCCGACATTAGCCTGGTCTTCCCGTCGCCAAGACCGGCAGGCGCCGCCAGTATCACATGCCCGACCAATCCCGGTCTCTGCCAAGGCGATGCTGTCCGGCGAAAAATGGCGCAAGATCAGTTGGCGACGCGGCACCAAAGGTCGGCTGACCTGCCTCTTCGCGGCTCGTCGCGTCCGTATCGCGGAAGGGCATAAGCACCGAATGCTTGACAATCGCATGCAATGCATGCCGAGTGACGAAGTCTGGCTCGTCGGCGAGCGTAGATCGACGAGAGAGCAGAAATATTACGTGTCGAATTTGCCGGCAGATACCACGCTCAAAATGCTTGCTGCTGCGATCAAGGCGAGGTGGATCTGCGAGCAGGCACATCAACAGCTCAAAGAGGAACTCGGCCTCGACCATTTCGAGGGCAGATCCTGGACCGGACTACACCGACACGCCTTGATGACGATGATCGCCTACGCCTTCCTCCAATCCCGTCGCTTCCATGCAGCGGGACGGATAAAAAAGAGTCGGGGGACCGCAACCGCAACCGAGCATGCCGGCTATCAGGCAGGCGATCCTCCGCCTCTTCGCTCAGCTGCCGCTACTGCGCTGCCCTCACTGTGAAAAGCTGCTCTCAGACGCCGTCAATCTCAACCTGCCAAAGTAGTGCCAGGCTGAGGACCCATTGATTGAGCCATGAGCCAGAAGATAACGGTTGCGGCGATGCAGATAGCGGACATGAAGGTGTGGGCGCCGCGGTCGTAACGGGTGTGAATGCAGCGCCA
Source organism: Sphingobium sp. (assembly GCA_051305835.1). Lineage (GTDB taxonomy): Bacteria > Pseudomonadota > Alphaproteobacteria > Sphingomonadales > Sphingomonadaceae > Sphingobium. The sequence continues at coordinate 39,261 of JBPPMC010000329.1, forward strand.
GTCCTTGAGTTTTCCGAACATGTTCTCGATTTTGTGGCGTTGGCGGTATAGCACTGCGTCGTGCGGGGTATAGACCTTGCGGTTTGCTTTTGAGGGGATGCAGGCTGCGATTTTGCGCTTTGCCAGGGCTTGGCGAAACCAGTCGGCGTCATATCCCTTGTCGCCGAGTAGAGCTTTGGCCTTGGGATCGCAAAGATGGGTCGTGATATTATGGAGATGCTGATCCGAATCGGCGGCATGAACGGCGTTCGACCACTGGCATAGAGTGGGCCGGGATTAACGGCGTGACGATATTCGTCAACGCTATCCTCATGATACGCTCCACCTCCACCCGAGTCACACGCCGCAGAGCATAATCCACTAACAAACCATACAGTCTACTCCGTGGGGGCAGATCAGGTTTTAAGGATATTTCGGGCGCGTTCACCGCCTCCTATCGCATATCACGCTAAGCGCGGCCGGCGTCGTGACGTCGCTGCTCGGCGACGCCAAGGACCGCCCGCTCGGAACTCCCATGGCTCGCCGGCAACGACACCCCGCTTTCCGGATTGCGCCCCTGCGATGTCCGGCTGGAGCGCGGAGGCGTGGCCAGCGTCGACGAGCCTGCGCGGCACGAAAGCTTCGACTCGATCCTGACGCGCGCAAATCGGGAGGAAGTGACCGTCACGGCCTCCGGTTCCCCGCCGCTGGAGATGTTGAAGTTCGCCATGCACAGCACGTCCGCGATCTTCTGCAATCTGCGGGTGAGTGACGTCACGGGCGAGGTTCGCGTCGACCGGCTGCTGGGTTCGTTCGACTGCGGCACGATCCTCAACCCGCGCACGGCGGCCAGCCAGTTTCGCGGAGGCATGATCATGGGCCTGGGATTGGCGCTGACCGAGGAGACGTTGTTTGACGAACGGAGCGGACGCATCATGAACCCCAGTCTTGCCGATTATCATGTGCCGGTGCATCTGGATGTGCCGAGATCGACGTCATCTGGACCGACATTCCCGATCCCCGTTCCCCGCTCGGCGCTCGGCGCTCGCGGGATCGGCGAGATCGGTATCACCGGCGTCGCTGCCGCGATCGCCAATGGCGTATTCAATGCAACAGGCAGGCGCGTGCGAGACCTGCCGATCACCCTCGACAAGCTGCTTTGAGCCTATTGTGCGGGCGGAATCGGGAACTGCGCGTCATGCAGGCGAGCTGACGCTCGCGCAAGGATCACTTCCTAAGAGTAGACGTTCCCCGATGCGAGTTTCCCGACCCGCGCTACTCGCCGCCCCAGGCGCTGATGGCCCAGTCCGCCTTCATCGCAGCCGGTCCGCGCAATAAAAATCAACGAGAACCATGTTCATCGGCCGTCTAGCCCACCGCCAAGCGCCGTGTAGAGCGAGACGCCGTTCTGCAGTTCGATCGCGCGCAGCAGGATCAGCTGCTGCTCGGCCGAGAAGAGATTGCGCTGCGCATCCAGCACCTCGAGATAGATCGCGATGCCATTGTCGTAGCGAAGCTGTGCCGTCTCCGCCAATCGCCGCTGGGCGGCAACCGCCTCTTCCAGCGCGCGGATCTGCTCGCGATATCGCTGGCGGCCCACCAGCGCGTCGGACACTTCCCGAAAAGCATTCTGCACGGTGAACTGATAAGTGGCGACCAGTTCGTCGCGTTGGGCCTTAGCCGTGCCCAACTGCCCCTCCCGCTTTCCCCAGTCGAACAGGGGAAGGTTGAGCCCACCGCCGAAGGACCAGCTTTGACTTGCGCTCTTGAACAGACCGTCAAGTTCCGGCGACGCGAAACCGAAGGCGCCCGTCAGGGAGATGGTCGGAAAGAAGGCGGCGCGGGCCGCGCCGATATTGGCGTTTGCCGCCAGCAATTGCTGTTCAGCCTGCAGGACATCGGGCCGCTTGCCGAGCAGGGCCGAAGGCAGGCCGGGATCGAGCGCCTCGAACTGCCCAGCGTCGTCGATCGGCTTGCCCGCGGGCAAGGCACCCGCGACTGGTCCGCCGACCAGCACCAGCAACTGGTTGCGGCGTTGCTCCGTCGTGCGGCGCAGGTCGGCAAGCTCGGTATTCGCCTGCGTCACCAGCAGGACCGCCTGATCATAATCGACCGACGATGTGACGCCCGCGTCCAGCCTGAGCTTCGCTATCTCCAGCCCCTGGCGACGGCTGGCGACGGTGCGTTCCGCCAGTGCAATCCCTTCCTCGCCGGCGCGAATGCTGTAGTAGGTCGCCGCGACATCGCTGATCAGCGACAGCCGGAAGGCGCGCTCGGCCTCCACCGTGGCGAGATATTGATGGCGCGCAGCCTCGCTTAGGTTGCGGACGCGTCCCCAGAAATCGAGTTCGAAAGAGCTGACGGCGACCTGCACCGCATATTGGTTGAAGGTGATCGATGAAGCGCCGCCATCTCCTCCCAGCGCATCACCGAAGCCGAGCGAACCGAGGGGCGTGCGCGTGCGCGTGCCGTTCGCGTTGCTGTTTAATTCCGGCAGCCGGGCAGCGTTCTGGATGCGGAACTGTGCCCGCGCCTGGGCGATCCGCGCGGTCGCGGCGGCCATGTTGCGGTTGTTGGCAAGCGCGGCGCCAAGATAGACCTTGAGCTGGGGATCGCCGAAGAACTGCTCCCATCCGACCATTTCAACCGATTGCCCGCCGGTCTGGTGCTCCGTTGCATAGTTCGTGGGCGTCGGTAGCGTGGGCCGGACATATTTCGGCGCCATGTTGCAGCCGCCGAGTGTCGTCGCGCAGAGAAGGATGAATGCCCGCTTACACATGGGACGCACTCCCTCCTTCACTGCCGCTTTCCGGTTCCGCATCGCCAGCCTCTTCCCGTGCGTCGGCGGACTCATGGTCGTGCTTGCGAACCAGCCACTTGCGCGCAGCGATATAGAAGACCGGGGTGAAGAAGACGCCGAGCATAGTCGCGGTGATCATACCCCCCATCACGCCCGTACCAACGGCGTGGCGGCTCGCCGCGCCGGCGCCGCTCGCGATCACCAGCGGCACCATGCCCAGGATGAAGGCGAGGCTCGTCATCAGGATCGGACGCAAACGTTGCCGGGCGGCGTTGATCGTTGCTTCCAGCGGCGGCACGCCATGGCCTTCCTGTTCGATTGCAAACTCGACAATCAGGATCGCGTTCTTGGCCGCAAGCCCGATGATGGTGATGAGACCCACATTAAAATAGACGTCTGCCGAGAGGCCGCGCAGCATCGTGAACAGTACGGCCCCCAGCACGCCGAACGGCACGACGAGCAGGACGGAAAGCGGGATCGGCCAGCTTTCGTAAATCGCCGCAAGCAGCAGGAAGACGATGATCACCGACAGGCCCAGCAGCAGGCCGATCTGGCCACCAGCCTGCTTTTCCTCATAAGCGGTGCCGGTCCATTCATAGCTGAGATTGCCGGTCAGAATCTTGTCGGCGATACGTTCCATCTCGGTCAGGGCCGCGCCGCTCGACTGGCCAGGCGCCGCCTGGCCGGAAAGGGTAACGGCCGGATAGCCATTGTAACGTTCAAGCTGTTGTGGACCCGCCATCCACTTGATCGTCGTGAAGGCGGAGAAGGGCACCATCTCGTTCTTGTCGTTGCGCACGCGCAGGCCCGTCACGTCATCGGGGCGCATCCGCTGGGACGCGTCGGCCTGCAGATAGACCCTCAGCACATTGCCGTCATAGACGAAATCATTGGCGTAGGCAGAGCCGAAGGCAATCGCGAGCGTCTGGTTGATGTCACCAATCTGGAGACCCATCGCCCGCGCCTTGATCCGGTCGATATCGACATAGAGCTGCGGCGCGGGCGGCAACCCTTCCGGCCGGACCATTGCGAAGACTTTGCTCTTGGCCGCCTCCGCGAGGATACGCTGCGTCGCCTGCTGGAGCTGGTTTCCGCCAACGCCCCCACGATCCTCGATTTTCATCGTAAAGCCAGTGGCATTGCCCAACGCCTGGATCGGCGGCGGATCGAGGGCGAAGATCATTCCGCCGGTGATCCCGGACAAGGCGGCGTTTGCCCGCTGGACGAGCGCGGTCGATCCGTTCTCGCCGCCCGGCCGCTCGCCCCAGGGCTTGAGGTCGATGAATGAGAGGGCCGCCGACTGGCCCTGCCCGAAGAAGCTGAACCCGACGATCGAGACGATATTGCGGACCTGCGGCTGCTTGACGAGGAAGGCTTCGGCCTGTTCGACAGTTTCCTGGGTGCGCTGCATGGTCGCTCCGGGCGGGGACGTGTAGGATGCGAAGATATAGCCCTGATCCTCAGTCGGCAGAAAGCCGCCGGGCAGACGAGTGAACAAGAGCACCGTCACGAGGCACATGACGGCAAAGACAGCGAGCCAACGTACCGGTGCCCTTACCATGGCGCCGACGCTGCCGGCATAGCGCCCGGTCGCCCGTTCGAAGACGGAGTTGAACCAGTTGAAGAACCGCCCGGGCAGGCCTCGCAAGCCGGGCTTGGGCTGGAAGGGGTGATCCGCGTTATGCGTATCGTCGGCTTTGAGCAGCGTCGCGCACAGGGCGGGCGTCAGCGTCAGCGCCAGCACCGCCGAAAAGAGGATTGAGATCGCCAGCGTCACCGAGAACTGCCGATAGATGCCGCCGGTCGATCCCGGGAAGAACGCCATTGGCACGAACACTGCCACGAGAACGAGCGTGATGCCGATGATAGCGCCGGTGATCTGGCTCATCGCCTTGACCGTGGCGCGCCGGGGGTTGAGCCCCTCCTCGCGCATGATCCGCTCAACATTCTCCACCACGACGATCGCATCGTCGACGAGGATGCCGATGGCGACGACCATCGCGAACAGCGACAGGACGTTGATCGAATAGCCGAATAGGTAGAGGCCTAGGCACGACCCGGCGAGCGCGATCGGCACAACCAGCGCCGGTATGAGCGTTGCCCGCCAGTTTTGCAGGAACAGGAACATGACCAGGAAGACCAGGATCATCGCCTCGACGAGCGTCTGAACCACGCTATCGACCGACGCGTTGATGAACGGCGTCGTGTCGAACGGCACGGTCCAGCTCATGCTGCCGGGAAATGTCTTTTCAAGTTCGCCGAGCCGTGCCCGCAGCGCATCCGCCGTCCCGAGCGCATTGGCGCCGCTGGCGAGCTGGATGGCCATACCGACCGTCTCCTCACTATTCAGCGTCAGACGGAACCCGTAATTGTCCTTACCCAGTTCCACGCGCGCAACATCGCCCAGCCGCACCGTCGATCCATCCGGGTTGGAGCGAACGACGATCTGGCGGAACTGCTCCGGCGTGGAGAAGCGGTTCATGGTGATGATCTTGGCATTGAATTCGGAACCGGCTGCCAGCGGCTGCTCGCCCAGCCCCCCACCCGCAGTCTGGCTGTTCTGCTCCTGCACGGCGTTCAACGCCTCGGACGCGGAAATTCCGTAGCCAGCCAGCTTCTCCTGGTCCAGCCAGACGCGCATCGCATAGGACGACCCGAACAGTTGCACGTCACCGACGCCAGGAACCCGCCGTAGTTCGTCGAGCATCTTGGTGGAGGCGTAATTGCCCATTTCCAGCGCGCTCATCGCGCCGCCCTTGGATTTGAGAGCAACCAGCATCAGGAAACCTGAGCTCGACTTGGTCACGGTCACGCCGAGCTGGCGAACCTCTTGCGGGAGGCGCGGTTCGACCCGGCTCAACCGATCCTGCACCTGGGTTCGAGCCGTATCGAGATCCGTACCCGGCTGGAATGTCACGGTGATCTGGGCCGTCCCGTTGGATCGGCTGGTCGACGACATATAAAGGAAATTGTCGACCCCGTTCATTTCCTTCTCGATGATCGAGGTGACGGAGCGGTCCAGCGTGGCGGCATCAGCGCCATTATAGGTGATCTGGAGGTTGAGCGCGGGCGGGGCGACTTGCGGATATTGCTCGATCGGCAGCAGCCGCAGCGCAATCACGCCGAAGAGCGCGATGAACACGGCGATGACCCAGGCGAAGACCGGATGGTAGACGAAGAAGCGGTTCATGGGCGCGCTCCGGTCAACGAGCGGTTATCGGCGTCGCGGCGGAACGCCTCGCGCCTGCTGCGCGGAGCGTCACTTTCTGTCCCGGCTGCACCTTCTGCCAGCCGTCCACGATCACCTTTTCGCTGGGCTTGAGTCCGGACAGAATGACCCATTTTCCGTTCGACTGGCCACCGAGTTCGACCGTGCGCTGAATGACATTGTCATCCTTGCCCACAACCATCACCGATGCCCCTTCGGATGCGATCTGGACCGCGCGTTCCGGCACGCTGATGCCGTCACGCCGGGTTCCCGCCACCACCCGGCCACGGACAAACTGTCCCGGCAACAATTGACGACCGGGATTGGGGAATCGGGCGCGAAGGGTCTGGCTGCCGGTCGAGGGGTCGACCGACTGGTCGGCAAAGTCGAGGTGGCCTACAGCGCCATATTCCTTGCCATTTTCAAGGATCAGTCGCACCTCGATCGCGGCCAGGTCGGGGATGCTCACCCTGCCGGATTGCACCTGTTGCTGAAGGTCTTGCAATTTGGCGCTGGACTGAGTGAAGGTCGCGTAGATTGGCGAGAGTTGATTGATCTGTGTCATGAGCGTGGCGGACGTGGCGCTGACGAGAGCGCCCTCGGTGACCTGGGCCTGGCCCACACGTCCAGCGATGGGGGCACGAACCATTGTATAACCGACTTCCAGACGCGCCCGCGAGAGGGCGGCGCGCGCGTCGGCGACACCGGCATCGGCCTGCCGCGCATCCGACAGCGCCGCGTCATATTCCTGCGCGCTGACGGCCTTGCGGTTGACCAGGGGTTCGTATCGGGCGACGATCGAGCGGGCGTTTGCCTGGGCCGCCTGAGCGCGTGCCAGCGCCGCCTGCGCCTGGGCAAGCTGGGCCTCCTTGTCGCGCGGATCGATCAGGAAGAGCGGCGCCCCCGCCGCAACATCAGACCCCTCCTGGTACAGGCGTCGCTCGACTATGCCATCGACGCGTGCCCGTACTTCCGCGGTTCGCACCGGTTCGATACGACCGGGAAGTTCGACGATGTTGGGAACAGGCCCCGAAGTGACAGTGACGACATCGACAGTGGGCGGCGGCGGAGTCGGCGGCTCTTCACCGCTGCTGCACGCAGCCACGAAAAGCAGAGCCGCCGTAGTCGCCGGAACGAGCGCCAGAGTGCGAGGGGGGGTCAACAAGCAGCAACTCCGCTGTTAAGGGCCTGTTTGGGCGGCTGGAACCATCAGAGTCAGCGCGCTTGAATGAAGTTCACGGGTCGTCACCAGATGATCGATGTGATAACCGGGCACTGATGTCCGCTTAGTAGCCGGGAGGGTAGGAGAGGTCAAGGATGCGAAGGGATGCAAAGGCGAGGCGTGATACGTTGGTGAAAATCGCGGCCTGTATGTTCGAGGAAATGGGCTATGATGTCCCCCTCGAAGCCATCGCCGAAAAGGCCGGTGTTGGCCGCGGAACCCTTTATCGCAATTTCAAAGATCGCTCCGCGTTGGCGATCGAAGTCGTAAGTCTCCGGCTGGATGAAGTGTCGCAAGACATGGCGCGGTATCCCGATGCCATGGATGCCTTCACGTTTTTCTTAAGCCGCGTCGGCTTGCTGGCGGTTCTTCACGCCCCGGGCATCGATCATTTTTCCAAAGATGATGCTTTGACCACGCAATCTAGTGAGATTCTGCAACGAGCGCAGGAGATGTTCGAGCGGCACCTTGCGCGCGTTCAGGCGACGGGCAGGGTCAGGTCAGATATGACCTTAGCCGATTTCAGTCTTTTGGCCCGCATGCTGCGGGCCGTTGCCACCGATCTCCCCGATAAAGACAGGCCACATGCGATTTCCAGAGCCTTAACGCTTTTGATCGAGGGTATCGGCGTGGTCAAGTTCCAACCGAATACGCACCCTATCAACTTCAATTGACAGCTTCTGCGATAGAAACGCGATTCATTGGGACGACACATAGCGCGCAGCACATGCTCGCCATCATTCGCTCTCGACCGGATGAATCGGCTTATACAGAGCCTGACGAGATTCCTCCGGCAGATAAGCGGACATAAATGTCCGATATGGAACATGTCTCTGCGGTATGATTCGCCCACGCGGCCCTTGCCCGGGAGGGGAAGACTCGCCTGAACGGACAGAGTGGCTGCACCGTTGCACGGTCGCGGACCTTCGGCGATGAAGGTACAGCTTTCGGGTGCGGCACCGACCAGTTCATGGGCGCTGCGCCATCCCTAACTATTATCTGCTGAACGGGGATAGCACGGAGCGCGTAACCCATGACTTGCCGGACGCGATGGTGCTCATCATGCTGATCGCACATGCCCATCTGCGGCGCACCATCGTGCGGGTTCGCAGGCACTTAAGCCGAATTGAGGCTCTAAATCGCGGCTGATTTCGCAACGCGATGCTCGCAACGCTGGTCCTGGCCGGACCCTTTTGCCATAAGGGTGAGCTGGCGCCGTCGCCGAACCAATTTTCGGAAAGCACATTTTGGAAGCAATCACGATCGTTCTCGCCCTGTTGGTCGCCGTCGTCGTCAGTGGCGTCATCTCCAGGCTCCTGCCGCTACCCATCCCCCGGCCTCTCGTGCAAATCGCGCTTGGTGCGCTGATCGGCTTGGCGGCAAACTGGCGCGTGACGCTCGATCCCGAGATTTTCTTCCTGCTCTTCCTGCCTCCTTTGCTGTTCCTCGATGGCTGGCGCATTCCCCGCGAAGAGCTGTTCAAGGATGGCGCGACCATTCTCGAACTGGCGCTGGGCCTGGTCATCTTCACCGTGGTCGGCATGGGCCTGTTCATCCACTGGATGGTGCCCGCGATGCCGCTTGCGGTCGCTTTCGCGCTTGCGGCGGTGGTCTCGCCGACCGACCCGATCGCCGTTTCGGCGATTGCGCAGCGGGCGCCGATCCCCAAGCGGATGATGCACATTCTTGAGGGCGAATCGCTTCTCAATGACGCCTCCGGCCTGGTCTGTCTGCGTTTCGCTATCGCAGCGACGCTGACCGGAGCCTTCTCTGTCCATGATGCTGCGCTCAACTTCCTGTACCTGTCCTTCGGCGGCATCGCGGTCGGCGCCGGGCTCACCTGGACGGTCGGCCGGGTGAAGAACTGGATCAGCCGCCGGCTTGGCGAGGATAGCGGCTCACAGATATTGATCAGTCTGTTGATCCCGTTCGGCGCCTATCTCATCGCCGAGCATCTCCATTGCTCAGGCATCCTGGCCGCAGTGGCTGCTGGCCTCACCATGGGCTTCATCGAAAGCGGCGGCCAGGCGCTTGCGGTGACACGCATCCGGCGCAACACGGTGTGGGACGTCATCCAGTTCACCGCCAACGGCATCATTTTCGTGCTGTTGGGAGAGCAGTTGCCGATGATCCTGTCGGGTGCGGCCGAGACGGTCCGCCTGACCGGGCATCACGAACCCTGGTGGCTAGGCATCTATGTGCTCGCCATCAATCTGGGTCTGGCGGCACTTCGCTTCGCCTGGGTGTGGATATCGTTCCGGCTGACCCTGTTCCGCCAGACGGGGCAGCGTACGACGCCCAATTGGCGGATCGTTGCAGCGATGTCCTTTGCCGGCGTGCGCGGCGCGATCACGCTGGCGGGCGTGCTGACGCTGCCGCTTGCCATGACCGACGGCGCACCGTTCCCTGCGCGCGATCTGGCGATCCTGCTCGCCATGGGGGTGATCATCGTCTCGCTCGTCGTCGCCAGCATCGGACTCCCGTGGCTGCTCAACGGCCTCGAAATGCCGGCCGAGCCCTTGCGTCAGGCAGAAGAAGACAATGCGCGGATCGAAGCGGCGCAGGCAGCGATCGCCGCGATCGAGAAGGTCCAGCATGATCTGGCCGAAGGACGCAAGGATGCCGATCTTTATGTGGCCGCGGCGTCACGGATCATGGACGGCTATCGCGAGCGGATCGAGAACCGTCAGGGGTCGCCAGAAGACAATGCGCTCGGCCGCCGTTCCGAGTTGATCGAGCGCGATATGCGGCTCGCCGCGCTGAAGGCGGAGCGCACCCAGATTTTCCGGATGGTGCGAAAGCGTGAACTGGGCAGCGAACTGGCGCGCAAGCTTATCCGGGAACTGGATCTCTTGGAAACCCGCTATACCGGTTAGGCAAGTGAACGAGTCAGCAACCTAGCACTACTTTGGCAGATTTTGCGCGACAGGTTCAGTGAGGAGCTTGTCACAGTGAGGGCATCGGCGTGGTGGTGGCCGTGTGAAGAGGTCGAGGATAGCTTGCCTGATCGCAGGCATGGTCGGTTGTGGCGGCGGGATTGAAGGAAAGCGAAAGCGATCATCGCCATCAGGCAATGTCGGTGCAAGCCTGTCCATGATCTGCCTTCGAAGTGATCCAGTCCAAGCTCCTCCTTGAGTTGCTGATTTGCCTGTTCGCAGATCCATCTCGCCTTGATTGCCGCAGCCAGCGTCTTGAGTGTGGCGTCGGCGGGCAGGTTTGACAGGTAATATTTCTGCTCTCCGCTCGTGCGCTGCTCACCTATCAACCACACTTCCTGCTCCCCGGGCATGGCCTGGACACGACCGTCGCTCATACGATGCCTGTGGCCATCTACTACCCGGACACGACAAGCAGCAAATAGGCAGGTCAGCTTGCCTTTTGTCCCGCGCCGCCAACTGATCTTCTACCATTTTGCATCGGCCAGCATCAGTTCGGCAGAGACGGCAACGTCATCAGGCACGTGGTATTTGCGTCTCCTGCCGGTCGCAGCTTTTGGGAATATCAGTCCAATGTCCGCCCTGCACACATTCTGTCGCCGTGACATGCCGACCGCCCATAGCAAGCCACGCTCGCTCAGTGCCTGGCGAACGGCCCACTCGACCCATAGCCGGCATCGGCCAGCACGCAGCCGAACCGGGCACCTGAGGCGATAACCCGGTCAATTCCCTCAATGGCAATCTGGCTTTGTCAGGGCGATTTGGCGCTCCTGCGGAACCCGGGCCCGCTCCATACTCTCGACATCGCCCGTCCAGCTTTCGGCAAAAGAGGCGCAGACTTACCATCACCGGCACTTCGCGGGATGCCAGGGTCACCGAAACGAGCGACTGACAATTTGACGTTTTGCCAAGCGAAGATGCATATTGCGCCGCGACCCCGACCGAATGACTGCCCTTCTTCGGCAAAGCTGTGTCGTCGATAACCAAAAACCCGGCTTCGTGTCCCACCAGGCGGTCGGCCTCCTTGAGGAGGGCTGTTTCGAGCGGCGCGCTTTCCCACACGCCGTCGGAGACAAAATGGTGAAGTTGGTCATAGCCAAACTCTCCATCTCGAGCCGCCATCGGCTGAACACTCTTGCGGTCACCGGGACCAATCAGACCTGCAATGTACGCCGGGCAAAGCCTCATCCGCGTCTTGTGCCGCAAAGCCGCCCGAAATGGCGCGAGCCAGACCTCCAAATCCGGGCCGTATCGATTTGCCTCATAGTTTGTCTGAAAGAAAACCGCGTAAGGCAACTGACCGCCCGTGCTGGAACATTCATGGGCCTCCCGGAACAAGGAAGGGCATGACCGCTCCTTCTCGATTTTCAGATGGCACAAAACCGGCTGTTCAGCGGGTAATCACCGTTACCTGCGTGCAAATGCTTCAGGAGGACCCATGTCATAGAGAGAGGCACAGCCTCAATCTCATCCGTCCATGTTCGCCAGTGTTGCACCATGGTTATTCCGGAACCATTACGGAAAACCGCATTGCTGCTTCAATAAACACCCAGAATGTTGGTGACCCCTACGAGAATCGAACTCGTGTTTCAGCCGTGAGAGGGCCGCGTCCTAACCGCTAGACGAAGGGGCCATGGTGTAAGGCAGTGCCTTAGCAGGGCAGGTGGAGCGCCTTTAACGCGGAAGGGGGCTTCTGCGCAAGCCCGATGCCGTAGCTTTTTCCGTTACTGCATAACGCCCGATAATCGCTCGACGGCCCATTGCGCTGCTTCCGCCACGACCGGGTCGGTATCGGTTCGCAGCGAACCGAGCAGAGGTAGCAATGTCGCGTCGCCGCTATTACCCGCGGCAATCGCGGCGTTGCGCACCATCCTGTTCCGCCCGATCCGCTTGATCGGCGAGCCTGAGAACACCTCGCGAAAACCGGCATCGTCGAGTGCCAACAACTCGCGCAGTTCCGGCGCGGCCAACTCTGCCCGGCCCACGAATGCGCGATGCGTCGCGGCCGTCTGCGCGAACTTGTTCCAGGGACACACCGCCAGGCAATCGTCACAACCATAGATGCGGTTGCCCATCGGTATCCGGAATTCCTCGGGGATCGGCCCCTTATGCTCGATGGTGAGGTAGGAGATACACCGCCGCGCATCGACGCGATAAGGCTCCGGAAACGCGTCCGTGGGGCAGGCCGTCTGACAAGAAGTGCACGATCCGCAGTGATCGCGACCGGGTGTGTCAGGAGCCAACTCAAGCGTCGTGTATATCGCGCCCAGGAACAACCAACTGCCATGCGACTGGCTCACCAGATTGCTGTGCTTGCCTTGCCAGCCGAGGCCCGCCGCTTCGGCCAGCGGCTTTTCCATGACGGGCGCGGTGTCCACGAAAACCTTCAATTCGCACTGTGCGGCATCCACCAGCCAGCGTGCCAGTGCCTTCAGCGCCTTCTTTACGATGTCGTGATAATCCTGACCCTGCGCATAGACCGATATGCGTCCCCGGTCACCGACGCCTTCCAGCGCCAGCGGATCGTGCGCCGGGGCATAGCTCATGCCCAGCATGATGACCGATTGCACATCCGGCCACAGCCCCTGCGGCGATCCACGTTGCGCGGCGCGGTTCTCCATCCACAGCATGTCGCCATGGCAACCCTCCGCGATCCACGCGTTCAGCCGCTCGGCAGCAAGCGGGGCGGCATCGGCGCGCGCGATTGCGCAGGCGGCAAAGCCGATGTCGTGCGCGGCACTCTTCAGCCGCTCTTCGAGAGGAATAAGTTGTGTTGTCATGGAGCGTGGCTATCGTCAGTCGGATGAATGGCCCTTCCGATCCTGCCTCCTATGCCGTCGAAGGGCATGGACTTGTCAAGCGTTTCGGCGATTTTCGTGCGGTGGACGGTATCGACATCGCCGTGCCTGCGGGCAGCATCTATGGTGTGCTGGGACCGAATGGCGCGGGCAAGACCACGCTGCTGCGCACCCTGCTCGGCATCATCGACCCGGACGAGGGGCATCGCACTCTGCTGGGCGCGCGCGATCCGATAAAGCAGGCGCGCGTGGTCGGCTATTTGCCGGAGGAACGCGGCCTATATCCGGCGATGAAGGCGCTTGAGGCGATTGCGTTCATGGGCGCGTTGCGTGGCCTGCCGTTGAAGGAAGGCAGGCGGCGTGGACGTGAACTGATGCAGGATCACGGGCTGGGCGACGCCGTCGACAAGCCGGTGCGCGCCTTGTCCAAGGGGATGGCGCAGACAGTGCAACTTCTCGGCACCATCGTCCATGCGCCGCGCCTGATCGTACTGGACGAGCCATTTTCCGGTCTCGACGCGATTAATCAGGGCAAACTCGAAGTGCTGATCCGGCGGCAGGCGGCCGATGGCGTGACGATCCTGTTTTCCACGCACGTCATCGCGCATGCCGAACGCTTGTGTGAGCGCATTGCGATCGTGGCGGGCGGGCGAATCCGCTTCGAAGGCTCCGTCAGTGATGCGCGCGGTCGCCTGCGTCCGCAGGTTCGGCTGGAAACGCGTCGCAGCGATGGGCCATGGCGATCAGCCCTGCCGCTGGACGCATTGGTCGAGGGCAATGTCTGGTCGTTCCCTCTGCCCGAGGATGGTGTGGAGCCGCTGTTGAAGGCATTGATGGATGGCGAGGCGGGGATTGAAAGCCTGTCGATCGAGCGCCCCGGCCTGCATGACGCCTTTGTCGCTATCGCCGGACCCGAAGCGCTCCGCGACATGGGGTCCGATGCTCCGGTGGAGGAAGCCGTATGAGGGAAATCCTGCGCGCGGCCTTTGTAATCGCCCGCCGCGACTTTACAGCCATCATCTTCTCGAAGTCCTTCATTCTCTTTCTTGTTGGTCCGCTGCTCCCCATCATCTTCGGTGTGGCATTTGGCAGCATTGGCGATCGGATGTCCAACGGCAGTATGAAGCCTGTCGTTGGCATCGCCCTTTCCGCGCCGGAAAGTGGCGCGCTGGAGGCGGCACGCAAGCGGCTCGGTGCGCATGGCGTCCCGGAGTTGCGCGTCTATCCGGCGTCCTCCGATCCGCCGGCGTTGCTTGCTGGCAAAGGGCAGGGGGTCATCGCCGTTCTTTCCGGCACGCTGGAACGACCGGTTCTGACCGGCAAGCAGGGCGATGTCGACCAGATGCGTGGCGATCTCTCGCTGCTCATCAGCGTCGCACGGGCAGGGGCGACGCTCCCGGAGACGCGGATCGTCACGCGCATCGTTGCCGAAAGCACCGGGTCGGAACGCCAGTCGCGACTGCTCACGGGCCGCGCCGCGCAGGTCATCCTGTTCATGCTGACGATGCTTCTCGCTGGCATGGTGCTGTCCAACATGGTCGAGGAAAAGACGAACAAGATCATCGAGGTACTGGCCGCCGCAGTGCCCGTCGATGCAATCTTCCTCGGCAAGTTGATGGCGATGCTCGGCATGTCGTTCGTGGGGATCGCTGTCTGGGCGACGATTGCGCTCTCGGGTTATTTCATGCTGTTTGGCAGCGAGGTTCAGAGTCCGGAACCCGCCGTCGGCTGGCCGATGTTCGTCGCGTTGGGCGTGCTCTATTTCACTATGGCCTATACGCTGCTTGGCTCATTGTTCATCGGCATCGGTGCGCAGGCGTCTACGGTGCGGGAAGTGCAGACGACATCCATGCCGATCACCATGGGGCAGGTGCTGATCTTCTTCTTCGCCAGCTTCAGTGTCGATCGCATGGGCCAGACGCCCGAAGTGATCGCCGCGATCTTCCCCTTCAGTTCGCCGTTCGCGATGATCGCGCGCGCTGCTCAGTCAGATGCTTTGTTACCGCATGTGCTGGCGCTTGCGTGGCAGTCGCTGTGGGTCGCGATCATCATCCGTATCGGCGTGCGTCTGTTCCGGCGCAACGTGCTGAAATCGGGTACAGGCAGAACGCGGCGCAAACTTTTTTCGCGCCGCGCGGTATCCGTTTCCGGTTTCCCTACGTAGCTGATGCGGAAGTTCAGGAGTAACCCATGTACCAGTCCGCCACGCTCACTCGCCGCACCTTGCTGGGCACTGCCGGTGTCGCTGCCGTAGCGATCGCCGCGACCATGTTGACGGGCGAGGAGAATAGCGCGCAGGCCGCGAAATATCCCGTGATGCTGACGCCGGCACAATGGAAGAAGAAACTGGGGCCGCAGCAATATGCGGTTCTGCGCCAAGCCTCCACCGAGCGCCCCTTCACCAGCCCGCTGAACAAAGAGCATCGCGCGGGCACCTTCCTGTGCGCGGGCTGCGATCAGAAGCTGTTCTCGTCAAAGACCAAGTTCGATAGCGGCACCGGCTGGCCAAGCTTCTGGCAACCTTTGCCGCGCGCTATCGGCACATCCAAGGACGGCGAATTGGGCTACTCCCGCACAGAAGTGCATTGCGCGCGCTGCGGTGGGCATCTGGGCCATGTGTTCGATGATGGCCCGCAACCCACGGGCCTGCGATACTGTATGAACGGCGCGGCGATGAAGTTCGTTGCGGCTTAGCGCTTTGGGGGCGCGTTGATCCGGTACACCTGGATCGATTCACCCGGACGCATGCGAACCGGGGTCAGCCATGATGGCGGGCGGTTGGCTACAAGATCCTGTATCAGGCTGTTCGGGCCACCAAGTTTTCGGTAATTCCCGATCTCGCCCAAGCCCGGGCAGTAGGCGATGTATGTCGCATGGCGCTGGAGCGCGACGGCAAGAGCCTTGTCTTGCGGCGCCATGAAGGTGAGCATGACATCCTTCATCGCGAGGTTGTTCCGGTGATGCCCCGTCGACACGACATAATGCGGTGTGAATGCGAGCAGGGCCGGACCCACGTCGAGGGGTGCTAGAATTACACTACGTGGCAGAGCCGCCAAACCTTGCAACTGGCTTTTGGTTGCGCACTCGCCGTCAAGATGCACCGTGCCAGTTGATTTCTCCTCTTTCTTGAAAGGGGCAAGGACAGCCGCCGCCGCGCATATGATGAACATCGGGGTCAGGCAGAATACGCCCAACGTAGCGACAATGCGCCCCGGCGCGGTTTTTAGACCTTGTGCTCTGGGAAGAAGCGTCACCATAAAATAGGCTATACCGGGCAGCGCCCACAGGTTCGCCACGCCCATAGCGCGCATCACCATCACCGAAACCGCGTAGGCGCCGCACGCAAGCAGCAGCATCTGAATCCACTTGAAGCGGTTCTCTGCGTCACGATCACGAAGGATATGCAGAACCATTCCGGCAAGGCCTATCAGGGGCGGAAAGACGATAATCGCCCATAAATCGGGTGACTGTTCCCAAACAGGCCGACCTTCGGGTATCCTGAGATACCAATCCTTATAGACTAGCGGGTCAAGCGCGCTGAACGGTCCTGCGCGACACTGGCCACCAATTGCCAGATATGCCGCAATGGCTGCCGTTCCCGCCAACGCCAGCGTAAGAAATCTGGATGCCCGGCTGCTGCTACCCACCAACCGGTATGAGACGATGAGAGCAAGCAGTGCTGCCATCATGGGAAGGACATAGACGGGCGATATGGCATCGCAATATAGTCGGCCTGCATCTGGCCAGCCGCGCGTGGCCAAAAGGAGCGCCGCTGATCCCAGGCACAATGCGCCGAGATATGTGCTCAGCCTTTCCCACGCCTTTTCATGGCGCAGGAAGTTCAGCGCGAAAATACCAAAGAACATCACGGCATAGGGCAGGCCTTCGCTGGAGATGTGCATCCATAGCGACACAGCCAGACCGGCAACGACGCCGCCCCGGCGCGGCTGCGTGTCGAACGCGGCCCACAATGAGACAGCCGACATGAGGATCTGCCAACCATGATGATCGATGCGCATGGGCATGAACTGCACGATGATCGGCAGGGAAAGGCCTATCAGCATCATCGCGACAATGGCGGTCAGTGTGCCGCCGAGGCGGCGAACTGCCAGCCCTGTCATGATGATAAGCAGAAAAAAGAGGATCAACGGCACGATGGCCACAGCAATCTGATCGGCAATCACCGGGCCAAACACGGGCCGCAGTAGTCGCATCAATCCACTGATCGGCAAATCCACTATTCTGGACCAGTGCATCATGCCGCCGATGGGCCAGTTCACTCGGTGCTGGGAAACATCGAACCAGCCCTGGCCATCCGCGAAGCTCCGTGCCTCGACATAGCGAAGCGCATCATCCGGATCTTCGAATGTGTAGGTGAGGACGTTATGCCAATAGGCCACGACCATGACTATGCAGACGAGAAGCCATGTCAGCGCCGCAACCGGAAGCAGCCTCCATTGCGAAGGCGGAGCGAAATGCAGCGACATCAGGCGAAGACGATCGTCTTGCGCAGCAGATAGGTGATGTGGAAGCTGACGACGATGGCCACCAGCTTGGCCAGTCGCGGATCAAGACCGCTCTTGTCGCCTAGTCCGACGATGATCGTGGTCGCCGCCAAGCCGATCAGCGCAGAGCCAAGAAACAGCAGGCGCTGGCGATGGCGCGCGGTGGCATAGCCCTGCGTCATGAAGACCGCACGGCTCGACAGCAACCAGTGCACTGCGATTCCACAGATATAGCCGATGGCGGACGACGCAGCGGCCGCCATGCCGAACGCCAGCAGCATCATGAAGATTGCGAGATCCGCACCCAGCGCCGCCGCACTGGCGACGATGTACCGCGTGTAGGTCAACTGCACGCAAGCGGCGAGCCACCGGCCTAGCATCGGCTTATGCAGCCTTGCTTGGCTTGGAATGCTCCAGTCGGCTTGACCCGATTCGGCTGGGCACCAGACGTTCACTCGCCAGTGCCGCGCGCTGGCCTTCGTCGCCAGACTCGTGATATTCGGCGTCTTCGTTCACGCCCCAAATGTCGCAGATGCGTGCGCCTGCTTCGATGTTTCGGACGGTGAGCATCGCGGTCATCATCGCGTGATCCTGATTATTATACCGGTGCATGCCGTTGCGACCTACCATGTGCAGCGTCGGATATTTCTCTTCCAGTTCGGAGCGCATCGCCAGCACATTGGCGGCATAGGCGTCGTCATAAACCGGGTAGGCCTTCTCCTGCCGCACGACTGCTCCGCCGACGACATCATCCGCTTTGCAAAGGCCAAGGATCGCCATTTCGCTCTTCGCGAGTTCGATGAGATCGGCGTCGGTCGACGACCACAAACCATCGCCTTCGAAGCAGAAATATTCGAGGCCAACACAGGCTATGCTGTCGTCAGGCACCATCTCGGGCGACCAGCTACGGAAGTTCTGTACGCGACCGACTTTCACCTTGCTGTCGTGAATATAGATCCAGTTGTCCGGGAACAGGTCTTCGGATTTGATCATCAGGGCGACGGTCAGGAAGTCGCGATATTTGAGGTCGGCCGCCTCGCCCAGCGTGGCTGGCAGCGGGTGGATACGACCGGCCAATTCGCGCATCGGCGCGGAGCTGATGACGTGCGCGGCGTCGATCGTCACAATCTCGCCAGCGGTGCTAGTGGTTGCGACGCGCCAGCGCTCGGTCACCTGATCCTGCGTCAATTGCTTCAGCGCATGGCCCATCAGCACTTGATTGCCGCCCTTGACGACACGGTCGCGGGCCGCTTCCCACATCATGCCGGGGCCGAGGCGGGGATAGCGAAATGTTTCGAGCAGGGTCTTGGTCGCCATCCCGTCATTGGGGCGCTTGTTGAGGCCAAGGCTGCGTTTGAGGCCATCGAGGACCGCAGCGCCGAGGCTCAACCCCTTGATGCGTTGCGCAGCCCAATCTGCCGACATTTCGTCGCACGGCATGCCCCACACTTTTTCCGTGTAGGTCTTGAAGAAGATGGAGAACAGCTTGTGGCCGAACTGATTGACAGTCCAGTCCTGAAAGGAGCGAACATTGCGGTTCGGGAACATCTGCGCCTTGGCGAAGCTCGCCATGCATAGCGCGGAACGCAGAAAGCCCAGGTTCCATAGCGCTTCGAAAGCGCGCATCGGATAGCTGTAGAATTTGCCTTCATAATATATGCGGCTCATGCGCGGACGCTGAATGAAGTCGTCCGGCAGTATCTCGTTCCAGAGGTCGACGACTTCTTTCGATTTCGAAAAGAAGCGATGACCGCCGATGTCGAAGCGGAAGCCTTCATGCTCGACCGTCCGGCTGATACCGCCGACATATTTCGCGTCTTTTTCGATGACGGTGACGCTGTAACCCTTCTTGGTGAGAAGGTACGCTGCCGTGAGGCCAGCCGGGCCAGCGCCGATGATTGCGACATCCACGCTCTTGTCAGCACGCAGCATAGGAATTCGTCCCCCGGATTGGTTCTGCGCCCGGAGTGAAGGAAATCCTCTAAGGAATGGTTAACAGGATGTTTCTACTGCCCTAATCCCAGCGCCGCCGCCTCAATGGCGGAAGTGGCGCATGCCCGTGAACACCATGGCGAGGCCCGCTTCATTGGCCGCGGCGATAACCTCGTCATCGCGGATCGATCCGCCTGGCTGAATGACGGCGGTCGCGCCAGCCTCGACAGCGGCCATCAGGCCATCGGCAAACGGGAAGAACGCGTCCGAAGCGACCGCAGAGCCGATCGTGCGCGGCGCTGCCCAATTTGCCTTTTCGGCCGCATCCTTGGCTTTCCACGCGGCGATGCGCGCTGATTCCAGCCGGTTCATCTGACCTGCGCCGATCCCCGCGGTGCTGCCGCCCTTGGCATAAACGATGGCGTTGGATTTCACATGCTTGGCGACCGTCCATGCGAACAGGCAGTCAGTGAGTTCCTGCTCGGTTGGCTGACGCTCCGTGACGACCTTCAGCATGTCCTGCGTCACGCGACCATTGTCGCGGCTCTGGAACAGGATGCCGCCCGCTATGCTCTTCATGGCAAGGCCCGAGCGGGCAGGGTCGGGCAGTTCGCCCGTCAGGAGCAGGCGCAGGTTCTTCTTGCGCGCGAAGATCGCTTTCGCGTCATCATCTGCCGAAGGCGCCACGACGACTTCGGTAAAGATGCCGCTGATCGCTTCCGCCGTCGCGCCATCCAGGGGGCGATTAAGCGCGATGATGCCACCAAATGCCGACACGCTGTCGCAGGCGAGCGCCGCTTCATAGGCTTCGATGAGCGTATCGCCACTCGCGACGCCGCAGGGATTGGCATGCTTGACGATGACGACGGTCGGCGGGCCGTCGCGAAATTCGCTGACCAGTTCCAGCGCGGCGTCGGCATCGTTGAAGTTGTTATAGGACAGTTCCTTGCCCTGCACCTGCACCGCCTGCGCAATGCCGTTCGCACCCGGCACGACGGGCAGGTAGAGCGCTGCGGATTGATGCGGGTTCTCGCCGTAGCGCAGGGTGGAAGAAAGCGTACTGGCGACCGACAAGGTCTGCGGGAACATCGTGCCTTGATCGGCGAAGGCGAACCAGCTTGCGATCATGCTGTCATAGGCGGCAGTTGCGGCATAGGCCTTTGCGGCGAGCAGGCGGCGGAAATCATAGCTTGTCGCGCCGCTTTTCTCCGCCATTTCCGCGATCAGCCGGGCATAGTCCGCTGGATCGGTGACAATCGCGACGCTCTCATGGTTCTTCGCGGCGGATCGGACCATGGAAGGTCCGCCAATGTCGATATTCTCGATGATCTCTTCGCGCGAGGCACCTTTGGCGACCGTGGCGGCGAAGGGATAGAGATTGACGACGACCAGATCGATTGCGCCGATACCATGCGCGTCCATCGCGGCGACATGTTCGGGATTGTCGCGCACCGCCAGCAATCCGCCATGCACGATCGGGTGCAGCGTCTTGACGCGGCCGTCCATCATCTCGGGAAAGCCAGTGAGGTCGCTAATGTCCATCACGGTCAGTCCAGCATCGCGCAACGCCTTTGCCGTTCCTCCGGTCGACACCAGTTCGACGCCATGGCTCGCCAGCGCAGCGCCCAGTTCCGCCAGCCCGGCCTTGTCGGATACGGAAAGCAGTGCGCGTTTGATGGTGATGTCAGTCATGTGTCGTCAGTCCCCGTTGGGCCGGTGCGTGTCGCAGCCCCCATAGATTTCTTTGTCGAGAAAAACAGCCCGGATTATCGAAAAGCGGTCTTTATCCGACGCGCTTCAACAGCCATCCCGTGCTGGTGCCGCCCGGCTGGGCTTCACCGGTGATGACGATCTGCTGGCAGGCATGCGGCTGGCCATCGCCGTCGATCCAGAGGCTGTCCTCGATCGACAAGGTGCCGGTGCCGGTACGAAACTGCCAGAGTGCGCCAAGATCAATGCGGAGCAGCGCACCTTGGGCGTCGGCGGTGAGCGTTGGCTCCACGCCGGGGGCAAGGTGAAAACGAATGATGAAGGACGTCGCGTTAGGCTTGCGGCGGCGTTGTGCCGGCAGCAGCATGTCCTCGCCCCTGATTTCGCGCCCGTCGGTGCTCATCATCAGCAAACGGCGGTGAACATAACCAATACGACGGACATAACCGTCATGGCTGAGTTCCAGACGGCTGCCCGTGTCCAGTTCCTGACGATTAAGCTCCAGCTCCGTCACGCCCTTGCCCAGCGTTCCGTCCGAAAGGATGGCCGTGGAATTGCTGTCGGCTAGCACCAGAGTGCTATGTGCGGCGGTCGTGCGCAGCCCCTGCGCCAGATCTTCCGTGATCGCGGACCCGGCCAGAGCCGCGCCACCGCAATTCACGATCAGCCGATGCGGGCCATCGCTCACTTCGATCGCGCCGGTAGACGCGCATCCCGCAGATGCCAGCCGCGCAATAGGCGGAGGCGCGGCGTCGACCAGCAATATGGTCGTGCCGCAAGACAGTCGTTGATAGCCCCAGTCGCGCGCCTGCCGCAGTGGGCGGGTACGGACGCCGCTTGCCGTGATGACCGCCTCGACCTGCAAATGATCGGTCGCGCCGGATCCCTGCCAGCTGCCCAGTCCACCGTCGCCATGCGTTATGCCGAGCAGGGCGGGAACGGCCCGATTCAGCGCTTCGGTAATGTAGCGCGGCATTTCCTCGCGCCGCACATCATAGACGGCGCGCAGCATCGACAGCAGCATGATGCCGTCCAGTTGCGCGAGCGGTGAGCGCGATATCGCGCCGCCATCGGGATGAAAGGCGGTGTCGATCGCCCGGCGCAGTCCCGCCTCGCCGAATATCTTGCGCGGCCCTCCGCCTGGCAGCAGCATCGAAGCGGCGACGACGCCCCCCCATGCGACCAGCCGCTGCAATCCGATGGGCGCTTTCTCCGCGCTCTGGTCGAGATGGCGGGCCGTGCGCGCGATGCAGTTCAGCACCAGTGAGCGATAGACGAGATCGCTGGAAGACAGGATCAACGGCGCCTGGCTGGTCCAGAAGAAGAGCCGCCAACCCGCATTGTCCGTGCGCCATGCCGGTTCGCTCGGCTTTTCCGCATGCGCACCCAACCATTTGCGAAGGATCGATTCCGCAATCGGTGCGCCCTGCTCACGAGTGGTCACTGTCGATAGATCGCGCAGCCAGCGGAAGCTGTGGATATAGTCGAGGAATGCAGGCGGCAGGTCCAGCGCTGCAAAATCAAGGGTTTCTAGTGGTTGCTTAAGACCCCGAAACAGGAAATAGCCTGCCCGCAACGCTTGTCCCGAATGCGCGTCGCCCGGAATATTATCATCGGGAACCGCCAGCAGTTTGAGCGGGAACTTGCCCTTCAGCCGAACCGCATGAAGCGGTGTGCGCCATGTCAGGCGATGGAAACGATGCGCGACTCGTTCAGCGAGCGACAGGCCTTTGTCATCGGAAACCCGAATGAGGCGCTTGCCTTCCTCGATCTCCGGCGGGTCGTCTACATCGGTGTAGGTCGATCGTGCAACGGAGGCCTTGGTCCGAACTCGAGTCTGGTCGTTCACCCGCCGCGCAACCTCTTTATGTTGTCCGCATAGGCATCGGGGCCGCCGCGGAATGTCGCCGTGCCCGCTACCAGCACGTCTGCCCCTGCGGCGATCGCGCGGGGGGCGGTGTTGAAGTCTATGCCGCCATCGACTTGCAACCGGATGTCGCGGCCGCTCTTGTCGATGATCTTGCGGATGGCCTCGATCTTGCGCAACTGGTTCTCGATGAAGCTCTGTCCACCGAAACCGGGGTTGACGCTCATCACAAGGATCAGGTCGACATCGTCGATCAGATAATCCAGCATCTTGGCTGGAGTGCCAGGGTTCAGCACCACGCCAGCCTTCTTGCCCAGCCCCTTGATATGCTGAACGGTGCGGTGGATGTGCGCTCCCGCTTCAGGATGAACGGTCAGGATATCCGCGCCCGCTTCGGCAAAGGCGTCCAGGAAGCCGTCGACCGGAGAGATCATCAGATGCACGTCGAGCGGCTTGGTGGTGTGCGGGCGCAGCGCCTTCACGACCATCGGGCCGATGGTGATGTTGGGCACGAAATGCCCGTCCATCACATCCACATGCACCCAGTCACATCCCGCCGAGTCGATGGCGCGCACCTCCTCGCCCAACCGCGCGAAATCAGCGGAAAGTATGGAAGGAGCGATCAGGACGGAGCGGGGTTCGGAAGAGTTCATTAACCCATCGCCTTAGCGGTGGGCATCAGGTGGCGCAACCGCTGTTGCGCCACGTCAGCTATGAACCAGCCGCGCGATGAAGAAGCCATCCGTGCCGCCTTTGTCCGCCAATGTGGAGGGCAGAGTGCGGACCCAGCCTTCAGCGGTGGGCGCTATGCCCTCGGGCAATTCTTCGGATGTCGGGGGAGCAATTGTAAAGGCAGGATTTTCCGCCAGAAAGCGCGTGACCTGCATTTCGCCTTCGGCCTGTTCGAGCGAACATGTCGCATAGATCAGCGTGCCGCCGGGCTTCACCCAACCTGCTGCGCGCGACAGCAGTGTTGCCTGTAATTCGGTCAACTCGGCAATCTGGCGTGGCCCGATACGGTGCAACACGTCAGGATGGCGGCGATAAATGCCGGTGGCGCTGCAAGGCGCATCGAGCAGCACGGCATCGGCAGGTAATTCCGGCGCCCACTGGCGCAGATCGGCGGTGATGACAGTCGCGGTCAAATCGACTCGCGACATATTATCCGACAGCCTGGTCAGGCGCTTGGCCGACTGGTCGAGAGCGGTGACGGCCCATCCGGCGGCGGCAAGCTGCATCGTCTTGCCACCCGGCGCGGCGCACAGGTCCAGCACGGCGCGGCCATTACCTTGCCCAAGCAATCGCGCAGGGATCGACGCCGCCAGATCCTGCACCCACCAGGCACCATCGTCGAAGCCGGGCAATTCGGTGATCGCGTCATGGTCGGGCAGGCGGACATGGCCGAGGGCGAAGGATGTGCCCGAAAGCTGCTCGGTCCAGCTTGCCGTGTCAGCCGGATTGCGCAGGCTGAGGTCTACGGGCGGACGCATGACGAACGCCTTCGCGGCTTCCTCCGGCATGGCATCGCCCCATTGTTCGGCCCAGCGCGCCGCGACTTCGGGCAATAGCGTGGGGGTAGCGGGTAACGTCGCGGTGCCGCGCATCAATGTGCCGAACACACCATGCACCAGCTTGCGCGGGCCGCCGTCAACCAATGGCAGCGCCGTCGCGATGGCAGCATGAGGCGGCGTACCGAGCACCAGTGTCTGCACCAGCGCGATCCGCAGAACCATGCGCGCCTTGGCATCGTCGGCCAGTCGGTTGCGCGTGGCGCTGTCGATCAGCGCATCGAGGTCTGGCAGATGCCGGAGCGTTTCCGCGGCTATCGCATGGACCAGCGCGCGATCCGCGCGGTCCACGATCCCCTGACTTGCGCCGTGCAACGCTATTTCCAGCGGATCGCCACGACGAAGCACGGCATCGAGAAGGCGAAGCGCCGCGCGCCGGGCGGGGAAGCCCGGCGTTTCGGCCGCGCGGGCGGGGGAGCGGGATGTAGGAGGATTGGATGCCATCGCGCTCCCCTAGCGGGATTTACACCGCGCGTCACCCGCAGCCGTAATCAATGCCGATTGGGGTTCAGCGCACTCGACCGGCGTCTTGCAGGACGCAGCGCCGAAGGCGCGCTGCCCGGTGATGTGGTGGCCAATACCGGCGGCTGGTCCATTGCCTGCGCCATATCCTCCAGCGCAGCGATGCGGCTTTCGGTCGCGGGGTGCGTGGAGAACATCTGGCTGATCCGCGTGGGCACGATGTAAAGCTGCGCCGCTGCCGGATTGCGCTCGCTCACGGCATTGGGGATGCGTGCGGCTTGCCCCGCAATTTTCGCCAGCGCGGACGCCAGCGCGCGGGGATTGCCGCTGATCTCTGCGCCTGCCCGATCCGCGCCATATTCGCGCGTACGGCTGATCGCCATTTGCACGATCATCGCGGCGAATGGCGCGACGATGACCGCCAATATTGAAGCAGCCATGTTGTGATTGCCCTGATTGTCGCCACCGCGAAAGAACAGGCCAAAGTTGGCGAGCATGGAAATTGCGCCAGCAATCGTCGCAACCATCGTCATGATGAGCGTGTCACGGTGCTTCACATGCCCCAGTTCGTGCGCCATCACGCCAGCAATCTCGTCCTTCGTCAGCATTGAGAGCAGACCCGTCGTCGCGGCCACGGCAGCATGTTCGGGATCGCGCCCCGTCGCAAAGGCATTGGGGTGCGGCGAATCGATCACATAGACTTTTGGCATCGGAAGCCCGGCGCGCTGCGCCAGGCTGCTTACGAGGGAATAGAAAGCCGGTTCGGTCCGGGCATCGACTTCGCGCGCTCCGTGCATCGACAGCACGATGCGGTCCGCGTTCCAGAAAGTGAAAAGGTTCATGCCCGCCGCCACGACCAGCGCGATCAGCGCACCTCCGCTGCCGCCCAGCGTATAGCCCAGCGCCATGAACAACGCGGTCATGGCCGCCAGCAGCATCGTCGTTTTCAAGCCGTTCACTTGTCTCCAACTCCTTCGATGCCCATCTATCAGGCACGGAATATATGTGGGGTTGGTCCCGCATGGCGTCAATGTGAGGAATGTCGGACATGGCCAAGCGGCCCGATCATG
The DNA here is from genome assembly GCA_051305835.1 of Sphingobium sp. Lineage (GTDB taxonomy): Bacteria > Pseudomonadota > Alphaproteobacteria > Sphingomonadales > Sphingomonadaceae > Sphingobium. The sequence continues at coordinate 65,318 of JBPPMC010000329.1, forward strand.
TTAAGCCCCCGGCACATCTTTCGAAGAGTCCGCCGGTGCCGACCCCGGACCCAATCGACAAGCTCCCGGTGCTGAATGAAGAACTTAGTCCGGTGCGCTATGGCGACTGGGAACGTAAGGGCATCGCCGTCGATTTTTGACGGCATGCCAGTCGCCAGCTTAATCGGATATCGCTGGCGTTCGCACTCCGGCGCGACCACGCCGCGTAAGTTCCGCTTTCAGCGCCTCGGGCCTCGGTGCCACAAGAAATCCGAAACTGACCGTGCCGCCCTTTGTCTCGACAGCATGATGCAGCCGATGTGCCTGCGCGATGCGTTTCATGTAAGGTGAGCGCGGCACGTAGCGGTGATTGACCCGGCGATGCACGATGAAGTCGTGGAAACCGAGATAGATCATCCCGTAGGCGGTAATGCCCGCTCCGACGGCCGTGGCCCAATGTCCCCAGCCAAGCTGCACGCCACCCAGCAGCAAGATGATGGCTGGCGCGGCGAATATCACGAAATAGGCGTCGTTCAGTTCCCAGTTTCCGGTGCGCGGATGATGGTGGCTCTTGTGCAGGAACCAGCCAAAGCCGTGCATCACCCAGCGGTGCATGACATACGCAAACGCCTCCATTCCTACGATCGTAGCGAGGAACAGAAGGATCAGCGCAGGGGTGCTGGTGAACATGCCGCTCATATAGCAATGCGACGTGCATATCCAAACAGCTATATCGGCATAAAAGGAAAGGGCCGCCATTCTTCCGAACAGCGGCCCCCTGCAGAACTTGGTTAGTCAGATCAGAAAGCGACGCCTACCGAACCGACTACGCCAGCTTTGCTGACGTTGCGGCCATTCGTCAGGAACAGCGACTTGTCGGTGTCGACATAACTGACGCCGAACGTCAGGTGGTTCCAGGTGTAGCTCGCGCCAACGCTCCAGTCGGTATATTCCTTACCGATGGTAAGGTAGCTCGGACCGAAGCTGTGGCCAAGGTGAGCCGAGAGGCTGATCGGCGTTTCGGGGACGGCTGCACCCAGATCGAGCGCGGTGTAAAGATTGTCTTCCTTACCGTTGCCGACCGTGAGCGCCTTGGCTTTCGGAGCATAAGCAGCGGAAACCTTCGCGCTGACGGGGCCGAACGTGTGCGATACGGCAACATAAGGCTCAACGAAGTCGGTGTTGGCGCCGTTGGAACCCGGATAGTAATAATACAGCACACCTACGTCGAGTTTCGTGCCGTTGAAATCTTTCGCCCAACCACCGATAAGATCGATTTCCTGGTCGCCGCCATTGGCTACATAATCATCGATCGAAGAACCCCATACGGTCGCATAAAAACCGGACTCATGCGCGACAGTGAAGGTGCCCTGCACGGCGAACTTCTTGTCAGTCTGCGAAATGCCACGGAAGCGGTAGTCGGAAACGACGGTTGCGCCGCCGGTCACGGTGACGGCGGGTGCAGGCTCTTCCTGAGCGAACACAGGGCTGGCGATGGACGAAAGAAGCACGGCGGTGAGGCCGATAATGGACTTGCGCATAAAATTCCCCTTGATGGACTCGCTATGGTCCCACCTGCGCTATGGCCCCCGCTTCTCTCTCCGGCTTCGAAGCAGCGCAGGGAGCAGGCTTACCGATAACTCGCTCGCAATGCCGGTCGATGCGGCACCGCACAAGAGGTTTATGTCCCAAGATGTCGGTTTGTTTCTTAATTGTTGCTGTAATGCAACAAGGTGCGAAAGCTTATATCATCAAGCGCCAACGTTCCAATCCGGCGCTCAAATCGGCTATCAGATCGGCGGGATCTTCCAGGCCAACATTGAGCCGAACGGCGAGGCCATCCGCTTTCCATTGCGTCGCACTACGGTAGCGTTGCGGGTCGACCGGTAGTGCAAGGCTCTCGAATCCACCCCAGCTATAGCCGATCCCGAAATGCGCGAGACCATCGATCAGCGCCGCACGCGCTTTGTCCGCCTGCGCGCCGATGCCGCCGTCCAGCACGAAGGTGAACAGCCCGCTCGATCCGGTGAAGTCACGCTTCCACACCGCATGTCCCGGACACTCTGGCAGGGCAGGGTGCAGCACGCGCGCCACGCCGGGCTGCTCCGCCAGCCATTGCGCCACTTCCAGCGCGCCGGATTGATGCTGCGCCAAACGCACGCCAAGGGTGCGCAACCCGCGCGAGGCCAGCCATGCGTCGTCCGGGCTGGTCATCTGGCCGAAATACTGCGCGCTGCTGCGTACTTTCTCCCAGGTCGCGGCGTTCGCCGTGACCGATCCGATCATCACGTCGCTGTGGCCGACAATATATTTGGTGCAGGCCAGGATCGACATATCCACGCCGTGCGCAAGCGGCTGAAAATAGAGCGATGTGGCCCAGGTGTTGTCCATCAGCGTCGCGATGTCGCGGGCCTTTGCCACCGCCACGATCGCGGGCACGTCCTGAACTTCGAAGGTCAGGCTGCCGGGGCTTTCGAGGAAGATCGCGCGCGTGCGATCCGTGCAAAGGCTGGCGATGTCGCCACCAATCATGGGGTCGTAGTAGATGGTCTCCACGCCGAATGGCCGTAACACCTTCTCGCAGAAGTTGCGGGTCGGGTCATAGGCGCTGTCGACCATCAGCAGTTCGTCGCCCGGCCTCAATACGCCCATCAGCGCGCAGGCAATCGCCGCCACGCCGGACGGGAACAACGCCGTCGCATGCGCACCCGGCTCCAGCGACGTCAGCGCATCGGCGAGCGACCATGCCGTCGGCGTACCTTTCCGGCCATAGAATAGCCGCTCATGCGTATCGGTGACGGCGGCGCGTAGATGCGCGACATCGTCGTACAGGATAGTCGATGCCCGCCACACTGGCGGATTGACGATGCCGCCGGGCTGGCCCGGCATGCCCGTCCATTCTGCCCGGCGCCCTGCCTGAACCAGCTTGGTCAGCGGCTGGCGGTCATCGCTATCTTCGCTCATACCGGGCCTGTCGCCTTGGGTGTCGCGGGGTCGAGGCCCCATTCGCTCCAGCTGCCATCATAGAGCGATACGTCGGTCTTGCCGAGCAGATGCGCGGCGAACATCACGTCCGCTGCCGTCACGCCGCTGCCACAACTGACGATCAGCGGCTTCTCCATATCAATGCCCGCTTCATGGAACAGCCCGCGTAATTCATGCCCACGCTTCCAGCTATTATCGGTATTGAATAGGCGGCTGTAGGGCAGGCAGACGGAGCCGGGGATGTGTCCGGAGGCCATGCCCGCGCGCGGTTCGGGGTCTTCGCCCGTGAAGCGGCTCATCGAGCGACCATCGACGACCTGCGCCGTTTTGGTGGACAGGTTCGCCAGCACATCGGCCTTCGTGACCACGCTGGTCTCGTCTTTCCAAACGGTGAAGTGGCGATGGCGCGTCTTGGGCTTGCCACTTTCCAGCGCCCGCTTTTCGGCCACCCACTTCGGCAGGCCACCATCAAGGATCGCAACATTATGCGCACCGAACACATGGAACATCCACCATGCCCGCGCCGACGTGCGTAGCGGGCTGTTGTCGTAAATGACGATGCGACTGCCATCGCCAAGGCCCAGCGCGGCCATGCGGCTGGCGAACTTCTCGGGCGGCGGCAACATGCCGGGGCGCGGATCGTTGAGATCGGCAAGCTCCGGCAGGTTCAGGAAGAATGCCCCCGGAATATGCCCCGCATCATATTCCGCCTGCGGGTCGCGGTCGCTGCCCGGCAAAAATGCAGTGGCATCCACGATGCGTAAATCCGACGCCCCCATTTCGTCAGCAAGCCAATCAGTCGAAACCAGCAAATCCATAAGTCGCGCCCTCCGTCACTTGGCCCTTTAGGCGTAAGGGATGAGACTGTCGAGGAAGGCCGATGCGCTGTCTCGCACAGCCTGCCTGTCGCTCTCGGCCATCTTTTCCCAAGTACGATATGGCATGGCGAGCCGCTGATTGCGGCGGAGCTTTTGCGTATTGCGATCGAGGAAGTCCCAATAGAGCGCGTTGAAAGGGCATGCGTCGGGTCCGGTCCGCTGCTTCACATTGTAACGACACGATCCACAATAATCCGACATCCGGTCGATATACGCGCCGCCCGAGCAATAGGGCTTGGACGCCAATATGCCGCCATCGGCAAACTGGCTCATGCCCAGGGTGTTGGGCAGCTCCACCCACTCATAGGCATCGGCATATACTTCCAGATACCAGCGATGCACGTCCGCAGGGTTCGCCCCGATCAGCAGCGCGAAATTGCCGGTAATCATCAGCCGCTGGATATGATGGGCGTAGGCGTGATCGATCGTCTGGCCGATGGCCTGCGCCATGCAGTGCATGTCGGTCTCGCCTGTCCAGTAGAAGCCCGGCAACGCGCGATGCGCTTCCAGATGATTGCGCGTGACATAGTCCGGCCCCTCACGCCAATATACGCCGCGCACGAACTCGCGCCAGCCGATGATCTGGCGGATAAATCCCTCGGCGCTGTTCAACGGCACCTTGCCATTGCGATAGCGCTTCTCGACGGCGCGGCACAATTCCAGCGGATCGAGCAGTCCGCAATTCAGGTACGGCGACAGAAACGAATGCCACAGGAATGGCTCTCCGGTAAGCATCGCATCCTGATAATCGCCGAACTGCGGCAGCGCCGTGTCCAGAAACGCCGCTTGCGCCTTCAGCGCATCTGCTCGCGTGGCTGCGAATGCAAAGTTGTCGAGGCTCCCGATATTGTCCGGGAAACGCGCCGCGACCATCGCCAGCACGTCCTGCGTGATCGCGTCCGGAGCAAAGCGCGGCGGTTGAGGGAGGAACAGGCTGCGCATAGCGGGCTTGCGGTTGTCGGCATCGTAATTCCACTTGCCGCCTTCGGGCTTGTCGCCGTCCATCAACAAGCCGGTCTTGCGCCGCATCTCACGATAGAAAAATTCCATCCGCAACTGGGTCTTGCCCGCAGCCCAGGTGTCGAACTCTGCGTGTGAGGCGAGAAAGCGGGTATCGAGGCGGATATTCACGGGAAGGGCGAAGCGGCCTTCCCATTCTTCCAGCATTGCCTGCACGCGCCATTCACCGGCTTCGGTGACGACGATTTCCGCGGGCCTATGCCGGGCGGCGGCGCGCGTGACTTCACCGGTAAAGCTGCCGCTATTCGCCGGGTCGTCCAGCGTGACATAATCCACCGACCATCCCCGTTCGCGCAAAGCATCGGCATGGTGGCGCATCGCCGACAGTATGAACGCGATCTTCGCGCGATGATGCGCGACATAGGTCGTCTCGTCCGCCACTTCCATCATCAGGATTATGGTCGTCGCCGGGTCCGCATCCTCCAGCGAGGATATGTCGAAGCTGAGTTGGTCGCCCAGCAGGGGAATCAATGTCTTGGCGGCGCGCGGCATGATCCCAAGGTCGGGTGGCCGGGTCGCACCGTCAAGCGGCGATCATTTCCTGTGCCGGGCGACTGCCGATATCGCGGAACTGACGCGGTCCCCGATCGAGGCGCAACGGCGCCATCTTTGCCCGTGGCGGATTGCTTTCTTGACCCACGATGAAGGTAGCGCGCGACAGTTCATCGCCATCCAGCGAGATCACCTTGAAGGCAACGAGCGGGATGAGCAAAGCGCGGCCCTGCACTTCGATGGGCACGATCTGGTCCAGCCGCAATTCGCTTTCGACCGTCACTTCCGCCCCGGGCGCAAGGTGTGCGACGCGATGGGCCTCCGGAGCAAAGGGATCGTCGAAAAACGCCGCGAGCTTTTGCGGCTGCTGTGCATCGGCATTGATCATCAACGCGGGGATTGCGAGGCCATCCAGTGCCGCCTTGCCCTGATTGCGCAACGTCAGGCGGTAGGCCAGTTGCGCGCCGACCATCGTCGTTCGGGCCTGGAGGGGCGTGAAGGTCAGGGTCAGCGGCGCGGCATCAGGCAGATCTCCGCGCGCTCTCGTCACGACGGGAGCGGGTGTCGGGGAACGGACGGGTGTAGGTGGCGCAACATCAATGGGTGCTGGCGTCGGCCGTTCCACTACCGCCGGAGCAGGGGTGACAATCGGTTCTTCCACCGGTTCCTCGGCAGTCTTCCGCCGTCGCCAAAGCAGCAGCGCTCCGAACAGAAGAACGACAAGGCCGCCAATGATCCATGGCAAGATGCCCGTCGCAGCCGCCTGCGTTTCCGGCACCGATGCGGGCGCTGCAACCGGCGCGATTGACAGTTCGTCCGTAGCATTGGATTGAGGTTGTGCCGCTTCCGTCGCGGGATCAGGCGAAGTCGCCGTTGCCGCTTCCGGTAGTGGTGCTGCTTGCGTTTCCGGTTCCGCCACCGACCTCGGGCGCGTTGCGCGCGGAGGCGATCTTACGGTCGGCGCTACAACAGGCGGAGGCGTCGCGGCGACCGCTGGCGGCGGCGTCACTGCCGGAGCATTTACCGATGGCAGGGGAACGGCATCGGGCACGGTCCCGATTTCCGGCCCGGCACGGACGGGCGCGCGCGGTCGATTGGGGTCGCGCGACGGGTCCAGGCGAAAATCCTGAAGGACAGGCGACGCGCCATCGTCTTGCGCCACGGCAACGGCGGGCGCGGCGGCAGCAATGGCCGCCAGCAAACTATATTTGAATATCCCCATGATCTTCCTGCCAAAGCTGGCGCGCGCGTGAACCATTGCTGAACGATATAGGCGATGTGGAAGGGAATGACATCAGCCGAGTGATCGCGTAGATGGCAGGTCATGCAACCGATTCATCTGGGTCAGACCAGCGCCTTGCCCGCCACGCCGGAAGAGGCGCTTCTCGATTATGTTCCGAACCCCCGTGCGGGGTCGCTATATCTCGTGCGGTTCGCCGTGCCGGAGTTCACGTCCCTGTGCCCGGTGACGGGCCAGCCGGATTTCGCGCACCTTGTGATCGACTATGCGCCTGGAGAGACCATCGTCGAATCGAAATCCCTGAAACTGTTCCTGGGCAGCTTCAGGAACCATGCAGCGTTCCATGAGGATTGCACAGTCGGCATCGGTCAGCGCCTGTTCGATGAGATGGCGCCGCTATGGCTGCGGATCGGCGGCTATTGGTATCCCCGCGGGGGCATCCCCATCGACGTGTTCTGGCAATCGGGAGAGCCGCCAAAGGGACTGTGGTTGCCGAGCCAGGACGTGCCGGGCTATCGAGGTCGCGGCTAAAGCAGTTGTGGAAATTTTGACGCGTTGGCTCTATATTCGACGCATGACATCTGCCGTTCACCACCATGCTATTTCCGTGCTGCCCGAAGATATAGACTTCATGGGCCACGTTAATAATGCCCATTATCTCAAATGGGTACAGGAAGCGGTGGTGGCGCATTGGGAAAAGATCGCGCCACCCGCTGCGATTGCCGAGCATCTCTGGGTCGCGCTCAAGCATGAGATTACGTATCGGAAACCGGCCTTCCTCGACGATCCCATCATTGCGACTGTGATCGTGGAAAAAGTGCAGGGCGCGCGCGCATTCTACGAGACGCTGATCAAGCGCGGCGAGGAAGTTCTCGCAGAAGTGAAGTCGAGCTGGTGCTGCCTCGACTCGGCCACGCTACGCCCGGCCCGCATCGCGCAGGAAATCGCGGACCGGTTTCTGTCCAAGACGCCGAGCTGACAGGTGCGGCCCTATTGCCGTGAGAATCTCAGCAATCGATCATAGCGCGGGAGCAACAGCGTCTCTCCTTCGATCTGCATGTGACCATCGCCGAATTTCTGTGCCGTATTCCCCGGATCGTTCGTGGCATAAACTTCAGGCATCAGTTCGATGTGATTGCCCTTGAGCGCCCACTTTCCTTCCGCGCGCTCGTCCAGCGCACCATAGCTTAGCTCTAATCCGAAATGGCCATCGGCGCGCAATTCCAGCAGGGCCACCAATTCCATTTGCCCGCCGTCATAGACGCCCGCCCATTTGCTCGCAGCAGCTGGCGGTGGTGGAGCCGCTGGCGCGTCGGCAGCTATGAGCATCAGTACGCCAAAAGCCATGCCCAAGGCGCGGATCATTTGAAAAGCCCACCCAATATCCCCCGCACCAGACGTCCAGCGATTCCGCCGGATGTCGATTTGCGCGAGGCTCCGCCAAACACCGCCTTGGTAAGTTCGTTCGCAACTTGCCGCCCCACGGTCGAAGCGGCGGAACGCGTGGCGGACTGAACGGCGCGGCCCAATGCGGAAGGCTTGGCGGCTTCCCGCGCAGCGGCTGCCTCGGCGCGGGCTTGCTCCTTCAACTGTGCCTCTTGCTGCTTGGCTTCAACCTTCGCCTGCGTGGCGGCGGCTTTGTCCGACTCGATCTGCGCCTTTGCGGCGGTCGCGGCAGCGGCAGCGGCGTTGCCTCGTGCCGCCAAAATTTCCTCTGCGGATTCACGATCGATCGCGTCATCATATTTCCCGGCGACGGGCGAGATCGACTGGATGATCGCGCGCTCCTTGGCATCGACCGGACCCAATCGCGAGCGGGGCGGGGCGATCAACGTGCGCTGCACTATCGAGGGTGATCCGTCCTCCTGCAGCACCGATACCAGCGCTTCACCCGTCTTCAATTCGGTAATGGCGGTAGCAATATCGAGGTCCGGGTTGATACGGAACGTATCCGCCGCCGCCTTGATCGCTTTCTGATCGCGGGGCGTGAAGGCGCGTAACGCGTGCTGTACGCGGTTGCCGAGTTGACCCGCAACATCTTCGGGAATGTCGATGGGGTTCTGCGTGATGAAATAGATGCCGACGCCCTTTGACCGGATCAGGCGAACGACCTGCTCAATCTTGTCGGTCAGCGCCTTGGGCGCATCCTCAAACAGCAAATGGGCTTCGTCGAAGAAAAAGACGAGCACCGGCTTTTCCGGGTCACCGACTTCCGGCAGCGTCTCGAACATTTCCGACATCAGCCAGAGCAGGAACGTCGAATACAGCTTCGGACTCTGCATCAGTTTATCGGCGGCGAGGACGTTGATGTAGCCGCGACCCTGATCGTCGGTTCTCAGGAAGTCATGGATATCGAGTGCCGGTTCCCCGAAGAAGTGCGCGCCGCCCTGGCTATCGAGTTGGAGCAACTGGCGCTGAATCGTGCCGACGCTCGCCTTGGTAACATTGCCGTATTTCGCCGAAAGCATATCCGCATTTTCCGCGCAATAGGCGAGCATCGACTGGAGATCGCCCAGATCGAGCAGGAGCAGCCCTTCCTCATCGGCATAGCGAAAAGCGATGGACAGCACGCCTTCCTGCGTCTCATTGAGGTTCATCAGGCGTGAGAGCAGCAGCGGCCCCATCTCGCTGACGGTCGTGCGGATAGGATGACCTTGTTCGCCATACAGATCCCAAAAGATCGCCGGATTGTCGGCGTAGATGTAGTTCTCGATGCCGACTTCCTTGGCGCGCGACACCAGCTTGTCGGCGTTCTTGAAGGTTGGCGATCCCGCCATGGCAATGCCGGAGAGGTCGCCCTTCACGTCGGCGACGAAGACGGGCACGCCAGCCGCGGAGAAACTCTCCGCGATACCTTGCAGCGTGACGGTCTTACCGGTGCCGGTGGCGCCCGCGATCAGACCGTGTCGATTGGCGCGTTTGAGGTTAAGGAACTGCGGTGCGCCGCCGGTGCTATTGGGAGCCAGCCCGAGAAAGATACCGTCGCTCATAAACAAAACTCCCCGTCCCACACTTCCCGCAAGACTAGCCACTAGTGGCGATCATGGGAAGGCCGGACGGGGAGCCGGATAGTCTCAATTCAGTCGACTACTTGTCGCGCAGGCGAATCCCGATGAACGTCGCTGGCTGGCCGCGGCGCAGCACCTGAAGCAGCACGGCATTGCGACCCGCAGCGGTGACTTGCGCCACAGCAGCCTTCAGATCGGCTTCGGTGAGGATGGGGCGGTTATTCGCAGACAGGATAATGTCGCCACGACGCAGCCCCTTCGATCCCGCGTCCGTAGACGGATCGACAGTCGTGATCACCACGCCGCGCGTTTCCGTCGGTACGCCAAGCTGACGAATGATTCCCGGCGTCAGCGGCGTGATGGCAATGCCGAGGCTCTGCTGCGCGGCGGCACCATTGTCGGGCTGCTGCTGTGGATTGGAGAAATCGTCATCCTCCGGCGCGGCGAAGCTGCTCAACTGATCTTCGGGCGGACGCTGTGCTACCACTGCGTTCACCGTCATGCGCTTGCCGTTGCGGATCAGTTCGATAGGGACACTCGACCCGATCGGCAGATTCGCGACGATGAACGAAAGGGTTTCATCGGGCGTCACTTCGCGGTTGTTGACCTTGACGATCACGTCGCCTGCTTTGATGCCAGCCTTGTCGGCGCCCTGACCGGGTTCGACGCCCTGAATGAACTCGCCGCGATTCTTGGCGAGGCCCAGGGATTCGGCGATGTCGTCCGACAGCGGCGTGATCTGGACACCCAGATATCCACGACGAACGCTCTGGCCCTTGCGCAGCGTTTCGATGACCGGCGTCGCCTGCTCCGATGGAATAGCGAAGCCGATGCCGACATTGCCGCCCGATGGGGAGAGAATCTGGCTGTTGATGCCAATGACGTTGCCGTTCATGTCGAACATCGGGCCACCGGAGTTGCCCTGATTGATCGACGCATCGGTTTGCAGGAACCGGTCGCTTCCGCCACCGGTATTGCGATGTACGGCGGAAATGATCCCCGCTGTCACGGTGCCGCCAAGGCCGAAGGGATTGCCGATTGCAATCACCCAGTCGCCCACGCGCGCCTTGGTGCTGTCACCAAACTTCACGAAGGGCAGTGCCTTCTTCGGTTCGATCTTCAACACGGCAAGATCGCTGGCGGCGTCGCGACCGATCAGCTTCGCGGTATATTCCTCGCGGTTCGTCAACGTCACGGTGATGCTGTCGATCGTCGCGCCTTCCGCGCCCGGAGCGACCACATGATTGTTGGTGACGATATAGCCGTCCGCGGAAACGATGAAGCCCGATCCCAGCGACTGCGCCTGCCGCGTCTGCGGAGTGCCGCCGCCCTGCGAGCCGAAGAGATCGCCAAAGGGCGTTCCAGCGAACGGGTTGTTGGGCACCTTGACGCGCTGGCGGGTCGAGATGTTGACGACTGCGGGCTGCAGCTTTTCGACCATGTCGGCGAAGCTGACTGGCGCGCCGCGTGGTGCGGCGGCCTGCATGTTTTCATTCTGGGCCGTCTGCGCGCCGAGTGGCTGACTGGATGTCACGGCAATGGCAGTGCCGCCGAGTAGCAAGGCTCCGGTAATGGCGTATGCGTAGCGCATGAATGATTGTCCTCTCATGACTTTAAGGAAAAGGTCGGGACCGAAGGTATTCCTGCGATGCCTCGTCTTCCCTTAACCCACATTGAATGATGTGCG
>JBPPMC010000353.1:0-3238 GCA_051305835.1 Sphingobium sp.
CGTAGATGCCGAGGCCCAGCAGCACCAGCATGACCGCAGTCATCTTCAGCAATTCGGACCGGATTTTCTGTTCCATCGTCAGGTATACTTTCGCTGGCAGTGCGGCATCAGGGTTTCAGGACAACGCGGACGTTGTGACCATCCTTGGAGGACGGATCGCTCACGCGGATCTGGGTGTAGATATCGGCGGGTTTGATCCCAGCCTTGACGAGCAGGTTGCGCGTCATCGCGGCGCGATAGAAGGCCAGGCGCTGCGCTTCGCTGACCGAGGATGTCTGCGGCGCAAAGGACCAGATCTCGTACTTCATGCCCGGCTGCTGCCGCGAACTGAGGAAATCCATGACCTGTTTGGATGTGTCGTCGCTGTAGCGGACCGCCATGGGTTCGAACGAGACTTTCAGAAGGACGTCGGCGGTCTTGACCTCAACGCCCTTGCTGTCGTCGGGCTGTTCCATCGCCTTGACCTGTAGCTTCAGCGTATCGGGCGTCTCGCGCGTGCGGATGGTTAGCGCTTCGCTGCCATTAATCGGCTTATCGGTGCGCAGCACATCGCCCAATTCTGCGTTCGACTTGCCTGCTTCCGCCGAAACCTGCCGGGGTACGTTAGCGCCGTCCTTGTTCTTGCGGGCAGACTTCGATGAGGCGTCTTCGTTCCTGCTCTTCGCCTCCAGCTGCGCCTTTACTGTCTGGAGCGTGCGCTGCGACAGCACCATTACGGCGGCGCTCATGATGACGAGCAGAAAGGTGACGACCATGATGACGGTCGTCAGGACGTCGACAAATGCCGGCCAGTGATTAACTTCGCCTTCTGCTGAAGCACCCGCCACGTACGTTCCCCAAGGATAGGCCGCGCCATTGCGCGCAAGCCAGTTTCAATGTCGTGATTAGGCAATTAACCTTAACAAACTCTCACCGTGCTTCAGGCCGCGCGATTGGCCGCCTGCTGCCCCCGCATCATCATCAGGATTTCCGCGCGCGGTCGGTCCGCGAAGATCTTGCCTTCCTCCAGCCAGATCACGCGATCCACCAGGTCGAGGAGCGCCATGCGGTGTGTCGCGATGACCAGCGTGCGATCCTTGGCCACGTCGCGCAAACCCTCCATGACGGCCTGTTCGCTGTTGATATCCATTGCGGCCGTTGGCTCGTCGAGCAGCAGGATCGGCGGATCGCGCAGCAGCGCGCGCGCCAGTATCACGGATTGCCGCTGCCCGCCCGACAGCTTGACGCCATTGGGTCCGACATTGCGGCCATAGCCCTCGACGCTGCGGCTGACGAAGCGGTCCAGACCGGAGGCGGCAATCGCGCGCTCCACAATGTCCGCTTCCGGCTCGGGCAGGCCCAGCAGGATATTGCCCCAGATGGAGGTGTTGAACAGCGTCGCGTCCTGCGCAGAATAGGAGATGCTCTGGCGCAGATGGCTGACCGCATATTGATCGATCGCATTGCCGTCGATCGTGATAGCGCCGCCCTGCGGCTGGTGCAGCCCCGCCAGCAATTGCAGAAACGAAGATTTGCCAGATCCCGAACGGCCGATCAGTGCGATCTTCTCGCCTGGCTTGATCGACAGCGTGATGTCCTTGAGGCTTGGCGTCGCGGCCTCATTATATGCAAAAACGACGTTCTGCAGGCGAATGTCGCCCTTGATCGCGCGGGTCTTTACCGAAGGATCGGATGTTTCGCGTTCCGGCTCTGCGCTCAAGATCTTTGAGAGCGCCGCAAATTGCGACAGGCTCTGATATCCCTTGGACACGATGGATATGGCGGCGGAGACCGGCACCATCGCGCGGCCCGTCAGCATCGTGACTGCCACGAGCGCGCCGGTCGTCATGATCCCGGCCTTGATCTGGAACACGCCGATGATGACCACCAGCACGGTCACCATCTGCACCAGCAATCCGGCCATGGACGCAGGCAAGTCGCTCCACTTGCGTGACACTTTCGAACTTATACCGATATGGTCGGACACGATATCCCACTGACGCAGGAAATGGCGCTCGGCCTGATTCGCCTTGATCGTCGTCAGCCCTTCGGTGACATCGACGACCAGATTGCTGCGCGCATGCATCAGCTTGGACGATCGCTTGCTGGCGAGCTTGAGGGCATAGGCGGCAACGATGCCCACGACGACCATGGCGCCCGCGCCCACGATCGGTCCGGCAACGGCCCACCCGCCGATCAGCAGGATCAGCGCCACATAGCCGAAGAAGAACGGCACATCGATGCAGAAGGTCACGACGGCTTGCGGCACCAGGAGCGACAAACCTTCGACATCGCGCAGCGCCGTCATCAGGCCGCCGACGCTATTGTCAGCCTTTCCGATCCGCGCATGCAGATAGGACGCCATGGCGCGATTCTGGATGGCCTGTCCCACCCGCACACCGACCGAATCGATATAGCCGCCACGGACATGTTTGAAGACGAATTCGAAGACGAGCACGATCATGACGCCAGCCGAAAGCGCCCAGAGCGATTCGATTGCCAGATTGGGAACGACCCGGTCGTAGACGGCGCGCATATAGAGCGGGATCGCCAGTGCACAGAGATTCAGCAGCGTCGCGGCCAGCAGCAATTGCCCGAGTCGCTTCCGTTCGCTGAGGAACGTACCCACCAGCCACAGGCGCGGGTTGCGACGGACAAAGGTGCGCTCGTCATCCAGCCCCAGCCCATTGGCGGGGTCCACATGGCCGCAAACCAGCACATCCTCACTGCCCAGCTCCTGTAGAACCGGCAGCGGCACGGTCTTTTCACCCGTCGCATCGACAATGACGGCATGCGGATCGTCGCTAAGCCCGACAAGCAAGATCGAGCCGCCTTCACGTAGCTGCATGATCACTGGCAAGTCCTGCGATGTCAGGCTGCCCATGGGGCGCACGTCCCAGCGCGCGTCCAGCCCGGCACGAGCCATGGCGATGGGCGCGAGTCGCGGGTCCATGAAGCCATTGGGCAGCGGCAAGGCGGCAATCAGCATGTCGCGCGGCGTTGGCTTCCCGCACAATGCGCTTAGCCGTTCAAGACACGTCACCAGCGACGCAGGCTCTATCGAACCGTTCCATTCCCGCGCCGCATTGGCGGCATGGCGCGCGCGTTCGCTGCGCGAACCCGGCTTTGGCCCTAGCCCAATACCCGCTGCTATCCGCCCGAAAAGGCTGATGCCGGTCTGATCGTCTGAAGCACGCATTTATGGTGGTCCCCATAGGTCTCTGGGGAAGCATTAAACATTCTTAAGGATAATGAGTGG
>JBPPMC010000354.1:0-6626 GCA_051305835.1 Sphingobium sp.
ACCAGGCGGCGGGTGATTGCTGCTCGCGCACGATAGAATTCGGACGTACCGTGGGTTGCCTCGCCCAACAGGACGATCCGCGCATCGCCGAAGCGATCGAAGAAGCTGCCGAACTCGTCGATCCGCTCGGGCGACGGCAGCGGTTCGGCGTGGCGGCGCAGCGCGTCGAGCAGCGCCGCCGATGCCTCCTTGCCAATACGGTCGTGCAGCGCTGCGTTCGGCATGAGAGTTTCCTTTTCAGGCCTTGTCCGCGTTCAATGCCCAAGAAGGAGCGGCACCGGACTCTCGGCGAGCATCCGGCGGGTCACGCCGCCGATCAGCCGCTCGCGCAGGCGTGAATGGCCATAGGCGCCGATAATGCAGTAGGCTGGTTGCCGGTCCCGACAGGCGGTAAGAAGCGCATCCGCCACCGTCCATTCCAGCGGAACATCACGGTCGATGCGGGCATGGATGCCATGGCGTGAGAGATAGGCGGCGGCCTCTTCCGCAGGCGGTCCATCGGTCTTGCCGATCTCAACGATCGTCACGCCTTTCGTGAGGGCGAGGAGCGGCGTGACCGCGCGAAGCGTCTCGGCGACAGCGGGAGCACCGTTCCAGGCGACCAGCGCCTGTCCATTGGCATCGAGGCTGCGGAACTGTTGTGGAACCGCGAGGATTGGCTTTCCGGCGCGCATAACGACGTCGGAAACGATCGCCCGCATGTCGGGAGGCTCATGATCGGCGAACATCGTGTTGAGCACGATGATGTCGGCGAGCCCCGCCTCGGCTTCCAGCAGACCGGCAATGTCGCCGGTCGCGTCAGCCCAGTCCCATGCGATGTCCTCGACTGAAAGGCGCGCCTCGATCCGGTCGCGATTAACCGCTTCCCGGTTGCGCGCGTCGGCGAGCAGGGCGACTTCGGCATCGGCCATCATATAGTCTGCGCCGACCAGGATTGGCGCCTGGACAATATCGAGGCATGTGAGATGCCCGTTGGTCGCGCGGACAAGATCGAGCGCGGCCTGGAAGCGAGCCTCTTCACCGGCGTCATCGTGAATCAACAGCAGAACATTCTTCATATGAATCTCCAGCGCATGCCCGCCATCGAGGCGGAGTCGTAGCCGAACAATGGCGGTCACGTTCGCGACAATCATTACGTGAGGATACGGAGGAAGAGTTCGCGGTGCGCCACTGCGTAGACTTCCGGATGCCGAACAGGTCGTTCGTTGCGTACGACTCCGACGTTCTCCGGCAGACCCCGGACAAAGATTAAACCCAGGAGTCCCTGATGAACCGGTCCATCCAAACACGCCGAAACCTGCCCGACGGCGCCAACCGTTTGCGGATTGGTATAATCATGCTGTGCGGCGTGGTTGCGAGCCAGATCATGGTGTCGATGGCGACTGGGGCTGACCCCCTACCTCATTTGTCGGCGGTCTTCAGCACACGGCAAGTCCATCCCCAAATCGATGCGCGGGCATCCACGATCATGGCGCATTCCCGGTAATAGAACTCCCAGACCGAATAGCCAGTCAGCGGCTCTAATCGCTGTCGAAATTTCGGCGCGTGATGCCCAAGGAGCTTCTCGCTTGATTGTCCGCAGTCCTGGTGGCGCGCGCTCGGAGTGGCTACTTCTGGCCTGTGGATCTTGGCCAGTTCCACGCCGGTTTTGTTCATACCGTCTGAGGCGAGCCGTTGGTATCGATAGCCACGCGGGCGTCCTCGACGGCGGGCACCTCAAGGTCTAGCCCACATGCGTCGATCGCCGGGTAGGCGACATAGAAATCGAATGCCAACCCACAGATAATGTCACCGGGTCGATGTGCTCGCCGGCCGGGCTTCCTGCATAAAATGCGAAGAGGAAGGATCGCCAGGAACGGACAGGCGCGGACTTCACGTTCATCTTGAGCGATTATCGAAGCTGGCCGCCGGGATGTCCCGACGGCCGTCTGCTCGTGTGCTCGCTGCGAAGGTCAGAAAGCGACGATGATATTGTCGTCGACCGTGGTGACGCCGGGAGCGGCCCAAGCCGCACGCTCGGCGATCTGGCGCTCGTTCCACGCCTTGACCTTGCCGCCCAGCGTCACCTTGCCGCCATCGGTGAACACCGTCACCGATGCCGCATCGAGATCGGCATTGCGCTTGAACGCCGCCATGATCCGGTCCTTGATATCACCCGACGTCGGCAGTTTGCGCACCTCGATCAGATTGCCGACGCCCAGCACGCCGTTGACCTTGCCGACGACCTTCCGGGCCTCGTCGCTCTGGTAGTGCCAGTCGACCGTCCCGCTCAGCGTCACCCAGCCATGCTCGACCTTCACCGCGATCTTGTCGTCGGGGATCGAGACGTTCCAGGCGAACATGTCGAGGATGCGCTTGGCGATTTCATGATCGGCCGTCTTCGGATCGGAGGCGAAGCGCACCTTGATCTCCTCGGCGAGCGCCTTCACGCCAGCCACGCGCCGTGCCGCCTTTTCCGCCGCCAGCTTCTCGGCATAGCTCTTCACGAAACCCGACAGCGTCACCACGCCGTCGGTCACGGCCACCCCGATATCCGCATGATCGACGCTCGGCTCCCACTCCAGCTCCGCCATCACGTCACGCTGCAATTGACTGTCGCTCTTCATCTCAGCTCTCCTTGGCTCGCAAAATAACCGTCCCAGGTGGGTCGGCAGCTCATCGACGGCCATAAGCCGGGGACCATCGGCAAGTTCATCGCAGGGTCGCCAATGGATTGACCGCGCATCGGGGAATCCCTGCAACGTCCCTTGTTTGTTGCCTGGCGCTGCCACAGAATCCGTATTGTCCCGGAGGGACCAGGGTATGCCATCATCCCTGCAGGCCGGGGCTCGACTCCTTGGCCAAGCGACAAATTTCAGCCGAGTGCGGCCGCAGGACGGCGCCCGAAGATGGTCGGCTAGGTAAACTCCCCAATATAGGCGCCGATGGACCGCCTTTATCCTCAATAAGACTCGGCGAAGGAGGTCATCATGAGTGACAAGAGCACCATCCGGGCGAGCTGGCCGTCCGGTGGTCCAGACGCAGCAGCGGCGATGCTTGCCGCCCAACGCCTGTGGCAGTTGCCGCTGACGCTCTACACGAGTTGGTGGAATGTGGGCGTGGAGACACTTTGGCCACATATGCCGCATCCGCACCATCACGACGAGCATGACCAGCTCGTGGTTCCCGAACCGATCGAGGCTGAAAGCGAACATGCCCTGTTCGCCTGACGAAAGGTCTTTCCCTCGTCACGGGATCGACCATCTTTAACCTTAGGAGAAGCAAGATGAACGGTGTGACCAATGTTCCAGTGACCAAAACGCGTCCGGCGTCATCGTTGCGCGATCTCGCAACCCAGATCAGCGAGCCGGTCGGCTGGCTGCGATCGGAGATCGACCGCCTGTTCGACGATTTCGGCAGCTCCAGCCGCAGCCTTTTCCACTTCGCTCCGCGCGGCGCCGTGGCAATCGTGCCGGCGCTTGAGCTGGTCGATGACGAGAAGGCCTATCGTCTTACCGCGGAGCTTCCCGGCCTTGCTGAAACGGATGTGGAGATCAACGTCGCCGATGGCGTGCTCAGCATCTCGGGCGAAAAGAAGGAAGAGGAAGAGCGCAAGGAGAAGGGCTTCCTGCTCAACGAGCGCCGCTATGGTTCCTTCCGGCGCCAGATTTCGCTTCCCGCCGATGTCGATGCCGAGGGTATCAAGGCGCAGTTCAAGGACGGAGTCCTGACAGTGACGCTGGCCAAGGACGAGAATGCGGCGGCACGCACGCGCAAGATCGCGATCGAGAAGGTCTGAGCCAATGGCGACGACATCGCCTGGCCCCGGCACGCCGGACGACCAAGCCGATGTCGTCGCCTTCCTCGACCAGGGTCACGCCTTCGAGCGAACGCGCCCCACGCGCATCGATACCCTCTGCGCCAGTATTTTCCTTGTCGGCGACCGCGCCTGGAAGCTCAAGCGCGCGGTCCGGTTCGGCTATCTTGATTTCTCGACCTTCGACAAGCGCCATGCCGCGCTCGAGGCGGAGCTTCGCCTCAACCGCCGAACCGCGCCCGATCTATATCTCGAGCTTCATCCGATCACGCGGGAAGCCGGCGGTCGACTGGCGATCGACGGCGCCGGTGACGTGGTCGACTGGCTGCTCGAGATGCGACGCTTCCCCGATGATGCGCTGCTCATCCATATCGCCGATCACGGCCAGCTCGATGAGCGCCTGCTGATGCGGCTGGCGGACCACATAGGCGCTTTTCACTCGGCAGCGGAGGCTGATCGGGCTCACGCGGGTGCGATATCGTTCCGCCGCGTCATAGACGGCAATATTGCCAGCATGGGGGCCTTTCCCGATATCCTCGACCCGGACAAGGCGAAGCATCTCGGCGACAGCCTGCTCCAGATGACCGATGATATGGCACCGCTGCTCGATGCCCGAGCGCGGGAAGGCCGGGTTAGACATGGTCATGGCGATCTCCATCTCGCCAACATCGCGCTGATCGACGGCGAGCCGACCTTGTTCGACTGCCTGGAATTCAGCGTCGAACTGGCCACGATCGATGTCCTCTACGATCTCGCCTTTCTCCTGATGGATCTCTGGCATCGCAACCTCCGCACCGAGGCGAACATCGTCTTCAACCGCTATCTCGATCTGTCGCCGGCGGATGAGAGCGGGATCGGGCTGCTGCCCTTGTTCCTGTCGGTTCGCGCCGCGATCCGCGCGCATGTGCTGGCAGCGCAGAGCCTGCGTGCTCCTGAAGACAGGGCGCTCGCGCAGAATGCGCGATCCTATCTCGAACTTGCGCTCGCCATGCTGGTGCCCGCTCCCCCGCGGCTGGTAGCGATCGGCGGACTCTCGGGAACCGGCAAGTCCAGTCTCGCACGTCGGCTCGGCGGCGCGATCGGACGCGCGCCCGGTGCCAGGATCCTTCGGAACGATGTACTGCGCAAGCGCCTCGCGGGGCTGTCTCCCGAGGCAAGGCTTCCCCGCGGCAGCTATTCGGCGCAGGCCGCCGCCCGGGTCTATGAGACAACTGACAGGATGGCCGCATCGGCGCTTGCGCTCGGTCAATCCGTCGTGGCCGATGCGGTGTTCGCGCAGCGTGTCGAGCGCGAGAGGATCGAGGCGGTCGGGCGGCAGTCGGGTGTTCCCTTAGATGGTCTCTGTTTAGACGCGGCGGCAACCGCGCGGCTCAGCCGGGTCGGGACGCGCGGCCCCGACGCGTCGGATGCCGATGTCGCAGTCGCGCAGGCCCAATCCCAGCTGGAAATCGGCGATCTCGGCTCGTGGCATAGGGTCCATGCGGACGGATCGCTGGACGAGGTGGCTGCGGTGGCGTGCGCCAAACTGGGACACCGCGTAATTGATGTAGCCACCCTCATGCATGGTACGAAGTCGCCTTGGCGCTTCAATGCAGGAGAGTGACCGATGTCGATTTATGCAGGATTGGACGTGAGTGACAAGACGACGCATATCTGCGTGGTCGATGCCGATGGGAGGGTTTTGCGGCGCGATGTTGTCGCAAGCGATCCCGATGTTTTGGCCAAGTGGTTCAACCGGTATTGCGCAGATCTCGTGCGCGTGGTGCTGGAAACTGGAACGCTATCGACCTTCCTGTATCATGGACTGGCCGAACGAGGTGTCGCGGTCGAGTGCATATGTGCGCGGCACGCCAAGGGCGTCCTATCCGCACGTGTGAACAAGAGCGATGTCCACGACGCAGAGGGACTTGCTCAGCTGGCACGCACGGGCTGGTTCAAGCGTGTTCACATGAAGGCGTCGGCTACGCATATCGACAGGGCCGCGCTGCGCATCCGCGGCCAGCTAATCACCGCGAGAACATCCATGGCCAACCAGCTGCGGGGACTTTTGAAGCTGTTCGGCCTTCGTATGGGCACAGCCAGAACACCTGGCCGGCGCGCAGAGCGCCTGGCTGCCTTCTATGCCCAGCGCCCAGATCTGAAGGCGCTGTTCGCCCCACTCATTGCATCCATGGAAGCTGTTGAGGAGCAACTGCGCGCATCTAATCGCCTGCTCAATGAACGGGCAAAGGCGGATGAGGTCTGCACCCGGCTGATGAGTGTTCCTGGCGTTGGTCCGATTACAGCTCTCACCTACACCTCAACCATCGAAGATCCGCACCGTTTTGCTAGAGGCGAAGATGTCGGCGCCTATGCCGGGCTCGTGCCCCGACGCAGTCAATCGGGTGAACGCGATACCAGCGGTCACATCTCGAAGGCTGGGGATCCCATGTTACGCAAGGCGCTATATGAGGCCGCCAACGTCGCGCTATCTCAGGTGAAGCGACCGTTCGCCCTTCAGCAGTGGGGCAGGAAAATGGCCGAAGCCAAAGGCGCCAAGCGCGCCAGAACGGCCGTCGCGCGCAAGCTTGCTGCATTACTTCATTCGCTTTGGCTGAACGAGACCGAGTTCCGCTGGGCCTGAGCCCGGCGATCTCTTCCCGATCAGCCATGCCCAGGACGATCTCGTCAGCAAAGTAGAGAGTCGGATCTCGTTTGGGACTCAGAGACGTCCGCCTATTCCGCTCGGCCGCGATCATGAAGGCTTGGACAACGCGCTACCTCAGCGGTCCGATGACCTCGAAGACAACCATTGGCGAACGGGAACAAGGAAGAGCAATGCAAGAATCAA
>JBPPMC010000363.1:0-27555 GCA_051305835.1 Sphingobium sp.
ACGGTAACCAAGCGCTTCCTGCGCGGCGCATCGATCGAGGTCACCGGTCCACAGGGCAAGGCACAGGGCGAAGAAGCAGAAGCTCGCCTGCACGCGCTTCTGGGCTCGGTGCGCGACACCAGTCAAAAGGGCGACGCCGGCACATACGGCGCGCTCGGACTTCTTTGGGTCGCACAAACGGAGGCGCTCGCGGTCACCGGACCAGGGCAGATCGTGCGTGACACAGTCCGATCGACCCTGGAAGCGGAGGTTGGCTCGATCATGGGAGGCCCCGCGTACGCGCGCGTCCGATCAAGGATCGACGAGCAATACGGGCGATACTGGTCCCCCACGGGACAAAAACGCGGGCGACAAAACGAAGCCCGAGAGCGCGTCGAACAGGCCGAAGCGGCCGCTCGCGACGCCGCCGAACGTCTCGCTGGGCTTGAGAGGACGTTCTCCGAACTCGAAAGTGCGCGCTCCAGACTGAAGATCGTTCACCGCGAGATCGCGGACGACACAGACGTGCAAGCGCGGAAGGATCTCACTGCCTCTCTCGAGACGGCGCGCGCAGCTGCGCAAATCCTCGCGACGCGGCGGGCCGAGCATGAGGCCATCAGCGCGAAGACGCGCAACCTTGAAGATCTCGTCGATCGTCATCGGAAGGCGACCGACGAACGCACCAGCGCTGAACTCGCGCTTGAGGCTGCGCGCTCACGCCGCGCCGAAGTCCGCGAGGGCTTGGCCACGGCGCAGCAACGGCTTGCTGATGCGCGCAGCGCCTTAGAAGCCGCGCGCACCTCCCGCCAGGAAGCCCGCCGTGCCCTCAGCGCGGGCGAGGAGCTCTTGCGCGCGTCGCGCCGTCGAAGCGCGGTGTCGGCGGCACGCGCGCGGCACGCCGAGTTGGTTGACCTAGAGCGGCTTCAGGTAGAGGCCGCAGCACTCACTGCGACGCTGATTCCCGCCAAGGCGATGGAAGCGATCGAGGCCAACGAACGGCTCGTAGCTGAGGCGCGCGCGGCGCTCGCCGCAGGTGCGACGCGGATTGCCCTTGTCGGGGACGCTGACGGCATATCGATCGATGGCGAACCGATGACGCTCGGCGAGCGAACTCTGTCGGGTGAGACCCGCCTCCGGTTCGGCAATGCCGAGCTGATTATCCCGCCGCCGGCCGGGGCGGCGAGCGCCGAGGGAGCGCTCTCCTCGGCGCTGGAGCGACAAAAGTCTGCGTTGGGAGAGCTCGGGCTGGCGAGCTTGGAGGAGGCGCGCTCGCGCAACGATACCGCGCGAGATGCCGTAGCCGAGTTACGCACGATCGCGGCGCGCATCTCGGCCGTGACGCCGGCCGATGACGTTATCGGGCTCGCTGCCGGCCCCGATGCGCTCAAGCTCTTCATCGCTGAAATGAACGACGAGAGTGAGACCGTCGAAGCCGACATCCCGGATATCACGCTCCTCACTGCCCGGCTCGAAGATGCCGACACCGCTTTAGCGCGGGCCGAAGGTTCGCAGGAAGGCGCAGTTGAGGCTCTCCGCCGGGTCGAACAAGAGGATGCGCCGCTCGCTGGCGCGGAAGCGGGCGCGACCAGCACGCTCGCCAACGCAAACAACCAGATCGAGACGATCGAGAGCCGCCCGGAATTCCCGACCCTGACGGCAGACGTCGCTCGGGCCCGCGAGCAGACGGCTGAAGCAGCAGTGAAGCTTGAGGATGCCACCCGGGACGCGACCGCGCACGATCCTGCGGCGATCACGCGCAGGATCGAGACAATCGATGCGCGGCTGAAGGCGGCGGGGGAGGCTCGTGCAAAACTCGAGATGGACGTCGCGCGGCTGGAGGGGACCATCGAGAGTGAGGGCGGGAAGGGACTTGCTGACAGAGAGGCAGGGGCCCGGGAAGAGGCAGAGGCGGCACGTGCGGCTCTTCAGCGGATCACCGAGGAGGCCGACACGCTGAAGCTCTTACGCGACACCCTCGACGAAGCGCGCGATGAGACATCGGCGAAATTCGTGGGGCCGGTCGCGAAGCGAGCGAAACGCCATATCGAGCGGCTGTTGCCTGGCTGCGATCTGAGCTTTTCTGAAGACCTCACCCTGGAAGCCATCGTACGCGGCGGGATCAGCGAAGGGTGCGGCGATCTGTCGCGCGGCACACAGGAACAACTGGCGGTGCTGACGCGGATCGCATTTGCGGACATGCTATTGGAGCAAGGCCGCCCGGTATCCCTGATCTTGGACGACCCGCTCGTCTATGCCGATGATGCGCGGCTCGACCTAATGGTCGAGATTTTGATCGAGGCGGCCGAGAGGATGCAGGTCGTTATACTGACCTGCCGCGATCGCGCGTTTCGCCATGTCCCCGGCAATCGGGTGAGCATGGTAAGCTCCGGATAGGCCTGGGCATCGACGTAACGACCGCGATCCTAAGCGGTGCGCCGGTCATCGGTCAGTGTGTGGTGCTCGTCCCTCGTCGAAAAGACGCTGGATCCGGTCGGGCATCTGCAGCAGCTTCACGGCTGCGGCCAAAATCGCCTCGGGCTCGCTCGGGAAGGCCTCGGCCGAGCTTATCGAAACCCCTCCCGAGAAGGTGATTGTTGCCTGAAACCCATTACCCTTGGGCGTGGCGGTCAACCGAATATCCACGTTTGTCCTCCAAGGCGCTTTACGAGAGCTTGAGGGTTGCGAATCCTGTCACAAAAGAGCACATATCAAACATGGCGACCACAGCTTCCTCATCGACCAGCAAAAGTACCAACACCGGTGCCAAAAAGCTTGGCCGCAGCGCAGTGACTGGCCAATTCGTGCTCGCGCCTGCAAGCAAGGGTGGCAAGATCACGATCGCGAAGGCCCGGTCGGCTGCAAATACTGTCTATAGTTCGAAGAAATAGGCTTGGCACCGGCGCGGCTGTCCACGGACGATGTTTTTATAAACTGTCCCTTCGACCCAGACTTCAAGCCAATTTTCCAAGCCCTGATATTCACAATCTTTGCTTGCGGCTTTCGCCCACGCTCCGCGCGGGAACTCGACGACGGAGGGCAGACCCGTATCGAGAAGCTATACGGTCTCATCCAGGAATGCCGCTACGGGATCCATGATCTCTCACGAACCGAGCTGGATGACGACCACAAGCTTCCGCGCTTCAATATGCCGCTTGAGTTGGGACTCTTCCTCGGCGCCAAGCGCTATGGCAACACCGCTCAGCACGACAAGCGGCTGCTCATCCTCGATATCGAGCGTTTTCGCTATCAGAAGTTCATCTCCGATCTCGCCGGGATGGACATCCACGAGCATGGTGGCAAAGCGGAGGCTGCCATCCGCGAGACGCGAGATTGGCTTGCAAACGTTTCCCGGCGCCAGATCCCTAGCGGCGACAAGATCGTCCGGCTGTACGAGCAATTTACTGCCGATCTTCCTGCGCTCGCCGCAGCGTTGGAGTTTGCTCCCGCCAAGATACCCTATGTCGATTTCGAACGTATCGTTGTCGGCTGGCTGACCCGGGACGCCTGACCGATGAGCTCCATCGTTCCCGCCGAACTGACTATGATCGACGAGGTCCTGCGCGGCGAAAGCAAGGGCTACATTCTCGACTTTTCAAATAGCACTATGCGGGAGTTCTTCACTCTCGAGTTCGACGTCGATCTATATAGCGATGACTACGCGACGGAGGGGACCTCTAAGGCCAGCCGGCTGCGATCGTTTCTGAAGCAAGTTGATGACACTTCCGCCGCGCGAGTCCTGACCCGCCTCTTGGCATATCGGGGGGCGATGCCGGCGCCTATGCGAAGTGAGATCAGACCGCTGGGTGAAGGGCAGCTTCTGGCGCTCATCAAGCGGCTTGAGCGCGGTGACGGCTCGGCCGGCACGGCGCCCAGACCCATCTTCAATCGCAACCAATATGAAGAGCTGCGTGACGAGCTCAACAGGCTTTGGGGTCTTGATCCTCGTCCTCGTGGATATGCGTTCGAGACTTACCTAAAGCGTCTCTTCGACACCTTTCATCTCAACGCCCGCGCCCCTTTCACGCTCGTCGGGGAGCAAATCGACGGCAGCTTCCAGCTCGGTCATGAAACCTACCTTCTGGAGGCGAAGTGGCAGAAGGACCCAATCGGTGTGCTCGAGCTCCACGGCTTCCACGGAAAGGTCGAGCAAAAGGCATCTTGGTCACGCGGGCTCTTTGTCAGCTTCGGGGGCTTCACGAATGTTGGCCTGCAGGCATTCGGGCAGGCTGCGAAACGTGTCATCTGCATGGATGGGCAAGACATTTACGAAGCCCTCGATCGGAATATCCCAATAGACGTGGTGCTTGAACGCAAGGTGCGGCACGCTGCTGAAACTGGGCTCCCGTTCGCGATGCTTCGTCAGCTCTTTCCGCTTCCGCACGGGTAGGTGATCATGCCTAGCGTTTAGATTGGGCCGACTGTGCCGCTGTGGCTAAAACAACAGCAATGATTAGTCTGGGGGACATTGAGTCGTGGATGATTTCGAACAACAGCCGTTTGCCGACGCCGAGTTTGCCGAGAACCCGGAGCAACGCTGCCCCTGCGTCCTCCTGATTGATACTTCGTCCTCGATGCGCGGTGCGCCGATCGACCAGCTCAACCAAGCTCTGATCGAATTTAAGGAAGAGCTGATCGGCGACGCCATGGCGGCGAAGCGGGTTGAGCTTGCCATTGTCACCTTTGGGCCGGTCCAGACGCGAACCGACTTTACGACGGTCGACGGCTGGTATCCGGAGGCATTTGAAGCGAACGGCGTCACGCCGCTCGGAGAGGCCGTGGTTACAGCCCTCGACCTTCTGCGGGCGCGAAAAGATCGGTACCGTGAGAACGGCATCAAATATTACCGGCCTTGGGTGTTCCTTATCACCGATGGCGCTCCCACGGACGATTGGAAGGAAGCAAAGCGCCGCGTCCATGAGGGTGAGGAGCGCAAGGAATTCATGTTTTACTCGGCCGCTGTCGAGGGAGCCGACATGTCAGTCCTGTCCCAGCTCGCCACGCGTGCGCCACTCAAGCTTCGCGGTCTCGCGTTCCGCGAACTTTTCCAGTGGCTCTCGAGCTCGCTGAGCGCCGTGTCGCAGTCCAATCCTGGCGACGCCGTGCCGCTTGCCAACCCTACGGCACCGGACGGCTGGGCCGTTGCCGGCTGATCCAGGACGGTGGCGGTGGGCCGCGGCCTCAAGGATCGGAACGTCGCACCTTAAAGCCGGAACGCGGAAGCAGGACGCCTATACCGTCAAGGTGTCAGGCCCTGATACGTTGTGCGTTGTGGTGTCGGACGGAGCGGGCAGCTCGAGTCACGGCGGCGAGGGCGCTTCCCTCGTCTGCCGCATGCTGTCGACCGCTATCTGCGACTGGACCACGAACCACGGCGGGCTGCCGCCCGACGATCAAATTCACGAGTGGCTCGATACCGTCAGGGACAGGCTTGCGTCGGTAGCAGAGAAGCGGGGTCTCACGAAGCGCCAGTTCGCATCTACCCTGATTGCCCTTTTGGTCTTTGGCGAAGAACTGCTGGCACTTCAGATCGGGGACAGCGCCTTGGTCGCGCGGAAGGCAGGGCAGTGGGAGGCGATCTGCTGGCCCGAAAATGGCGAGTTTGCCGCCACCACTTACTTCGTGACAGACGATCCGGAACCGCGCCTGCAGATCACTCGCCGGACTGCTGGCGACTACGACGCGTTCGCCGCATTCTCCGACGGCATCGACAGCATAGCGTTGCACCATGCAAACCAGGAGCCGCACGCGCGCTTTTTTGATCCGATGATCAAACCGGTTGACCAAGCGGCGGAGCGTGGGAGGCTGGCCAGCCTCTCGGCAGCTTTAGGGCGCTACCTCGACGGTCCTGCCATCTGCGATCGCACCGACGACGATAAGACGCTGGTATTGGTATCGCGGCATTGACCCAGCCGGCGATCAAGATTGATGGCCGGCCATTTGCGCTGGGCAAGCGGATCGGGAAAGGGGGCGAAGGCGAAGTCTTTGCTGTCGAGAACAAGCCCGACGGCGCGGTGAAAATCTACAAGGACGAGCTGCGGGCGAAACGCGAACCGAAGGTGCGAGCGATGGTGCTTGCCGACCTTGCCGACACCACGAAATTGGTGGCGTTCCCGGCCGCGATCGCGACCGATGGCAAAGGCGGTTTCCTCGGTTTCCTGATGCGCCTCGTATCTGGCTACCGGCCAATCCATGAACTCTACGGCCCCAAATCTCGCAAGGCTCATTTCCCAAAAGCCGATTACCGCTTCCTCGTGCGCGCGGCCCTCAACGTGTCCAACGCGGTGGTGAAGGTCCATCAGAGCGGCTGCGTCATCGGTGACTTCAACCACTCGGGTGTTCTTGTATCGAACGAGGCGACCGTCTCGCTCATTGACGCCGACAGCTTTCAATACTCCAGAGACGGAAAGCTGTTTCCTTGCGTGGTCGGCGTACCTGATTTCACACCACCCGAACTGCACGGCGCCGACCTTTCGACTATCCGACGCACGGAAGCGCATGACAATTTTGGCTTGGCGGTGGCTATCTTCCACCTCCTCGCAATGGGAAAGCACCCCTACGCCGGCCGCTTCGCTGGCGGTGACATCTCGATGAGCGACGCGATTGCACAGCATCGCTTTGCCTTTTCACAGCTCCGTACGTCCGAGACGCGGACCACACCGCCGCCTGGATCGGTGAGCTTGAAGGACTTCCCGCCGCAGATCGCCGCTGCATTTGAAGCGGCCTTTGGTCGAAATCCGGCGGCGCGGCCAAGCGCGGCAACTTGGGCGACCCTGATGAAGGAACTTGAGCAGGCGTTAAGCCACTGCGGAAAGGTTCGAACCCACTATTATCCTTCAGCGGCGTCATCCTGCCTATGGTGCCGTGTCGCCGGCCGATCCGGGGTCGATATGTTCCCCGACCTGCTTGGCCCCACCCCGCAGATCGCACCCGGTGGGTCGTTCGACATAGAGCGGATCGCGGCGCAGTTTGCGGCGATCAAGCTGCCTGATCCGGCCTCCCTACTCCCAACTTGGTCCGGTCAGATCACGACCGCGAGTGAGGCCGTCGCCGCGGCCAACCGCGCGAGCATGGGCCATCGGGCCTTGGGCGCTATAGCCCTGATCGCCGCCGTCGGCGGCTTTCTGGCAGCCGTCAATTTCGCGATCGTGTGGATCGGCATCGGCATCTTCGGCCTCATCAGGTTCTTCGGCGGCCCTGTTGAACAGGCACCGTTCAAGACGGCATACAGCGACGCGGATAACCGGGTTCGCTCACTGCAGCAGGGGTTCGTCGATCGGCTCGGCCTCAGCGAACTCGTCACGGTCAAAGCCGACGTTGAGACCTGGATCCGAGCGTATCGCAACCTCGACCACGACCTCGCGCAAAATATCCAAAAACTGAAGGCCTCGCGTGAGACGCGGAAGCGGGAGGAGTATCTTGATCGTTTTCTCATCCGGCGTGCCCGCATCGCCGGCATTGGCGCGGCCAAAACGGCGACCCTGGCATCCTATGGGATTGAGACCGCCGCAGACATCAAGTCGAACGCCGTGCGCGCGGTGCCCGGCTTCGGTGAGGCGATGACGGCGAAGCTGCTAGCATGGCGCAAGACGCACGAAGACAGATTTACCTACAACTCGACTCCAGACGCCTCCGACGTACAAGCTGAGAATGCTGTTCGCGCTAATTGGGCTGCAAAGCGCAACGATCTCCAAACCAAGATACGCTCGGCATTAGCCGCGCTTCAGACAGGCCCGCAGCAGATTACGACGCGTGCGCGGAACGGCGATCCTGCTCTGCTCGACGCACTCGCAAAGCGCGCCCAGGCGGCGCACGATCTCAAGACGCTTGGACTTCCCGTACCGGCTGCTGTGCCTTTTACAGTCAAGGCCCGGCAGGCTCCATCCCCGGGTACGCCGCCTCGCCCAGCACCGACAGGGATCGCAGCTGCGCCGAGCTGCCCGCAGTGCGGATCGTCGATGCGGCGACGGACTGCTCGGAAAGGCCATCGCGCGGGCAACCAATTTTGGGGGTGCACCCGCTATCCGACATGCCGGGGCACCCGGAATTGAACGTCATGCAAGCCGTTCAAAATGGTTCGGAGCGAACCTCTTCGATGCGCATCAGCTGGCGTTCGTCCAGAACCGAGACCTTCTCAGCTATTATGATCTCGCCGCGGGACCTCTGATTCGTCGGCCAACGCGAACCTCGTGATCGGACAGATGGTCCAACGACAGATAAGATCGCGAGCCGGTCATGTCACGGCACATGATCGACACGCTGAATCAAGGCGCGTCAGTCGACAATGGCTTCGAACACGCTGGCTCTCTTCACGGTCCCGAAAAGCCCACTCAGCTCGGTCTCCTTGGACTTGACCCGCCGAAAGTCTTCAAGGGTGCGCTTATCGACGAACAGGACGTCGGTGTAGGCGGCCAACACGGCGAGGTGCTGGTCGTGAACGTCGCTGCCGGGCCGAGTGGGGCGCTCCTGCCCGTGGCGCTTCAGCGCATCGGCGATACGCCAGCTCGGGAGTCTCTGCATGCTCACGCGCTTCAGGCGCTCGAAGTGGATGCCCGCCTTCTCCGCGACGAGACGCAGATGCGACCGAAACGTCCCCAGTTCCGACAGTTCCGCGACGGTGCACTCGTCCCGGATTTCGTGCTCGTCGATCCCCTGCCTGCCGTAGGTGTCCACGAGGAGCTGGCGGACCGTCACGTCCTCCGCAGGCATCTCCTGCATGACGCGCAGGACGAAGTCGTTCGCCATCTCGAACGCCTCGGCGTCGCTCCGGCGCGGGTCGGCCGCCTTGGCGCGGAAAAAAGCGTTGCGGTGGGTCATGGCCATTACCTTCTGCCGATCGGCAGGCGCGCGGATCTCCTGCTTGCACAGCTGCCCAACCGTCTGCCCCTCGTCCATCGTCCGCATGCCTGAGAGAGCCGAGACCATTCCTATGTGCTGGCGCCTCTCCCTCATGAGCGGACGCGCGACGTCCCAGACCCAGCCGTCCTCTCCGACGGCAGCGACGCCAGTTCCGGTCGTCAGCAGGCGGGATCGCACGTGATCGCGCACCTCCGCCACGGTCTGGCAGCCGGAATCGTACGCGATTGCCTCGGCCGCTAGGATATCGACGATCCCGCCCAAGCCACGCTCGCCCGGCATCCGCATCCACGCCATCATCGGAAGCGACTGGAGATACGCCACCCGCGCGCTGGCGTTCGCCGGATCGTCTACGACGAGCAGCTCCTCCAGATGATGCCAGGAGAGGAACGGGATGCGCCCCTGCTCGAGCAGACGCTGGTGCAGATCTCGGGCCACCTGGCCCTTGGGCGATGTGGGCCTAATGGCGGCGTCGATCCAATCGGCCCAGTGCGACGTGTCCGGCGCGATGATCGCGGCCGTCAGGAGGGTCATGGGACTTTAGCTCCGTCCTGAGGCACAGGCGCGATCTTAAGGGTCGGAGTGGTTCCGGCAGTGGGACACGACTTCGTCGGCGACGGATCGACGCGTCTACGATCCGTCCGCGGCTTGACCGGCCGGCGTGGCCGCGCCTCGGAGATGACAGTACCATCGGTCGGCCCGCCGGACGGCCTCACGGGCTGAGCGATCGTGCATTTCAGTTCGAACGGAACGCTAGCCGCCGGCTTCTGGACGATGACGACCTTCGGGGCGGGTGGCTCCTGCGCGGCGTTGCGAAAGCCCATCGCGTAGAACAGCGGATCGAGCAGCAGGAGCAGGATGAATATCCCGAACGCCCGGAGCAAGTGCTCGTGCGTGACCAGGATGCGCGTGACCTTCTCGTTGACCACGTCCCGCGAGTTACGTGTCGCCAGCAGTGTGCCGCGGGTCAGCTTGCGAAGGGGATTCGGCGTCTGCCAAGCGGCCACGAGCTCGGGCTCCCCGAGCTTTTGGAAACCCCGGACCTGCAGGGTCTTGAAGGCGTTGAACCCGGCTCCCGCCACGTAGACCGTCGCCAACGCGAGCACGAACAGCCGCGCCGCGTCCGGTGCCGGTCCTGCCTTCTTCTCCCAATTGGCCGCCTGCAGCGTGATGATGACCGGAACCAGCGCCGCCAGCACCGCGAGGTAGGTCGTCGCCTTGCCCTCAGCCGTGCGGACCCTCTCCATCTCGGCCGCCGCTACCTTCTGCGCCTCATCGAGCGCCCGTTCCTCGTTCGAGTTCCAGACGGCCGCCCGGATTGCAGCGCGATCCTGCTGAAGCCGTTGCGCCTCAGCGGTCTTCTGTGCCGGAGTGAGCGGCTCGATGTACGGGAAGACCGCACTGGCAATCGAATGCCAGGTCACGTCGATGAGCCTGCGCAAAGGGCATCGACGATCGCGGCCGACACCGGGGCGCCCGTTCGCTGCTCGATCCAGGCCCACTGCCCGTTCGGGTTGGCCTCCAGGAACCAGAAGCGGCCATCCGGATCTTCGATGAGGTCGATCGCGGCAAACCGCAGGCCGAGGTCGCGTGTGACCGAGATGCAGGCGGAAGCCACATCAACCGGCAGTTCCATGGCCTCGTGGTCAAGATCCCCGCGAACGGCCTTCCGCCAGTCGACCTGTGTCTCGTCATAGGCTTGGGACAGTATGCGGGTCGCGAAGGCTCGGTCGTCCACCACGAGCAATCGGATGTCCGACCGCTTCGAAATCTCCCGCTGCAGGATCATCGGCGCACGCCGAAAACCGTCGGCGTCGGCCGCATCAAGCGCATCCACCCGGCTGGTGAAGACGACACTGCCGATCTCGCCGTCGTTGATGAGGGCGTGCCGAAGAGGCTTCGCCACCATAGGCCCCTCTGCGAGGAAGGCGCGGGCATGCCCGAACGCATTCGTGACGAGTGTGCCAGGGATCTGGAGCCCGACGCGGCGGGCGGCGGCGAGCTGCCTCGGCTTGTCTTCGGCGCGCAGGATAGAGAACGGAGAGTTCAGCCACCGCCCCTCAAGTGCGTTCCAGAGGCTCCGGACTATCGCCGACCATTCCGCAACGACGTACTCGGCGACGGCGTCGCTCCCACTAACCTCGATATTGCCCGGCCGGCGATAGTAGGCGCCCGTCACATCCGCGAGGGACAGGTCACCGCACGGTCCGGTCAGCGTGAGGTTCGAAGGGTCGCCATCCACCATCGCGATCTCATGCTGCGGCAGGTCTTCGGTATTCAGGCGGATGAAGCGCATGCCGCGTCGGCGCATCTCCATGACGACGTAGTCGGTCGTCACGTCGCGCTTGTTGGTTACGAGGAGGATCAATCCGGAAAGCGCGCTCACCAATATGGCGCTACCGCTTCGTCGTCCCGCTCCTGTTGGACCTCGGTCTTTGTTTGCAACTCGGGCAGGCACAGGGACGCGTCCTCGTCGTCCACCTCCTGTCGGACGCGCGTCCCGGTGCTCGTCTCCAGCACCCCGAAGCGCGACGGATCGTCGTCGTCCACCTCGACCTGCGTCATGGTCTTGCTCTGCGTCACGACCAGCCCACCGCCGGCGACCTCGATGATCGGCACGGCACCGTCCTCGCCGTCCACAACCCAGACCCCCAGCTCGGACGAATAGCGACCCGGCATCTCGGCGTCGGCGGACCTCGGCGTGGCGAAGCGAAGCAGGAACGGTTCGGCGGACGTAATTGGAGAATGAACGGTCATCGGCATCGATCCAGTGGCGGTGTCGTGGATCAGGAACATATAGGGAAGATTGAGGACTAGAGGAAGTGTTTCAACAATCATTCCGCAAATGAAACCACCGTTACGGAACTGCCAATATCCGTAAGGATGACAGCACTTGGACATCATCGACTGGCGTGCGGTCAAGTGGAGCGCTAAGTCGAAGCATCAAAAGGTGTCACCCACTATCTGAGCACTGCCCTTCGGCCTACAGCTTTGATAGGGACAGAGCCCATGAGCGACACCGCCCCCGATCTGGCAGATTTGGCCAACCTTCTTAGCGCGAGTGACAACTATCGCGTCCAGCGACGCCTCATGCCGCGCTCGACGGTTACGCCACCTGACGGCACGCCGACCAAGACGGCGCTCCTCATCGATGTGGAGACGACCGGCCTTGATCTCCAGAAGGACGAGATCATCGAGTTGGCGATGATTTCTTTTACTTATTCCCTCGACGGCCGGGTTTTCGAGATCGGCGAGACATTCCAGCGGTTCCAAGAGCCCAGTGCTCCGATCTCTCCTGAGATCACCCGGATCACGGGGATCACCGACGCCATGGTGGCGGGCCATACGATAGACGTGGCTGAGGTCGCCGCCTTCGCCAGGCCGGCCGCGCTCGTGATCGCCCACAATGCCGGATTCGATCGCCGCTTTGCGGAGCGTCTCAGCGACGTTTTCGCTACGAAGGCATGGGCGTGCTCGATGTCCCAAATCGACTGGGCGGCCGAAGGCTTTGAAGGCACTAAGCTCCATTATCTCGCGGCGGGCGCAGGCTTTTTCTACGATCGGCACCGGGCGGAGCATGATTGCCGCGCCGTGATCGAACTGCTCGCCTCGGACCTTCCGGTGTCCAACAGGACGGCGCTTGCGATCCTGCTTGACCGGGCGCGCCAGCCCACCTGGCGCATCTGGGCCGAAAATTCACCCTATGACCTGAAGGATGCGCTCAAAGCGCGCGGATACCGCTGGAACGGTGATGGCAATCCAAATCCGCGCGCCTGGTACGTCGATGTCGACGATGCCCGGCGCGAAGCGGAGATCAGCTTCCTGAGAAAGGAGATCTATCTGCGAGACGTCGAGCTGCTCGTGCACAGAATGGATGCCTACAACCGCTTCTCGGACAGGCAGAACTAACAGGCTACAGATCAAACGGGGGACGTCGTTCGTGCACATTTCAAGGCTGCAACTTGTCAATTATCGGAATTTCGAGCGCGCGAACGTAATCTTCAACAAGGGCGTGAACACAATCATCGGCGAGAACGGATCGGGCAAGACCAACCTGTTCCGGGCGCTGCGCCTCCTGCTTGACGACACGCTGCTACGCTCGGCATATCGGCTCGACGAGAAGGATTTCCACCGTGGCCTCGGCGACTGGCGGGGTCACTGGGTGGTCATCAGCCTCGAGTTCGATGATGTATCCCAGGACGAGGCGATTCAGTCCCTCTTCCTGCATGGGACCGGTAACGTCGCCGACGGCGCGATCGGCAAGGCGACCTACAACCTCATCTTTCGCCCCAAGGCGGCAGTTCGGCGGGTGCTGGCCGACCTTGCCGTCGGCGATACCGCCGGCCTCGCCGAGGCACGTTCGAAGATCACCATAGCGGATTATGAAACGATCTTCACCGGCAAGAGCGCCGCCGACTTCATCGAACCCGACACTTACAGGCAGCTGGTCGGCGACTTTGATGCAGTAATATTCCCCCAGGAACTGACTAACCCCGCTATCGGAGGCGTAATCCCAGGCATGCTCTCGATCTCGCGCGAGGTGTGCTTCACCTTCGTGCAAGCACTGCGCGATGTGGTCGCCGACTTCCAGAACAACCGCACCAATCCGCTGCTGACCTTGCTCAAGGGCCGGAGCGGCGAGATCGACCCGCAGAGCTTTGAGCCGATCAGCGCACTCGTTAAAGGGCTCAATGGTGCGATCGAGGGCCTGCCGGATGTCGGCACCATTCGCACCGATATCCGCGATACGATCACCGATGCAGCCGGTGGGACTTATTCGCCGCGATCAATTTCGATACGCTCCGACCTTTCCGACGAGGCCGACCGCCTCTTCCAGTCGCTCAAGCTGTTCGTGGGCGAGAGCGAGGAGCTATATGAGGGCGCGATCCACGAGTTGAGCCTAGGCGGCGCGAACCTCATCTACCTGACGCTGAAGCTGCTCGAGTTCAAATATCAAAAGCAGAAGCAGTCCTTCGCCAACTTCCTCGTGATCGAGGAGCCGGAGGCACACATTCACACCCACATTCAGAAGACGCTGTTCGACCGGCTGAATTATGATGACACCCAGGTCATCTATTCGACCCACTCGACCCACATTTCCGAGGTCAGCAACGTCGAGAACATAAGCATTCTCGGCCGCCAGGGCGGGCGATGCGAAGTTTTCCAGCCGTCCGCTGGACTCGATGTCGGTCAGATCGGCAACATCCAGCGCTACCTTGATGCGGTCCGCAGCAACCTGCTCTTCGCCAAAAGTGTGGTGCTGGTGGAGGGCGACGCGGAGGAGATCCTGATCCCGATCCTCGTCAAGAAAGTCTTCGGGGTCAGCCTGGACGAGTTGGGCATCAGCCTGATCAACATCCGCAGCACAGGCTTCGAGAATGTGGCAATCCTCTTTCACGACGATCGCATCCGCAAGCGCTGCGCAATCATCACAGACCTCGACCGCGCGTTCATCGAAACGGTCGAGGACATGCTCGACGACGACGATGAGATCGCCGCGAAGAAGAAGGCGCTGGCGTCACAGGTCGCAGGGTTTCGGCGCGAGGCGGCGCTCAAGCAGCTGTGCGACGGCAATCGCTGGTTGACGACGCATTTCGCCGATCACACCTTCGAGGTCGATTTCGTCTCCTCCGGCAACGCCGGCACCGTCGTTTCGGTGCTGGGCGACGTCTACAAGGATGCAGCCACCATCGCGACGTCGAAGTCGGAACTGGAATCGGGTGACATCGCGCGCTTCGGCACGCGCGTGCTGACGATGGCGCGCAACGCCGGAAAGGGCTGGTTCGCGATCATACTCGGGCGCATGATCACACCAGAGACCGTCATCCCGGAGTATATCCTCGACGCGATCTTCGAGGTGCATATCCCGGTCTCGATCGGGACGTGGGCGAGCGTGCTAGACTATCGGCTGTCGGTGCTCGCAGCATCTCAGCTTCACGCGCCCGCGGACATCGCCGCGATGCGCGCGCAGATTGGCCGCTACCGTCGCAGCGAGATCGACTTTGCCGGGATCCGGGCCGAGATGCTCCAGGCTTTTCCGGCCGACGGCATCAACGCAATCTTGGCGAGCTTCTGAAATGTTTGTCTGGGACAGGAAGGATCTGAACGACGCGCAGGTCGCGGCCATCGAACATCCCGGCAGCGTTTTCCTTGTTGCGTGCCCGGGAAGCGGGAAAACGAGAACCCTCACCTACAAGATCGCCCGCCTGCTATCGCAGCTCAAATCGGACAAGAAGCGCGTTGTGGCGATCACCTACACGCACCGGGCGGCGGACGAGATCCACGAGCGGATCGAACAGCTCGGCGTCGATACGAGCCAGTTGTGGATCGGCACGATACACTCCTTCTGCATTGAGTGGATCCTCAAGCCCTATGGGGTCTACCATCCGGCGCTTAAGCACGGGTTTCGGGTCATCAACGCCCATGACACCGAATGTATGCACGAGGAGCTGTGCAGCGCGGTGCGGGACACTAAGCTCACCAGCTTCGACTGCGCTTATTACTTCAAGCCGAGCGGCTTTGTTCTGACCTGCAACAAGACGGCTAAGCATGAGGCGATAAAGGGGGTCCTGCGAGCCTATTGGCGGAAGCTTCGTGCCGAGCGGCAGGTAGATTTCGAGTTGATCCTCTTCTACGCCTACCAGCTCATCGAGAAGCACCCCTCAATCAGCGTACTCCTCGGTTCGATCTTCGAATGCGTGCTCGTCGATGAGTTTCAGGACACGCGCGAGATACAATATGCGATCTTGGCGTCGATCTTGAAGGGGTCGAAAGGCCAAGCGTCCGCTTTCGTCGTGGGAGACCCCAATCAGGCGATTTATGGTTCGCTTGGGGGCTATGCGATCACTGCAGCGGACTTCGGTACGCGGTGTGGAATCGCGTTCAAGGAAATGGACCTATCGGACAATTACCGCTCGTCCGCCCGCATCGTGAGCTATTTCGGCCTTTACAATGTTTTCCCTGCTAAGATCGAGCCCGTGGGCACGGACAGGAAGTATGCGAGCGTGGTGTCGTTCGACCAGGAGACCCACCGCGACGGACTCGAGGACGAGCTTGTACGGCTTATTAAGTACAACGTCGAAACGCTCGGCATCGCTCCGCAAGAGGTCTGCATCGTTGCCCCCTGGTGGGTTCATCTCGCGAGCATGACGCGGCGGCTGGTCGCAGCCCTTCCGGGCTATTCGTTCGACGGCCCAGGAATGGTGCCCTTCGCGCGCGACGTCGATAATTTTTGGTACAAGCTCGCCCGGATCATCCTGACGGAGGCTTCTCCGCAACTCTACGTGCGCAGAATGCGATGGGCGGGCGAAGTGATCTCGGGCCTGAGCGACGTGGGCATCGACATTCCGGGGCTGGACCGCAAGGCGCTGCTGCGCGCCTGCAATGCCATCACCATCGCCGAGACCGATGGTCTCGTTTTCCTTCGAGCGTTTTTCGACGAGCTATGCGCCGCTTTTGGCATCGATTACCACGCTTGCGCGTCGCTCCAGGAGCACCACGACGCCTTCTTCGAATGCTCGCAGAAGCGCATCGACCGGCTCGTCAAGGAAGGCTCGGCGGCGATCGCCGAGCTGGCGATGTTCAGGAAGGTCTTTGCGGGCCGGACTGGCATTACTGTGTCGACGATCCATGGGGTCAAGGGCGCCGAATATGACGCGGTGATCGCTTATGGGTTGCTGGAAGGCATGGTCCCACATTTCAGCGACCCAGATCAGGTCGAGACAGCGAAGAAGCTCGTGTACGTGGTGTCGTCGCGGGCCAGAAAGAATCTACATCTGATCTCTGAGCGTGGTCGAAGCCGAGGCTGGAGCGGAGACTATCAACCGACAGATGTCCTTGCCGGATGTGCATTCCAATACGATCACGTACCTACCTAAAGTGGTCTCCTCGTCCGCGCGATCAACGGCTACCTGGCGCTCTCTTACGGTGTGATCCGGTAGGTGGGCTGCTTATCGGGCGGCCCCTGCTCGCGTGCAGGGTCTTAGTTGCGTCCGATAAACGCGATTCTCGGACATAAGAATTGGCTTCGAGAGGGCTGCCGATATCGAGCAATGCGTTCTCACGTCATCGTTGCACTCGCGCCGGCATCGACCGATTGACTCCCGGCCTGCGATCTCGATGATGCTCGCCATGAACGTAACGCCCCTGATCGCACCCGAGGTTCGCGCCGCAGTCGACCGCCTGTTCGATCTCGCAAGCAGCGACACCGGTCAGGCGGGTCGTGTCGCCAATTTCCTTCTCGCATGGCACAATGGAGCGGATTGGGGCGGTTTTGATCTCGCCGATCTCTTTGGCGTCGACCGCGCAATCGCCGCCGACATGGCGACGATCTTCACGTTCCTTGGCCAGTATCCAAGCGGCATCTATCCGGACGCGTTCGGGCATGGTGACGACATTGTCCCGATCCTGCAGCGCTGGCGCGGTTACACGGACGAATAGACACCACGGTAGGCCAGGCCAGGCGGAAGCGCTGTCGTTTCCTCTCCCGGAATGCTCCACATTCTCGCTTGGCGGTCGGTCAAGCGGCAGTTCGAGGCTAGCATTGTCGAAAACGTCCATTCCGTTCCTACATAAAATTCTTGAAACTTTCACTTTATGCAAGTATCGGGAATTTTATGAGCGCCCTCACCTCCGCCCTGTCTGACGGCAAGCTCGCCGGCCGCGTTTTCGATGAACGCCAGCTTGGCGAGGCGATCGACGGCGGCGCTGCGCGTCGCTATGCGCTCGTCAACCGCGCGCTGAAGGACGGTTCGCTCGTCCGTCTCAAGCGCGGCACCTATCTTTTGGGCAAATCCTATCGATCGGACGCGATTCATCCCTTCGCCGTGGCCCAGGCCCTCATTCCGGGCAGCTATGTTTCGTTCGAGACCGCCCTCGCTCACCATGGCTGGATTCCCGAGGCAGTCTACGCGACCGCAAGCGTGACGCCCGGACGCAAGACGCTTGAATTCGACACCCCGGTCATGGGCCGGTTCACCTTCCATCCGCTCGCCATCCACGAATATCAGTTCCTGGTGGGCGTGGAGCGGCAGAAATTGGGTGCCCTCACCGCGTTCGTTGCGAGCCCCTTGCGCGCGCTCCTCGACCTCGTCGCATTGCGGAAGCAACGCTGGACGGGTTTCGACTGGCTAACCAGCGGCCTGCGCATCGACGAGGATCATCTCCACACGCTCAAACGCAAGCAATTCGCGTCGCTGAAATCGGTCTACAAGCACAAGGCGGTCAACGACTTCCTCCGTTCCCTCGAGCTTGCTGTCCGCGGCAACCGATCCCCCTCGCTGGATGCATCGCGCGATGATTGAGATGCTCCAGAAGAAACTCCGCGACTATGGCGCGACCAATGCCGTCGAGGAGGAGAACGCGACCAAGGAGATCATCCAGGAGATCGTGCTCTACGCGCTCTGGCGCGCCGATTTCTTCGACGTCGCGCTTTTCCAGGGCGGCACGAGCCTGCGCATCCTGCACGCCCTTCCCCGCTTTTCGGAGGATCTCGACTTCCTGCTGCGCGTGCCGGACCCCGATTTCCAATGGTCCCCGTACCTCTCCGCGCTCGTCGAAATCTTCGCTCAGTTCGGCCTGAAGCTCGAAGCCCAGCCGAAGGACAAGATGGACAGAGCAGTGCGCGAAGCGATCCTCAAGGACGATTCGATCGCAAGCCAGCTCAATCTCAGCTACGCGGGATCGGGCCGCGCCAAGACGATCAGAATCAAGCTCGAGATCGACACCAATCCGCCGGCGGGCTCTGGCGAAGCGACAACCTTCCTCGACTTCCCCGCCGACTACGAGGTGCGGCACCAGGATCTGGAGTCCAATTTCGCGCTCAAGATCCATGCGCTGCTGTGCCGCCCCTATTTGAAGGGCCGCGACTGGTTCGACTTTTCCTGGTACGTCGCGAACGGCGTCTACCCCAACCTCTCGCTTCTTGGCGCAGCGATCCTGCAGGCGGGGCCTTGGCAGGACCAGCGAGACCTGCATGTCGACGGCGAGTGGCTTGTCGCGGCCTTGAAGGCGAGGATCACGTCCATCGATTGGCGCGCGGCAACGGCCGACGTGAACCGGTTCCTGCGGCCGGCCGAGGCGAAGTCGCTCAGCCTATGGAGCGAGCGCTTTTTCCAATCCAAACTCGACCAGCTTGCCAAGGAAGCGTCTAAGTGACGGACATGCTTCCTGCTCTTTCCGATCCGCACGCGGCGCTGTGCGCGAGTAGCGCAACCGGCAAGGGCGCGCGCGACCGGACCCAAGATAGCGCAGGCGTGCGCTGCTGATGGGCCGCGACCTCTTGCCACTATCGGCCGATCTCCCTGCCGACCTGCTCGCCGAGATCGAAAGCGCGCGCGATACGCTCGCGGCCGCCAAGGCTGGCTCAACGCAAAAAGCCTATGCATCCGACTGGTAGCGCTTCTGCGACTTCTGCGATGCCCGCAACGTCGAAGCCCTGCCCGCCCATCCGGACATCGTCGCGCTCTTTGCGCATGTCGAGGCGGAGGCCCGCATCGCACCGGTCACGATCGGCCGCCGCGTCGCGGCGATCAACCATCACCACAAAGAGGCGGGCCTTGCCTCTCCCATGGCGCGCGATGCCGCTGGCGTTATCGCGCAGATGATGGCGGGCGTACGCCGCAAATATGCTCGGAAGAAGGATCAGAAGGCGCCTGCAGCGGCGGACGTGCTCACCGCCATGCTTGCGACGATCACGAACGCAGGCCTGCGCGCCAAGCGCGATCGCGCGATCCTGGCGGTCGGCATGGCGGGCGCGTTTCGCCGTTCCGAAATAGCGGGCATGCAATTGCCCGATCTCGAATTCGAAATCGCGGGCGTGCGGATATCGATCCCCCGTTCGAAAGGCGATCAGGAAGCCGAGGGCCAGGAGATTGCGATCCCCGAAGGCCGTCATATCCGGCCGGTGAGCCTCCTCAACGACTGGCTCGAGGCCGCCGATCTGATCGGCTTGGATCCCGCTATCGGAAAGCCCCGGACAGGCCCGGTGTTTCGTCGGTTGACGCGGGGGGACGTGCTGACGGCCGACCCGATCACCGACAAGACCGTGGCTCGTCTGGTCAAAGCCTGCGCGTCGGCGGCAGGGCTCGACCCAGCCCTGTTCTCCGGGCATTCCCTGCGCGCGGGCTTCCTTACCGAGGCGGCCGCGAAGCGAGCGAACCTGTTCAAGATGAAGGACCACTCGCGCCACAAGTCGCTCGACACAGTCGCCGGCTATGTCCGCGATGCCGCACTGTTCGACGACCATGCAGGTGAGGAGTTTCTGTGATGCCGGGCTGTCCGGCAATTCTGGCTTCGAAGCGAAACTCGAGATCCCGGACGAGCCGGCAATGACGACAGCGCCAGAATGGCAGGCATATGCCATGCCCAATTACGATGCGGCGATGACGCAGGCCTGCACGGCTCTCCAACAGCGTATCCTTGTCGACCCCGCCTATCGTTCTTCCATACTGGCCGATCCCAGAGACCTTCACCGCACCTTGTTCGTCGGATTCACGCCGCCCGGTTACCCCGAATATGCCGGCACCTACCGGGGTGCGGCGGGGACATCGCTCGAGGGACGGCGTTTGGGCGCCCCGCAAGTCTTCAGCCCGAAAAAGAGCTTTTCGTTCGAGGAGCCCGAGAACGTCGTCGCCCGGCTCGATTTCATGCTCTCCGAAGTTCGTCGCGAACTGGTTCCCGCAAGGTCTGCTAAGCCTTTTGTGCAGCTCCTGACCTTGACGCACCTTTTCTGCTGGTTCGGCAAAATCCATCCGTTTCTCGATGGAAACGGTCATATCCAGCGCGCCCTGTTCGCCGCCGCGGCTACCGAACTGGCAATCCCACTTGCCGCCCGTTTCGCCATCCACCCGCGCCCGTTTGATCGCCTGCTTGCCTGGCCGCTGGAGATGTTCACGCGGGCCGTTCCCGACCAGCGCGAGCATTACCTCGCGATGGTGGCCGAATATCTCAGTTCGTGGTTGGCTGGTCCCTTCGATCTGCCCGCGAGCGGCATAGCGCCGTAAGCGGCCGGGCCTGGTTCAAAGCTCGATCAGCGTATAGCCACGATCGGCGAGCAATTTCTGGGTCCAGTCCTTGCCGATGGGCACGCCCTCGGCACCCAACGAGATCGCCGCATCAGCCCGATCGAAAAGTGCGATGCAGAGCTCATCGCTATCGAACCGCGATCGGTACTGAATGCCGTCCAGGCTCGTGCTCTTATAAATCTCTGCGGAAATCTGCTGTGGGACCACATAGGCACCCGGATTGTCGACCGGATCGAAGTCGGCAGAGACACCGGCGGCGGTGGTCTTAAACCAGCCAAGGCCCGGTCCATGGACCTTGGCTAGACGGATTGGCCGCATAATTGTGAAGTTAGCGGCGCGTCTCCTGGCCACCTGATCCCAAAGGACGTCTCTATCCCCCGGTGTTCGCAGCAGTGTTTCCGCAAATGGCCCTACGAGCGTCTTTCCCAGATAGAGAACCCCGAACTTGCCTTCGGGATCATCCCACCGCCAGGTCGCGTCCTTGCGTCCATACCATCTGGCAGCCACCGTCGCGCCGTGAACCCGATGTAGCACTTTTCCCGTAGCGATCGTCGCCACGGGTATCCCCCCTTTCGCTGCCATATGCGTCAGTCTTCGAGCGTATGGGCGAATCGCACGACGCGTTCGACCTCTGCGTCGCTGCCCTTGAGGAGCGTGATGGGACTCAATCCATCAAGACCTTCATCGCCACCAACGAGGAACTGCAGAATGGCCCAGCCGGTCGTGTGCGGAGCGGCACTGAGAACCTTCGAGATTCCTGGGATGATCGCGTTGCCGTCGAACTGGAACACCGGGAACAGCTTGGTCCCATTGTCCTCGACCATAAGCAGTCGGCGATCCTTCACCGCTTTATAGACGGCCTGAATCGTCTTGTGTCCAAGCAGTGCGCGCACCTTCTCCGCAGTCAGCGCCCCGCCCGCGGCGTCGATCATCCGTCGCTTGAAAGCGATGGCGTTCGTGATCCTCTCTGCGGCCTCCGGATTGTCCGTTTCGACCGCCGGAATGCCAAGAGCCAGATGAAAGACCAAGCTGGGCACGTCGATGCTGCTGATAGCGGCCGCCTTTGCCGCCGCCGGCATCATTTTGATGATGCGATCGGTGCTTGCCACTATGCGGTCGTGAAGGACACGGTCCGCATCAACGAATCCCATATTTGCCGGACGAACCATTCGATCATTCCTGTTGAGTCAGTTCCATATAGGCTGAAATCGACACAATTTCAACCGAGCGCTTCGTAAGCTGGTCTCGGCGGCGCGGATCGCCGCTTGAAAAGCACTGGCCGCATCTCTTCGAGGCATTCTCGAGCTGCAAGGAGGGAAGGCAAAAATGCCCAGCCCGAGGGGCTTCATTCGAGCATTCGTAGGGACATAAGCACGATCTGTCGCGCTTCGATAAACCCGATAGCTGGCAAGAGGCCATTGCGAACAAACTTCGAACACTGTACAAAATCGGTGTCCGGAGCTTTCGACATGTACGACCTGAGAACCTACCTCGCAACGAAGGACCTCCCTGGCGGTCCGGTCTACATCGAAGAGCAGTTCACAGCAGAATATCAGCTGATGAACCCTCAGATCACTGATTCAAGCGACGATAGACCGCTCACACCCGGCAGAGCAATCGGAGGCCTCATCTCGCTGGTGTTGCTTGTGGGAACTGGCGTCTATCTGTTCGTGGCCTGGTGATTTGCACATTCATTTCCTAAGATCAGGATCGGTGAAAAATCCGCGATTTTGATCGCGGTTTACTTCCGATTGCAAATCAACGGTTGCGCCAGCTCGATTGGATCGGGCGGCCTCTGCAGCAGCTCTGTCGTCGCTCAGCCTGGCCCGACCCTCGTCGATGATTCTTGCGGCGGCATTTGGATCGCCGCCCCGGCTGCCGCTGCCAAGCCGATCAACCCCGTGCGGGCGATAAGACGCTCGGACATCGCCAGGCCCCCCTACATCCGTGCGGCGCACATCGACCAAATTTGGCTCGGAGATGCTGCCCTGGATTTCATTCCAAAGCGCGTCGCGTTTTTCCTGAGACCATTGCTGGATCATCTGCGACCTGACAGCACGTTGCTGGTCGGTCAGGTTCGTCGCCCATAGTTCTGGCGCGTCCAGGTTCGGGTGCAGCAGCTGTTGCTGCCGGTACCACTGCGCGAGGTCCTGGCTCAGATTTTCGCTGAGTTGCATCCCGTGCGTTTCGGCGAAGCTGGCGTCGCGCGAAAGCGACTCGGACAGCTCCTCCATCTTGCGTGCCGCTTCCGTGTAGGAGCGCGCCCGTGCAAGGGCATCTTCAGTGCTTTGCGAGGAGGAAGACGTTGCGGAAGACCGGCTGAACACACCAGACCGTTCGTAAGTGCCGTCGGAGGTGGATGCTCCGATGCCGCTCGAGTGTTCATCGCGCACGCCGCTCGACGAGGAGCTAGAAGAGTCAGTAGATTTGCTCGAATCCGTCCCGTACCGCAGGTTATCCGTTTGAGTTCCGGTCTTGTTGACACTGACAGTGCCGCTGACGTTTGGCAGCAGGCTGCCCAATCGGCCCTTCCCGCCAGTAGCTCCCCGCCCAGCCCCACCAAGCGCCCCTCCAAGCGAACCGGCGACTTGATCTGTCGTCCCAGCTTGCCGATCGTGACCTTCGGAGATCCGCTGGCTCTGGCCGGTCGATGAGCGCTCTTCCAGGCCCTGTGAGCTTGAGCCGGTCGTCCGATCAAACTTCTCGACGTTGGTATTTGCGGAACTACCGGCACCAGATTCGAAGCCCGAAGAGCGTTCCGTCGAGGTTCCAAAGGCGCTGCGGTTGGTATGCGTGCTGGTCAGGATCTC
Source organism: Sphingobium sp. (assembly GCA_051305835.1). Classification (GTDB taxonomy): domain Bacteria; phylum Pseudomonadota; class Alphaproteobacteria; order Sphingomonadales; family Sphingomonadaceae; genus Sphingobium. The sequence continues at coordinate 23,666 of JBPPMC010000363.1, forward strand.
TTGGGCGGCATTTTCGAACGCCTGCGCCTGACGATGCGCGTCGCTCGCCATCTCCCGCCACTCCGCCACCGTTCCGGAGTTCATCGTTGGCGTGAACCCTAGCCGCGAGATTGCGCCGCTGGTGTCGAACACCTCCTGACCATTGCCGAAGCCAGACACGACCGCGCCGTTATCCTGCCGCCAGCCGACGCTGGTCGCGCCGCCCATGTAGCTCGGTGCCGTCGTCCACTGATCGCTCTCGCGCATGTTCGACGTGGAATTTGCCCAACTCACATTCCCGTAGGAATAATTGCCTGTCGTCTGCTCGAGTGCGGCCGCCTCCGCCGCATTCTGCGCGGGCGCGAGCATCGACGTCGCCTGCCCCGCAATCGACATGGCTCCACGCGCCAGGCCGGCAGCGAGGAACGGGATGCTCATCAGCATGAAGCCGGCGATCGTCGCCGTCTCACCATTCACTGCACCTATGCCGGCATAGGTGCCAAGCGTCACGCCGCCACTGGCAACACCGGCCGCAGCCGCCTCCGCCCTCGTCATGCAGATCATATGGAGAATGACGTACAGCGGTCCCCATGCGGCGAGGTAGAAGAACCCCATCGCGTAACCCTTCAACGTCGTCAGCCCCGTTTGGGGCATGAGGAACAACGGGAAGATCACCGGGAACATCGCGAAGAAGACAACCGTGAGGACGATATTCAAAATCGGCACCCAGGCCATCGCCTGCTGAGCGATCGAATTGTAGGTGTTGCGCGCCTGTATGTCCGCGCGCGTCTGCGCGAAGGTATCGATCGTCGCCGCGCCGGACCCGCCCGCCATGCTGTTTCGTGCTTGCATGAATGCGTTGATGGCCGTGTTCTGTCGCATCGAGTCAGAATAGTTGCTGCCCGATCCAGTGAAGGCAGCGTTCGCGATCGGCAGATCGTGTTTGAGCTTGTCGGCCGCGAGCGTGTTGCTCAGCTTCGGATAGAGTTCCTTGCCCCAAAGCGGCGTGTTTGCCTCTATCATCGGCGCCCATTGGGCGTTGAGCATATCGTAGGCCTGCCGGCAGGTGACGATCGCGCTGTTCACCGTGCCGTCGCCCTGGCGCTCTAACCACTCCTGCGATCGAGCTTCCGATCCTGGCCCGATGTCCGTCCAGAGGTCCTTCGACTGCGCAAGGACCGTGAGTGATTTGCGGTAAAGCATCACATCGCCAAACAGGCATTTCTTGAAGTGCTCTTCCAGGTTCGTCGAAAACTCAGCGTCGCGGATGACGAAGTTGCGGGTCGCATCGTACAGACGCGCGCCGTAGACCATGCCATTGCTCGAGTAATTGAGTTCGCCCGGCATAACGAAGACAGTCTCGGCGGTACGTGTCAGCCAATCGCCAATCTGAGTCGTGAAACTCGCAAGCACCCCAAGCCCGAGCGGTACGTTCGCAACCGTTGCCGGTGCCAGCGACGGATTGATCCGATCGGTCACCTTCACATCGATCGTCGGTACCATCAGGCAAAGATAAATCAGTGTCGATTGCAGGAACCAGTTCAGCCAGACTCGAAAGTTGAGCGTGAACGCGACGACGAGCAACGAGTAGATCAGGCCCATCACCATCACGACGCGGAGCAAGGATCGATATCCCCCACCCCCGGACCAGGCAGCGACGGCGTTGAAGGTGTTGACGAGATACTCGCCACCCCCAACCGTGAAGACCTCCACCATCCCCGCAGCTCCCCTGCCCTAGTTCAGCCCTTGTGCATTGAGCCCGCGCGAGAAATTGAGCGCGGACGACATCCCCGGCGTCATCGAGTTCTGGAGGGTGGACTCGAGCATGATGCTGCGGTCGATAATCTGCATGGTGACCTGCAGCTTGTTCGAGAGCTTTACATCTCGCTGGGCAAACTTCTGGCGCGTCGCAGAGATCTGCTGCTTCCACTGATTGGCGGTCACCTGGTCAAACGTCTGATAATGCGTCTGAGCCTGCTCGACGCGATCAAGCATGTTGTCGAGCATAGCAGCCAACAGATCGACGGCCACGATCTCCGACAGCGTTTCGATCTCGCCATCGGTCAGCGCGTAGTGTGCGTAGGCCTGAACGGCGAGGATCTTGTAGATCGGGACGGTCGCAATGTTCAGAAGCTGCTTCTCGGCCGCATCAAGCGCGGTATCCGTGCGGATCTTGCTGCTCATGGATTTGATCATGCCGGCAATCCGCGGCCGGAGCGCGGACGACGCCGGAACGGTCAGGGTCTGCTCGCCGACATCGTAGCAGTCGGTATCATTGCATTTGAGCATCTTGACCGCCGGCGCGTCGGCCGTGCCGTCGAGCAGCGCCGTGACAACGGCCTCCTCCGCCGGACCGAACATCACGACCTTGCCGCCCACCGACGGATCCGTGGAAGGCTGGGTCACGACAGTGCCGACCAGCGTCATGATGTATTCGGAAAAGGATTGGTCGAAGGCGCCGAACTTGGCCGATTTCTTCAACGCCTCCCACGTGTAGTTATGGGGTTCACCGACAAGCTGATCCTTCATGTTGGCGTCGGTGTTGCCAGCAATCGTAGCATCCCGCTTGTTGCCGTTGTTGCAGCCTTGGCGGGACGCGGCCCAATCCGAGAAAACGCCCTGGCTGTTGCCGACCGCTTCGCAGATCGTCGAACGGGTGGAGTCCATTTGCGGCCAGATTCCGCCGACCAGCGCTTGCGCGGTTTCGCAGCTCGAGATGTTCATCTGGTTGAGGAGCTGTGCCTTCTGGCTGAACTCATCCATCACCTTCCCGATTTCCGGCGACACGGAATCGATGGCGAGCTTGAAGGCGAAACCGAGCGCATTGTTCGCCGTCGCCTTCAACATGGCGACGATCTCGGAGGCGTTGATGAAGGAAAAGCTGCCGCTGAAGAGGTCAATACCGCCGCAGCCGGCGCGTGCGCTCGGCAGCTGCAGATTGAACGGCGAAACGCTCTTCTGGGGGAAGCGGGTCCAGACATTTCCGAGCGAATAATAGCCTGCCGACTGGCCCTGGAAGGCCGTTGGCCCAGTCACATTCGCGGCACCGCCAGCGTCGTTGAAGAAGCCGTTCATCTCCGAGGCGACGTCGGCCCGGGCCACACCGATCAAGGCGAAATGGGACGCAGCAACCATCGCCAGACACGCCGCTATCTTCCTGTGGAGAGGGGACCGCCGCCCAAGCTCTGGTGTCTGTTCCATCAATAATCGCTCCCCACCTTCGTGTTAGTCAGCATAAAGATGCGGTCCATGATCTCGTCGGCACTGAGCACGCCGTAGCCGACCGGAATCGTCCGCTTCGTCTGCGTGTCAAACAGGACAAGCGCTGGCGTCTCATTGCCGGGCACGCCCATGCGGGCTCGTTGGCCAGAATCGACCACATAGTTGGGAAATTCCCGGTTCGGGCCGCCGTCCATCGAGACGGCCATCACCGTCATCCTGTGGCTGTCGGTGACCGAGCGGAGGATCGGCGCAAACACCTCGCAGGCGCCGCAGCTCTGCGCGTAGAAATAGAACAAGCCATATCGCTGCCCAAGGTTAGTCAAGACCTCATCCCGGTCCGCCTTGCGGTTGTCGAGCCAGAGGCGCTTGCCGACCGTCGAGACAGGTCGTTGAAGCGTGTAGTCGAGATCGGGGTTCTGCCAGAGCGCCCGCTGCCAGGTATCGGAGAAGGTGGACGCGCGATCGAGCTGCTCACGTTGAAAGCGAACATAGGCAATGACGTTGGCCTCGCTCGGCTCGAGGATCGCACGCGCCTTCAATTCGTCGAGCTGCCTGCCGATCGCCGCGATCCGATCGGCCGCGCTCACCTGCGGCTCGGCCGCGGCGCTGAGCGGGGTCTCGGTCGGCTTCGGCTTCGCGCAATAGAACCACTGGCCGAGCCGACGCTCTCCACAATAGAAATCATCGGG
>JBPPMC010000014.1:0-23665 GCA_051305835.1 Sphingobium sp.
CTGCCCGAACCGGCACGCAGTGTTTCAACATAGCGAAAGGAGGTGATCCGATGTCTCATGGTTCAGTATTGGGGTCGGTCAAGTCCATTTGGGAAACGCGCCGCTGAGCGACGCTAAAGGCGTCGATTTTCAAAACATTGGCATCATTACACCGTCAGCGCGGTGGGTGCTTCTGCATCGAAAATAGCGCGATCAACGTTTCCCCTGGGCGGCATTTCCGGCCGCTGACCATGCAAATGATGGGCCGTCGGGCATGACCCGGCGGCCCCTCTCATATTTGCATTTCTGGTACACGGGTGCCCGGTGATTGTGCGCGCCAATGATGAGCGCGATCGGTCGGCATTTTCGCTGCACTTGCGATCATTCCGCGAACCCGTCCGTCGCCCTCAGGTCGCGCTGTGGCAGAAGTAATGCGCGTCTTTGGACAGCCCGCGCGTGGGCGATCAGCCGTTCGTCATCGCGCACCGGGGCATCCATATCCAAGAAGCGGCAGGCAATGGTGGAGCGCGGCTATCACGTTCGTTTGGTCTGATGTCGAGCGCTCTGTTCGATCAGCCCCCCCGGAAAGTATCTGCCGATGCGTTTCTCTGCCTTGCTCATCCTCGCCGCCATGGCCGCTTCGCCGCCCGCCGGCGCGAAGGATATTTCAGACGAGACCGCCGCCAGTTTGTCGGAAAGCATGGCGCGCGGGACCACGACCAGCGCTGCGGCGGTACGTGCCTATCTGAAGCGGATCGCGGCGATGGATCGCAAGGGGCCAAGGCTCAACAGCATCATTGCGATCAACCCAGATGCACTGGCGGAGGCAAAAGCGCGGGACGCGGAACGGCGAGCGGGGACGCTGCGCGGGCCGCTACATGGCGTGCCGGTGCTGATCAAGGACAATGTCGAAGTGCGCGGCATGCCGACGACAGCGGGATCGCTGGCGCTGGCGCGCAATGACAATGATCGCGATGCGCCGCTGGTCGCGGCACTGCGGGCGCAGGGCGCGGTGATTTTGGGCAAGACGAACCTGTCCGAATGGGCGAATATTCGGTCGACGCGCTCGCTGAGCGGATGGAGCGCAGTTGGCGGACTGACGCGTAATCCCTATGCGCTGGATCGCACGACCTGCGGCTCGTCGAGTGGGTCAGGCGCGGCGATCGCGGCGGGCTTTGCGGCGGCGGCGGTGGGGACGGAGACGGACGGGTCGATCATCTGCCCTGCGTCGATGACGGGACTCGTGGGATTGAAGCCGACGGTCGGATTGGTGCCGCGTACTCATGTCGTGCCGATCAGCCATAGCCAGGACACGGCTGGCCCAATGGCGCACACTGTTCGCGATGCGGCGGCGTTGTTCTCCGCCATGATCGTCAGCGATCCGGGTGACGTCGCGACGGCAAACGCCATGGCGCACCGGCATGATTACGCAGCAGCGCTGGATGCTGGCCGAGTAAAGGGGATGCGCATCGGCTTTATTCGGATCGGTGCGCAGCCGGATTGGATCGCACGTTTTGATGCAGCGCTGGCGACGTTGAAGGCGGTGGGTGCCATTCTCGTGGAGATCAAGCCCACGCCAACCGAAGGGATGGGTGATGCTGAAGGGGGTGTGCTGCATTCGGAGTTTAAGGCGGACCTCAATGCTTACCTCGCCACGACCCGCGCCGATCGCGTGCCGACGCGAACGCTTGCCGACCTGATCGCCTTCAACAACAAGGAGGCTGGACGCGAAATGCCGCTGTTCGGGCAGGAGACGTTCCTGACGGCGCAGCCGACCAAGGGGCTGGACGATCCTGCCTATGTGGCTGCGCGCGCCAAGTCGTTGCGGCTGGCGGGCAAGGAGGGCATCGACAAGATCCTGGCGGACAATGCGATCGCGATGATCGTGATGCCGAGTTACGGCCCGGCCTGGCTGTCCGATACCGCGTGGGGCGATCAATATGAGGGGCCGGGCGGATCGACAGGGCGGGCGGCGATTGCGGGCTATCCGCATCTGACCGTGCCGATGGGGCTGGTGCGCGGCCTGCCGGTCGGGCTGTCCTTCATTGGCGCGGCTTACGATGAGCAGCGGTTGCTGGATGTGGGCTATGCCTATGAGCAGGCGGCGGGGCTGCATATGAAACCGGACTTCCGCGCCACCGTTGATGCAGGTCCGGAACTGGAAGGCGCTACGCCAAAACCCTGACGCGGCGGGCATAGGCGGCTTGCCAAAGCATCAGGAAGGGGACGACGCCCAGTTCCATGCACAGGCCGAGTAGATGCCCCTTAGAAGGTGCGCCGACCGACAGCAGCGAATAGAGCCGCGCAAGGCCGCCGACCACGACGAACATGCCAAGCATTCGAAAGCGTTCGCCCTTCACCTCAATGTTCGGAACGCAGGAGCAGAAGGCGAGGCCGACGGCGAAGAATATGCCACTCATGTAGCGGAAGTGGCTGTCGAGATCGATCGGCGCTGCGCCGACGCCGTGCAGCCATTGCGGCCCGTGCAATATGCCGGTGCCGCCAGTCACCAGCGGGACGATGCAGGCACAGGCGATCATTGCCTGCAGCAATCTCCTCTCGATCATGCGCGTTCTTCCTCGTCCGCCTTGTGGAACAGCACTTCGTTGCGGATGTGGATAGTACGCGACGCGAGGCGTATTTCGATGATGAAGGTAATGAACGCACCCGCCTGCAACATCATGGCGACGATGAACAGGAACGCGATCGGGCGCCCCATATGGGCGTGGAACAGCTCCGACGCGAACAGCAGGATCACGACAAGGCAGACCGATGCGCCGCTTGCCACGGTCAGGAAGATCGCACTGTTCACGACCGTCATGCGCCGGTCCAGCCTGCGGATTTCCTCGATGTAGCGATCATGTTCCTTGCCGCGTGTGGTCAGAACAAGGCTCTCGACGACGCGCGCCCGATCGATCACGCGCGCCAGACGTCCGGTGCAGACGTTGAGGAATGCGCCAATGCCCGCAAGCAGGAAAACAGGGGCGAGCGCAAGCTGGATCGTTTGCGCAACTTGCGCGACTTGCGGGAGCGGGATCACGCTGCGGGCGTTTCTGCAGCAGCGACGAGTGTTTCTGTAGCAGCGACTGGCGTCTCCGGCGTAAGTCCCCAGCCGAATTGCGCCCAGAGCCGCTCATGTCCGAAATAGAGCGCGATTTTCGTCACCACTTCCGTGGATGCGATTGCCCCCGCGGCTTTCAAATCACGGGTGAAGAACAGGCCGAGCAGGAACGTGTCGATGCTGCCCAGCGCGCGCCAGCTTACCGCTTTCGCAAGAGACCGGGGATTGGATTCCTTTCCTCTGAAAAGCAGCATCGCAGTTCCTTGGGATTAGAAAAGGGCATGGGATGCCGCCGGACGGCGCCGAACCGCCCGGCGAAGCATCCGGTTCAGAGCGCGGCCTTGGTATTGGGCGTGTTGACGCCCATGCTTTGCAGGTAGCGTTTCACGTTACGCGCCGCCTGCCGGAGTCGCTGCTCATTCTCGACCATCGCGATCCGTACATAGCCTTCGCCGTCCTCGCCATAGCCGACGCCGGGCGCGACCGCGACCTTGGCATGGGTGAGTAATTGCTTGGAGAACTCCAGGCTGCCCATTTCCTTGAGCGCGGGCGGAAGCGGTGCCCAGGCGAACATAGAGGCGCGTGGGGCGGGAATATCCCAACCGGCCCGGCCAAAGCTCTCGACCAATATGTCGCGGCGTTTGTGGTACAGTTCACGGTTCTTCTGGACGATGTCCTGCGGCCCGTTGAGCGCGGCACAGGCCGCCGCCTGAACGGGCGTGAATGCACCGTAATCAAGGTAGGACTTCACGCGGGTCAGGGCAGCGATCAGGTGCGGATTGCCGACCGCGAAACCAATGCGCCAGCCTGCCATCGAATAGGTCTTGCTGAGCGAGGTAAATTCGACGGCGACATCCTTCGCGCCCGGCACTTGCAGAATTGAAGGCGTCGGATTGCCATCATAATATAGCTCGGAATAGGCAAGGTCCGATAACACCCATACCTTGTTCTCCTTCGCCCAGGCCACGAGCCGCTCATAAAAAGCGAGATCGACCGTTTCGGCGGTGGGATTCGAAGGATAGCCGCAAACGAGGATCGAAGGGCGTGGCACCGTGAAGGCCATCGCCCGATCGAGCGCGCGCCAATATCCCTCATCCGGTGTCGTCGGTACGGACCGGATCGTCGCGCCAGCGATGATGAAGCCGAAGGTGTGAATGGGATAACTTGGGTTAGGCGCAAGTACGACGTCGCCGGGCGCTGTGATTGCCGTGGCGAGGCTGGACAGCCCTTCCTTCGATCCCATCGTCACGACGACTTCGGTCTCAGGATCGAGATCCACGCCGAACCGGCGTCCATAATAATTTGCCTGGGCCTTGCGCAGTCCGGGAATACCCTTGGACGCGGAATAGCCATGCGCGTCGGGCTTTTGCGCCACTTCTATCAGCTTTGCGATGACGTGAGGCGGCGGCGGCAAATCGGGGTTGCCCATGCCGAGGTCGATGATGTCCTCACCCGCCGCACGCGCTGCGGCCCGCATCGCGTTTACTTCGGCGATGACATAAGGGGGCAGGCGTTTGATGCGGTAGAATTCTTCGGACATGGATCGAACTTCCTTGCGTATGCTTAGTGGCTGGTGTCTTCTCTATTGATTGGCGAAGTGCCGGAGCTTAGCTCGTGAGAGCGAGAGCGGTATAGACCGGCATGGTACGGCTGGCCAGAAGAACAGCGCGGTTTTCTGCGCGGGAGAGTGGGATGGCGAAGGCAGGCAAAAAGCAGCGCAAGGTTGAAGGCGCAGATGCCGCTAATCCCACTGAAAAGCCGCCGAGTGGAAGCGCAGAAACCTTTACTGCTGCGGCCGATCAGACCGATACTCTGGCGGAGGCAATTTTGCCGACGCTGGACCAGATGCAGCAGTGGACGAATGTCATTGGGCGCGCACAGCAGATGATGCTCGAACATTCGACCCGACAGCTTGCAGGAGGCGAGCCGGCGTTCGACACCAACGCAGTTGTCCGCGCACAAACGGAATATATCAATGAAGGTGTCGCGCTCTGGCAGCGGTTCGTTGATGGGGCCGGTTGGTTGAAGACTACGCCCGATCCAGCACCCGCCAACAGCCCGGCAGCGAAGGCCGACCGGCGTTTCGCTGATCCCGCTTGGACGAAGCATCCCTTCTACGATCTGATGCGTCAGGGCTATCTGTTGACGTCTGATTATCTGACAAAACTGGTCGATAATGTGGACGGGCTGGACCCCAAGCAGAAGGCCAAGGTCCGTTTTGCTACTAGTGGTCTGATCGACGCACTGTCGCCTAGCAACTTTCCCCTGACTAATCCGGTGGTCCTGGAAAAGACCCTGGAAAGCGGGGGCGAGAATTTGCTGAAGGGCTTTCAGCACATGCTTGCCGATATGGACAAGGGGCAACTGACGCATACCGACGGGACGCAGTTTGAAGTAGGGCGCAACATCGCGGGAACGCCCGGCAAGGTCATTCACGAGACCCCGCTTTATCAGTTGATCCAATATACGCCCACCACCGACAAGGTGCTGGAAACGCCGCTGATTATCTTCCCGCCGTGGATCAACCGCTTCTACATCCTCGATCTTGCGCCCGAGAAGAGTTTCGTGAAATGGGCTGTGGATCAGGGCGTTACCGTGTTCATGGTGTCGTGGAAGTCCGCTGACGAGACCATGATCGATATCGAGTGGGACGATTACATTCTGCGCGGCCAGGTCGATGCGATCGACACGGTGCGCGACTTGCTGGATGTGCCCTGTGTCCACACCATCGGTTACTGCGTTGCCGGTACGACTTTGGCCGCAACATTGGCGCTGCTGGCGGCAAGAGGCGAGGCCGACAAGGTAGCCAGCGCCACCTTCTTTACCGCGCAAGTCGATTTCACCCAGGCGGGCGACCTGACTCTGTTCGTGAATGACGAGCAACTGGCGATGATCGACAAGCTGACCACGTCGGGCGTGCTGGATGGTCGTTATATGGCCGCGACGTTCAACCTATTGCGCGGCCGCGACTTGATCTGGAACTATGTCGTCAACAATTACCTGATGGGTAAGGACTATGCGCCATTCGACTTGCTCTACTGGAATGGCGACACCACGAACCTTCCGGCGAAATGGCATCGATCGTACCTGACGGATTTATACCGCGACAACAAACTGGTGACTGCCGGAGCCATCAGCATAGATGGCACGTCGATCGACCTAACGCGCGTTCAGACGCCGGCCTATATTCAGGCAGGGAAGGACGATCACATCGCTCCGCCGCAAAGCGTGTGGAAGCTGGTCGATCATTTTACCGGACCGCATCGGTTCGTGCTTGCAGGTTCCGGACACATAGCGGGCGTGGTCAACCCGCCATCCGCCAACAAATATCAGTACTGGACGAGCGATACCCCTGCAGCGACCCTCGCTGATTTTGTGGAACAGGCGAAAGAGACCCCGGGAAGCTGGTGGCCGGACTGGCTTCAATGGCTTCGCGATATCGCTCCCGAAATGGCCACTGTCGAAGGCGGGCGCCAGCCGGGCGAGGGACGTTTACCCGCATTGGAGGAAGCCCCTGGACGTTACGTAAAGGCGCGATAACTGGAAATGTCCTTCCCGTTCACGTCGGGAAGGTGACGATTTGCTGCACTGCAACAAATTACTTGCAATTCGGTTCCCTTCTCTATATTGTGCAGTGCAGCATAAACGGGAGGCCTTTGATGGCAGACGCACCGAAGAAAATCACAGGTAAGACGGCAAAACCGGCGAATCCTGCTGGCAAAGGAGTTGCGCTGACGGCACGGCAGGCTTTGCTTGCTGCAGAACAGGCGACCGGCTCCGCGCCTGGAGCTGCTTCTCCGGCAGCACCGAAAACCAAGTTTCAACCGATAGCCAAGGCTGCGCCCGTAAAGGTGCCCTTCGCAGAAAAGGTCGCGGCGAAGCCCGTGGCGGCAAAGGCGCCTGCCGTTAAGGCACCAATCGTGAAAGCTCCTGTCGCGAAGGCGGAGGTGCCGGTCGAACCGGTGGCCGCCGCCATTAATTCCGTTACCCACGACATGGCAGCGTCCACTCTACCTGAATCCATCGCCGCTCCAATACCACACGCGCCGGAGGCAAAGATGCCCCTCATACCGGCGGCAGCAGAAGGAACGAAAGTCGTGAACGAAGTCATTGAAAACACCAAGAAGTACACCGAAGAAGCCAAGACCCGCTTCCAGTCGGCCTTCACCGACATGAACGCCAAGGCGAAGTCCGGCGTCGAGAAGTCGACCAAGGCGATCGAAGAAATGGCTGAAATTACCAAGGGCAATGTCGAAGCTCTGGTTGAGTCCGGCAAGATCGTAGCCAAGGGCGTCGAAGCCATCGGTCAGGACGCTGCCGAATACGGCCGCATGACCTTCGAAAAGGCAAGCGCCACGATGAAGAGCCTGGCTGCCGCCAAGTCGCCGACCGAGTTCTTCCAGCTTCAGAGCGAAATGATCTCCGGCGCGTTCGATGCGTTCGCCAAGGAAAGCGCGAAGACCAGCGAAGCACTGATCAAGCTGGCCGGTGAAGTCGCGCAGCCGATCAGCAGCCGCGTTTCGGTTGTGACGGACAAGGTCAAGTCGCTCGCCGCCTGAACCGGCGATCGAGACATTGACGATCCAATAAGGTGGCTGCCTCTATCGGAGGCAGCCATTTTTTTGCTGAATTTGGAATGCGCGGGCGACTGCGCGTTTTTTGATGGTGAATGACGGCCACAGCCCCTTGCGTGTCGGCCCGCAATTGCCATATCCTGCGCAGGCATGATGACGTTCAGCACATATGATTGGCAGCGCTCAAAAATGAGCGACGAAGGCAAGGATGACGAAGGCGGCACCGGCACGACCGGTCCCGGCGTCGGCATTGCGACGCGCACGCGCTCCCGAACCAAAAAGCCCTCGCTCTACAAAGTGCTCATGCTCAACGATGATTATACGCCGATGGAGTTCGTCGTCCACGTTCTGCAGAGCTTCTTCAAAATGGACATGGAGGAAGCGACGCGCGTGATGCTCCATGTGCATCAGCGCGGCGTAGGCGTATGCGGTATCTTCAGCTACGAAGTCGCGGAGACCAAAGTCAATCAGGTGATGGACTTCGCGCGGCAGAATCAGCACCCGCTCCAGTGCACGCTGGAGAAGGCGTAGGCCCTTAGCTGCGCCAGTTTTCCAGCGCCGGCACCAATTCATCAAAGTGGTGAATGACGGCGTCTGCTTGTAGAGCCTCGATTGGACCTTCCAGAAATCCAAAGCTGACCGCGATGCTGGGGATCGCTGCGTTGCGCGCGCCCGCAATGTCGTTGATCGTGTCGCCGATGAAGATCGTGCGGCCACCGCCTGCGCGGGCGATCATCTCGTGGATTGGGGCGGGGTCGGGCTTCGCGATACCCACAGTATCACCGCCGATGATCGTAGCGAAGCGATCGGAGAGACCGATCTGCTCCATTAGCGGTACTGCAAAGCGCTCCGCCTTGTTCGTGCAGATGGCGAGTTTTACGCCCCGGCTCGCCAGCGCATCGAGCGCCGCGACGCAACCGGGATAAGGAATGGAATGTATGGCGAGGTTCTGCTGGTAATAGTCGAGCAGGACGGGAAGCCTGTCGTCCAGCAATCCCGGTGTACATTCTCCCGAAGCCGTCAACGCGCGTTCCAGCATGACACGTGCGCCCTTTCCTACGAAGGGGCGGATTGCGTCCACCGGGAAGGCGGGGCGGCCAATCTGTGTGACGGCGTGGTTCACGGCCGCTGCAAGATCGCCACTTGTGTCGAGCAAGGTGCCGTCAAGGTCGAAGCCCACGATTTCGAAAGGAATGTCTGCCATGGGTGCAGCCCATGCCCGCTGCCCTGTGGCCATTGCAAGCCAAACATGGCAGAGGGTGAGCACAACCTCTTCGATCCGCAGGATATCCCCCGATCGTGACACGCCCTATCGCCGCCATCATCCTTGCCGCCGGGCGGGGTACTCGCATGAAATCTGCCAAGCATAAAGTGCTGCACGCCGTCGCTGGGCGACCGATGTTGGTGCATTTGCTGGCAAGTTTGTCCGATTTGAAGCCCGAGCGGCAAGTCGTGGTGGTCGGCGCAGGACGGGAGCAAGTCGAGGCGGCGGTTGCTGGGCATGACATCGCGATTGCGGTGCAGAGTGAGCAACTTGGCACCGGACATGCCGTGGCGCAGGCGCATGACGCGCTCGCAGGATTCGTGGGCGACGTGCTAATCCTTTACGGCGATGTACCGCTGATCAGCAGCGCGACGATGCGGTCCTTGATCGAGCGGCTGAATCGGGGTGACGATCCGCGCGCGGTGGTGCTGGGCTTTCGCTCCGACGAGGGGGGCGCCTATGGGCGGATCATCGCGGACGGGCAGGGGATCATCGAGAAGATGGTCGAATATAAGGATGCGACCGAGGCGGAGCGTGCAGTGACGCTATTCAATTCGGGATTGATGGCGACGCGGTCCACTGACCTGTTCGTGCTGCTCGACCAGATTGGCAATGCCAATGCCGCGGGCGAATATTATTTGCCAGATATCATCATGTTGCCGGGGCAGAAGAGCGCCGTGGTGGAGACGGAATCGTTCGAAGTGGCGGGCGTGAACAGTCGCATCGAACTGGCGCAGGTCGAAGCGGCGTGGCAGGCACAGCGGCGGATTGAGGCGATGCGCGATGGCGTGACGCTGATCGCGCCGGAGACAGTGTTCTTCGCGCACGATACAGCGTTAGGCCGCGATGTGCTGGTGGAGCCAAATGTCGTGTTCGGCCCGGGCGTAGTGGTCGAGGACGATGTGGTCATCCACGCCTTCTCACATCTGGAGGGTGCCACGGTGCGACGCGGGGCGGAGATCGGACCTTATGCGCGGTTGCGGCCGGGCGCGGATATAGGTGTGAAAGCCAAGGTCGGCAATTTCGTGGAAGTGAAGAAAGCGGCGCTGGGCGAGGGCGCGAAGGTCAATCACTTGTCCTATATCGGCGACGCTACCGTGGGAGCAGGGGCCAATATCGGCGCGGGGACGATCACCTGCAATTATGATGGCTTCCTGAAGTACCGGACCGAGATCGGTGTAGGTGCATTCATCGGATCGAACACTGCACTGGTCGCACCTGTGTCGATCGGCGAGGGCGCCATAGTCGGTGCGGGATCAGTGGTGACGCGCGACGTGGCTGCGGGCGATCTGGCGGTCGCACGCGGCAAACAGGAAGTGCGCACCGGATGGGCGGCATCATTCCGCGCGAAGATGGCGGCCTTGAAGGCAGCAAATAAGGCAGCGAAATAATATGTGCGGAATTATCGGGATCGTCGGTGCGGACGATGTTGCGGGTCGGCTGGTCGATGGGCTGAAGCGGCTCGAATATCGCGGATATGACAGTGCCGGCGTGGCAACGATCCATGACAACGTGATCGAGCGGCGGCGTGCCGAGGGCAAGCTGCTCAATCTCGTTCGCGAATTACGGGACGAGCCTCTGCCCGGCGTCACCGGCATTGCGCATACGAGGTGGGCGACGCATGGTGCGCCGACGACGAGTAATGCACATCCGCACGCCACCAATGAAGTGGCGCTGGTGCACAATGGCATTATCGAGAATTTCAAGGCGTTGCGGGACGAACTGATCGCGCGCGGTCGGCATTTCGACAGCGAGACCGATACCGAAGTCGTCGCGCATCTGGTGAGCGAGCAAGTCGAGCAGGGGCTGGACCCACGTGCCGCAGTGGCGGCGGTATTGCCGCGTCTGCATGGCGCGTTCGCGCTGGCGATCCTGTTCCGCAGTCATCCCGATCTGTTGATTGGAGCGCGGCTGGGTTCGCCATTGGTGGTCGGCTATGGCGATGGCGAAACCTATCTCGGCTCGGACGCATTGGCTCTCGCTCCTCTGACACAACGGATCGCGTATCTCGAAGAGGGCGACTGGGTCGTCATCACGCGTGAGGGATCGGAGATATTCGATGCGGATAATAATCCGGTCGAGCGTCCGGTGACGATTTCGGGCGTATCCGGCGCGCTGATCGACAAGGGCAATCATCGTCACTTCATGCAGAAGGAGATTTACGAGCAGCCGGTCGTAGTCGCCCAGACACTGCGCTCCTATCTGCGCCGGATGGAAAATCAGGTGTCCCTGCCCGACATGGATTTCGACCTTGGCGGCGTGAAGCGGATCACGATCGTTGCGTGCGGCACGAGTTTTTATGCGGGGCTGGTGGCGAAATACTGGTTCGAAAAGTTCGCGCGTATTCCCGTCGATATCGATGTGGCGAGCGAGTTTCGATATCGCGATCCGGTGCTGGAAAAGGGTGGACTGGCACTATTCATCAGCCAGTCGGGCGAGACGGCAGATACGCTGGCCGCGCTGCGCCATGCCAAGGCGGAAGGGCAGATAATCGCGGTAGTCGTGAACGTACCGACCAGTTCGATGGCGCGCGAGGCGGACTTGCTACTGCCAACCCATGCCGGGCCTGAAATCGGCGTGGCGTCGACCAAAGCATTTACCTGCCAGCTTGCGGTGTTGGCGGCGCTGGCGGCGAACCTTGCGCGCGCGGCGGGCAGGCTGACAGCGGAAGATGAAGCCGACATCGTCTGGCATCTGTCAGAGGCACCTGCTGCCATGAATCACGCTCTGGGGCATGATGTGGATATCGAAGCTGTGGCGCATTTGATCGCGCCTGCGCGCGACGTGCTGTATCTGGGGCGAGGGCCGGATTATCCGATGGCGCTCGAAGGAGCGCTGAAGCTGAAAGAGATCAGCTATATTCATGCCGAGGGCTATGCGGCGGGCGAGATGAAGCATGGTCCCATCGCCCTGATCGATGATGCTGTTCCGGTGATCGTGATCGCGCCGTCCGGGCCATTGTTCGAAAAGACCGTGTCAAACATGCAGGAAGTGCAGGCGCGCGGCGGAAAGGTGGTGCTGATTTCCGACGCGGAGGGCATTGCGCAGGCAGGCGAGAATTGCATGGCGACCATCGAAATGCCCAAGGTGCATCCGCTGATCGCGCCGCTGGTCTACGCCGTGCCGGTGCAATTGCTCGCCTATCATGTCGCAGTGCTGAAAGGCACGGATGTCGATCAGCCGCGCAATCTGGCAAAGTCCGTGACAGTCGAATAGCGTCAATACGTGCGACGCGATCAGGGCAAAGCGTGCTTTAGTCTACCCGCACGACGCTGACCGATTGTGAAACCAGCTTTGCGCCGCCAAATGCGGTCATAAAAGCGATGTCGGTTGCGTCGCGTCCGGCGGCCATGCGCACCATGCCTTCGATCGGCGCCAGCCCCGTTGCGTCGACGATGTGCCAGCTATTCTCCAGCCATACTTCGACCACGGCATGAAAATCGGGCGGGTCGAGGCGCCAGGCATAGACAGACGCCACGCGTGCTGGAATGTCATGCGCACGAACGACGGCCGCAGTGAGATGCGCGAAATCACGGCATACGCCCTGCCGCGACAGGAATGTGTCGGCGGCGGTGGTGGTGGCATCGGAGCTGCCGCTGACGTAGCGAATGTGACTGCGGACCCATTCAGCGGCGGCATGCACGAAGTTTCCGCCTTGGAACCCACCAAATTCCTGATGGGCGAAACTGTAGAGCCGGTCCGCCTCGCAATAACGGCTGGGCCATAGGAACGGCACAACGTCCGGAGGAAGCTGCGCAAGCGGCGAAGCGGCAAGGCCGATAATTGTGCTCGGGGGCCGATCCACTTCCATCGTCGCGCGATAATTGGCGTTGAACGCGCCCTTTTCGGTACGCGTCCATGTGCGGCGGCCCACGCGGCTGCCGCCCGGAATGGTGGACAGTGGCCCCGCGCCTTTTACCGTCATAAGGTCTTCAACGATGCGCTGATCCGGCAATTCCGCTGCTTCGATCGCCAGCAAAACATCGGTCGGCTCGTCGAAGTAATAGTTGAGGTCTGCCTCGATCTGCAGGCGCATCATGGTCTTTCGATGGAGGAAACGCTCGCAGTGGATCTGCGACCGTTGAGTGAAGAGTCAGATAATCATCTTGGTTCCAAAGTCGGCGCTTTGGATGTCGATATCGTGCTGGTGGCGCATCTATTGGGCAAGCATCGGTTTCAGATAACCGCCCGTGAAGCTCGCTTCCGTACGCGCCACCTTTTCCGGTGTCCCTTCGGCGACGACCATGCCGCCCTTCACGCCACCTTCCGGCCCCATATCGATGATCCAGTCGGCGGTTTTGATCACGTCGAGATTATGCTCGATTACGACGACGCTATTGCCCTGATCAACCAGTGCGTGCAGCACTTCCAGCAGTTTGCGCACGTCTTCGAAATGTAGACCGGTGGTGGGTTCGTCGAGGATGTAGAGCGTATTGCCTGTGGCGCGGCGCGAAAGCTCCTTCGCAAGTTTCACCCGCTGCGCCTCGCCGCCCGAAAGCGTGGTTGCCTGCTGCCCAACTTTCACATAGCCAAGGCCCACTTCGACCAGCATCGCCATTTTGTCGCGGATCGGCGGCACAGCCTTGAAGAACTCGACGGCATCTTCGACCGTCATGTCCAGGACATCCGCAATCGACTTGCCCTTGAACTTCACTTCCAGCGTCTCGCGATTGTAGCGCTGGCCGTGGCACACGTCGCACGTGACGTACACGTCCGGCAGGAAGTGCATTTCGATCTTGATCAGGCCATCGCCCTGACACGCCTCACAGCGGCCACCCTTGACGTTGAAGCTGAAGCGTCCGGGCTTGTATCCGCGCGCCTGGCTTTCGGGGAGGCCGGCAAACCAGTCGCGGATGTTGGTGAAACTGCCCGTGTAAGTGGCGGGGTTGGAGCGGGGGGTGCGGCCGATGGGCGACTGGTCAATGTCGATCACCTTGTCGCAATGTTCGAGGCCCGTGACCTTGTCATGCGCGCCCGCGATAATGCGCGCGCCGTTCAGCGCTCGCGCCGATGCCGCATAGAGCGTGTCGATAGTGAAGCTCGATTTGCCCGACCCCGACACGCCGGTGATGCACGTGAAAGTGCCAAGCGGAATCGATGCCGTGACGTTGCGCAGGTTGTTGGCGCGTGCGCCATGGACTGTCAACTTCTTGCCCGATCCCTTTCGACGTTTGGCGGGCACTTCGATCCGGCGCGTGCCGTTCAGATAATCGGCTGTGACGCTGTCTTTATTGGCCAGCACTTCCGGCAAAGTACCCTGCGCCACAATCGCTCCGCCGTGCACGCCGGCGCCTGGTCCCATGTCGACGATGTAATCCGCCGAGCGGATCGCGTCTTCGTCATGCTCCACGACAATCACGGTATTGCCGAGATCGCGCAGGCGGCGGAGCGTAATCAGCAGGCGGTCATTGTCGCGTTGGTGCAGGCCGATGCTCGGTTCGTCCAGCACGTAAAGCACGCCGGAGAGGCCCGAGCCAATCTGGCTGGCAAGGCGGATACGCTGGGACTCGCCGCCCGAAAGCGTGCCGCTGGTGCGATCCAGATTGATATAATCGAGGCCGACATTGTTGAGGAAGCCGAGGCGCTCGACGATTTCCTTGAGAATTGCCCTTGCGATCTGGTTCTGCTGGTCGGTCAGTTGGTCGGGCAAGGCGCTGAAGAAGGCGAGCGCATCGACCACGCTGCGGCGCGTCGAAATCGAGATATCCTCACCCGCGATCTTCACGGCGCGCGCTTCGGGTTTCAGACGTGCGCCATGGCAGGTCTCACACGGCTGCGCTGTCTGGTATTTCGAGAGTTCCTCGCGCATCCACGCGCTTTCCGTCTGGAGCATCCGGCGGTTGAGATTACCGATGACGCCTTCAAATGGCTTCTTGACGTCATAGGATTTGCGGCCGTCCTGAAAGCGCAGGGTGACGGGCTTCCCGCCCGTACCATGCAGGATGATAAGCTGCACTTCGCCCGGAAGATCGTGCCAGGGCGTATCGAGCGAAAAGCCGAACTCGCGCGCCAATGATCCCAATACCTGCATATAATAAGGGCTGGGTGGATTGGACTTCGCCCAAGGGACCACAGCGCCCTTCTTCAAACTGAGATTTTCGTTCGGCACGACGAGCTGGCTGTCGAACAGCAACTTCTCGCCCAAGCCATCGCACGCCGGACAAGCGCCTTGCGGCGCATTGAAGGAGAACAGCCGCGGCTCGATCTCCGCGATGGTGAAGCCGCTGACCGGGCAGGCGAATTTTTCCGAAAAGACAATCCGATTCGCCGGAATGCCGGTGTTCTTCATCTTGCCCGAACCCTGCGCTTCTTCCTCGCGGCCCGGCACGGTGCCGTCGGCAAGATCCACATAGGCAAGCCCTTCGGCAAGTTTCAGCGCCGTCTCGAAGCTCTCGGCAAGACGAGTCTGGATGTCGTCACGAACGGCAATGCGGTCCACGACGACTTCGATGTCATGCTTTAGCTTTTTGTCGAGCGCGGGCGCGTCCTCAATCTCATACATTTCGCCGTTGATGCGCACGCGCGTGAAGCCCGCCTTCTGCCACTCGGCCAGCTCCTTGCGATATTCGCCCTTGCGGCCCCGCACGGCTGGTGCAAGCAGGTAGAAGCGCGTGCCTTCGGGAAGCTGCATCACGCGATCGACCATCTGGCTGACGGTTTGCGCGCTGATCGGCAGGCCTGTCGCGGGCGAGTAGGGAATCCCGACCCGCGCCCACAACAGGCGCATATAATCGTAAATTTCCGTCACGGTCGCAACGGTGGACCGCGGATTGCGACTGGTCGTCTTCTGCTCAATACTGATCGCGGGAGAGAGGCCGTCGATATGCTCGACGTCGGGCTTCTGCATCATCTCAAGGAACTGACGCGCATAGGCCGAAAGCGACTCGACGTAGCGGCGCTGTCCCTCGGCGTAGATGGTATCGAACGCGAGCGAGGATTTACCCGATCCCGAAAGGCCGGTGATGACGATCAGACTGTCGCGCGGCAGATCGACGTTTACGCCCTTAAGATTATGTTCGCGCGCACCACGCACGGAGATATGAGTCAGCATGGGCTGCTTTGTTCCATATTTGTTCAGGGGAGGCAAGCGCGAGTATTATCTCTGTCGCGCCCGATATGGTGCCATGACCACCGAAGGGCAAGATAGCCCGCAAACGGAAAATCCTGGCTTTGCGGCTGATGGTTAGAGCGCACTATGGCCAGATGAATTGCGGCCGTCATGACAGAGGGCCAGATTGCATAATATGTATCGCACCGCATGCGAGAATGAAGATCGTTACCGGTGTCATCTGGCAAACAACATTAGAATACATCCAACGCGGGATTTTGAGTTTACGTTACGTAAACGTGCCGCTAGGAGCACGTTCACGTCGTTGACCAACTATATGAGAGCTTTTGCGGCAAAACATGTTGTTGGTCGATCACGGCTGTTCGTCGTCGAACTCATGCACCGCATTTAATGCGAACTTGGTAGAGATTAGGGCGTCGTCGAACTGCGGCGCCTACACAGTATTAGAGATCCTGTATGCCCGACAGCATCAGCAGGATACGCCCCCGGTCATTCCCTTGCACCGGGGGCGTTTTCGTACCCGCATCCCGATTTGCCGCTACGGAAAGCATGGCTTTTTCCGTTCTCCACCCTTGCACCATAACTGTTTGTCGTTGCGGCATTGTCGTTCGTCGACAGGCCGGTCGTTTGCCGAAGGCACGGGATGCTGGTCGAACGGCGCGAGCTTTGGTGATCTTGGAGGCCTAAGGTTCAGTGGCAGGGCGGATCTAAGGCAAAACCGCATCGGTCCGCCTGCCCGAGAACGGCTTTGCCGCCCCCCAAGAAGGGCAGGGCCGCTCAAGGCCAACGATATGTTTCAGGAGACCTTCGATGTTTGCTTTTCCAATCCACGCCAAAGCCTTCACTGTCGCTTTGATTTCCGCCGCTGCCTTGATCCCAGGTACATCCGCATTTGCAGAGCCTTTCGTGTCCAATGGACGAACCGCTGAAGTGCGTTTCGCAGATCTCGACCTGACCAATGCCAAAGATCGTACAGAATTGCAGAGCCGCCTGCGCCGTGCCGCAACCCGCGTCTGCGTGAACTCGAATACCCGCGAAATGATGGCTTGCCGTCAGAAGGCCTTGGCGCACATCGAAGCGCCCGTAAGCGCTGCGCTTGCCCGCGCTGAGACACGCGCTCGCTATGCGGACGCCAGAACCGGCGCGAAGGTCATGGTCGGTAATTAACTTGTATGCGTGCGCCAAACGGCCCCCGGCTTCTTTCTGCTGCCGGGGGCTTTTGGCCATGCCTCAAGGTGATTCCGCTTTGCTCCTGGCCTCCGCGATCAGGGCATTGTCGATCTCTTTCGCGCGTTTGTACGCCGGACGTGCACGGATTCGCTCTGCATAGGCCTCGAATGAGGGGCGCGTGGGGATCGTCCCAAATGCCAAACCCCAGTCGATTTGGGAGCCGACATAGACATCGGCTGCCGTGAACCGATCGCCGCAGACCCATTGTCTGTCCGCCACGGCATGTTCCAGTCCGCCCATCGCGTCATCGAAGCTGCCATAGCCCAACATCATGGTGCGTTCCGGCGGTGCTTCCCACTGCATGGCGCGATTGGTGACAGCTGCCTCCACTGGCCCGGCGGCAAAGAACATCCAGCGATAATAATCCGCACGTTCCTCATCATGGGGAGCCAGTTTAACATCCGGGAAAGCGTCTGCCAGATAACAGCAGATCGCTGCGCCTTCCGTGACCACCCGCCCGCGATGGACTATCGCAGGAACCTTGCCCATCGGATTAATCGCCAGATAGTCGGGCGATTTCATTGATGTGCCATATTCGAGCAGAACCTGTTCGTAAGGGGCACCGCTTTCCTCCAGCATCCAGCGGGCGATCTGCCCACGCGACATGGGGTTGGTGTAGAATGTAACCGTGTCAGTCATGTAGCCATCCCTCCAAATTTTATAGCTGCACGCATATCAGATAGTTGCGTAACCATCACGGCTTAGGCGTAGTCCGATATTTATCGAACCAAGCCAGAATGGCCGCTGCCTTGGAGGCGGATTGCGAGGGGCGTGACGTGAAGCCGCCATGGCTTGCGCCCGGTACTTTCACCAGCGCAGTCGGCACACCCTGAATTTGGAGCGCGGCATAATATTGCTCCGATTCGCTGACGGGGGTCCGGTAATCCTCGCTACCCACAACGACCAGCGTCGGCGTTTTGACGTTGCCTACGAGGCTTAACGGCGAACGCGACCAGTAGGACATCGGGTCTTCCCAGGGCTTCTTTTCGAACCAGTAGCGCGACGTGAAGAGGGTATTGTCCATGGTCAGCGCTTCACTGGTCCAGTTGATGACCGGCTTTTGCGTGGCGGCGCCCTTGAAACGGTCGGTCTTGCCGACGATCCAGCTTGTGAGCACGCCACCGCCTGACCCGCCCGTGACGAACAAATTGTCCGGGTCCGCTACGCCGGACGCAATGGCGGCATCCACCGCAGCCATCAGGTCGTTATAATCGTCGCCCGGATATTTGTGATGGATCAGCTGTGCGAACTCTTCGCCGTAGGATGTGGAGCCGCGCGGGTTGGTGTAAAGCACCGCATAGCCGGCCGCCGCATAAAGCTGGTCGTCCGTCGAGAAGGACGGGCCGTAAGCGGTTGCCGGGCCGCCATGTATCTCCAGGATCATGGGAACGCGTGTGCCCGGCTGATAGCTGGGCGGCGTGACGAGCCATGCCGGGACGGTGCGGCCATCGGGCGCCTTCACCGCCAGTTCGCGCACCTGCCCCAGTGACTTCGCGGCGAGGAGATTGTCGTTGAGGTGCGTGAGCTGACGCGACTTGCCGCCCTGCGCGATGGAGATGTCCGCTGGGCGATAATAGGAACCGCTGGTGAAGGCGAGAGCGCCGCCCTTCGACACGGAGAAATCGCCGCCGCTATAGGGGCGATCCAGACCCGGCCCGACAAGACCAGTGGCGAGTTGCGTCACTTTGCCGTCCAGCGTGATGCGCGCTACCCGGTTGACGCCTTCCTGATCGTACAGCGCGTACAGGGTCTTGCCGTCCGGTGCCCATTCGACCTTGTCGATGCTGCGGTCGAGATCGGCAGTGATCGTGCGCGCGCCACTGCCGTCGCGGTTCATGATCGACAGGCGGGTGTTCTGGTAAGCCAGCCGCTTGTCGTCGAACCCGAGATAGGCGATCCGGCTGCCGTCGGGCGAAACGACCGCATCATGGTCCGGACCCAGCCGCGTCGTCAGCGCGCTGATCGTACCGGATGCGATTTCCAGAGCATAAATCTCGGTATCGAATACCTGTTGCTGCCAATTATCCTTGCGCACCGATGTGAACAGGATCTTGCTCCCGTCGGGCGCCCAGGACAAAGGGCCACCGTCATTATACGACCCGAAGCTGAGCTGACGGGGCGCGCCGCCATCGGCAGGCACAACGAAGATGTGATCATAGCCCGGTTTAACATATCCGCCGCCATCGTTGCGGTAATCCACGCGGTCGATGACTTCGAGCGGCGGTGCCCATTGCGCGCCTTCGGGTTTTTCGGGTGCTTTGCCCAGTTTCATCGCTTCGCCGGGCACGCGCATGACATAGGCGATCTGCGTGCCGTCCGGGGACCAGGCGATCCCCTGCGGACTGTCGGGCAAGCCAGTGACTCGCGCCGAAGCATGATCGGCCATCCAGCGGACGAACAATTGCGGCTTACCGCCCGGTTCGCTGGAAATATAGGCAAGCCGCTTGCCATCGGGAGACCAGCGCGGCTGGCCTGCGCTGCCAGACGTGCCTGCCGCGATCGGATGCTCGCGACCGGTTGCCACATCGATCAGCCAGATGCTGCTGCGTGAACTGTCCGTCATGATGTCGCCGGTTTTGCGAACATAGGCGACGGTCTTGCCGTCCGGGCTGATCTGCGGGTCAGTCGCGACTTCCAGCGCGAACAGGTCGCGGCCTTCCAGCAGAGGGCTTGGCGCATCGCTCGGCGCGGCGAAGGCGGGCAGGGACGCGCCAAGAAGCAACAAGGAAATCAGGGATTTGCGGATCATGGTGTCGCCTTCACAGGAACGTGGATGGCAACACCATGCTACTTTTTTCCGAACGCGCAAGAAGTGTATCAGGCGCGCACGCAGGTCAGCTTCAGTCGCAGTCCTCATAGCCTGCGTCACGGCACTGGCGTCGGCGTTCCTTCTCGGCCCGCTTCATCTCCTTGCCTTCGCGTGCTTCCTTCTTTCGCATCGCGCGACCGTAGTTACGATCCGACTCTTCCTGGCTGGTGGTCGCCCAGTCCACCGCCTGCGAACCCGCTCGTACGGGCAGCGTCACGACATCAACGGCGGCCCTTGCGATGCAGCCTGGTAAGGTGAGCAGCGCCAAAGGTGCCAGAATAGTCAGTATCGGCAGGCGGTCGGAACGGTATGGCATTGAATTATTTCCCCCAATAAGTAAGCGAGCCAATCAGGCCACCTCTCGGAAACTCATGCCACGACCAACATGAACCGCGCCAGTGCGGATTTTCATGCCTCCAGTCGCTCAGCGAATTTCTTCTGGAGCTTCTGCAACTTGGGCGGGATAACTGCCATGCAATAGGGATTTTGCGTTCCGACCCTGTCCCAATATTGCTGATGATAATCCTCTGCCGGATACCATTCGGCCAGCGGTTCGAGCGTGGTGACGATGGGCGCGCTTTGATCCGATTGCGCACGCGCTATTGCCGCCTTCGCTTCGGCTTCCTGTTCCGGAGAATGCGGGAAGATCGCAGAGCGATATTGCGTACCGATGTCATTCCCCTGACGGTTCAGCGTCGTTGGATCATGGGTCGCGAAATGAATGTCGAGCAGGTCGCCAAAGCTGATGACTTCGGGATCGAAGACTATGCGAATGGCCTCGGCATGGCCCGTGCGGCCGCTGCATACCTGTTCATATGTGGGATCGGGAACGGTGCCGCCAATGTAACCGCTGGTCACGGACGAAACGCCTTTCAGCCGCACATAGACCGCTTCGGTACACCAGAAGCAGCCTCCGGCCAGCGTTGCGATTTCCTGCGCCATATTATGTCCTTGGAAGAATAGTGTCGTGCTTCCCTAGATAGGATCATGGCGACCCTGCGCAAGCGGGCGTTCACCCCGCCAGGGCGGTCGCAGCTTTTGCGCGTTCCTCGGCCACCAATTCCTTGCGCGAGAGCTTTCCGACCAGCGTTTTCGGCAGGACGTCGCGGATTTCAACAGCTGCGACGCGTTCATGCTTGCCAAGTTGCGGGTTGAGCCATGCCTTCAATGACTCCCCGTCGATCGCAGCACCTTCGTCCGAGTCCTGCAACGTAACGAAAGCCTTTGGCATTTCGCCGCGATATGTGTCGGGAATACCGATCACTAACGCTTCCTTGATCGATGGGTGATGGTACAGCATTTCCTCGATCTGGCTGGGGAACACCTTGAAGCCGCCTACTGCGATCATGTCTTTCAGGCGGTCCACGATCTTGACGTAACCATCCTCGTCGATCAGCCCTACGTCGCCGGTCCGCAGCCAGCCATCGACAAATACTTCGGCATCCGCATCGGGGCGCTGCCAATATCCCTTCATGATCTGCGGTCCGGCAAATAGCAGCTCGCCCGGCTCTCCGTCTGGCGCAGGCCGGGTCGGGTCTTCGCGATCGACCAGCTTGACGAAAGTCCCGGGCACGGGTTGACCCACGGTGCCCGTCTTGTTCAATCCCTCATAGGGGTTGGAGCACACCACCGGGCTGCTTTCGGTAAGGCCATAGCCCTCCACCAGTTTGGCACCCGTCGCTTCCTCGAAACGCAGCTTCACCTCCAAAGGCAGCGGCGCGCCACCGGAAATGCATGCGCGCAGGGACGAGAAGTCGATGTTGCGGATCGCCGGATGATCCAGCAGCGCCTGATACATGGTGGGGACGCCGGGCAGGGATGTGGCCTTTGTCCGCTGGACTGCCGCGAGCACCTGTACCGCTTCGAACCGCGGCAACATCACGATCTCTCCGCCCTTCAATACGGTGCGATTGAGAGTGCAGGTGTTGGCGAAGACGTGGAAGAACGGCAGCACCCCGATGATCCTGTCGGCTTCATCTGGATGCGGGTCGATCATCTGAACCTGCCGCGCATTCGCCGTCAGGTTCTGGTGCGTCAGCATCGCGCCCTTGGGTTGGCCGGTGGTGCCTCCGGTATATTGCAGCAGCGCGATATCTTCGACCGGATCGATCGGGTGGACCGTGCAATCACCTTTGTTCGCGATCAGCGTGGAGAATGCGACGACACGGGGATCATGCGGCCGCTCCACAATCTCCTTTTTCTTGAACATGCGATACAGGATCGACTTGGTCTTCGGCAGCGCGCCCGCGATGGACCCGACCACCAGCTTTTCGAGGCTGCTGCTCTCCAATACTTCCAGCGCGGTTGGCAGCAATGCCTTGGCAGACAGCGTGAAGAGGATTTTCGTACCGCTATCCTCGACCTGATGTGCAAGTTCGGCAGCGGTATAGAGTGGCGAGAAATTGACGACGATCGCACCCGCCATCATCGCCCCGTAATAGGCAGCGACATAATGCGGGACATTGGGGAGATAAAGGCCGACCCGGTCGCCCTTCTTCAAACCCATGGCCTGAAGGCCGCACGCCACGCGCCGGACGCCATCCAGACATTCGGCATAGCTATATTTGCGGCCGAGGAAATCGATGAGATGTCCCTGCGGATGGGCGGTGGCGCTATTGACGAACATGTCCGTCAGGGACAGCGGGGGAAACACCTGATCCCACTTGGTGGGATGGTTATAGCGGGTGTTCCAGATTGTGTTTTCTCTCTCCATTGACAGAGATGTAAGTGGAGATTGCAAGGCTGACAATCCGGGAAACAATATGGAATTGCCGGTGGTTGCCGCAAACGTAAAGGAGGGGCGATGCCGTAACGGCACCGCCCCTCCTAAAAAATTTCGTTCAGTCATGCAGCGCGGGGCCAAAGTACCCCGACTCGCTCAAGATTTGCTGAAAGGGTCGATCAAAGCCGCAGCGTCGTTGATGAAAGCGCCCTCTGCCGCAGCCGCAGATTCGCCTTGCAGCGCTTCTTCGGCACGGCGGACATTGTCGTCACGCTCGCGACGCAGTTCCTCGATCAGAGCGGCACGATCGCCGTCGAGACGCGAGTCAGTCGGCGCTTCGATCCCGGCCTTCTTCGCCGCCTTGGCGACCAGTGCGTCCAGTTCCCGCTGCGAACACAGGCCGAGCGTCACGGGATCCTTGGGCGTGATGTTGGCGATGTTCCAGTGGCTGCGCTCACGGATCGCCTGGATCGTGGTGCGCGTGGTGCCGATCAGGGTGCCGATGGCGCCATCGGAAATCTCGGGATGGTTGCGGATGATCCACGCGATGCCATCGGGCTTGTCCTGGCGCTTCGATACTGGCGTGTAACGCGGACCCTTGGTGCGACGAACAGGCTCCGGACCCTTCTGGATTTTCAGGCGGTAATCGGGGTTCGCTTCGCCCTTGTGAATTTCTTCCATCGTCAATTCATGGGCACGGACCGGATCACGGCCGGTATATTTGGTCGCCGCCGTATCATCGGCAATGGCCTGAATTTCCAGGATGTGGAGGCCGCAAAACTCTGCAATCTGATCGAAGCCGAGGGCGGTATTATCGACCAGCCAGCTGGCGGTCGCGTGGGGCATGAGCGGCTGGGACACGAAGATTCTCCGGAACTGCAAACAATAAGGGCCGCCCCTTAGGGACGGCCTGTAGAGCTACAGATGTAATCCAACTCGCGCGCAACGGCAAGGAAA
>JBPPMC010000016.1:0-6367 GCA_051305835.1 Sphingobium sp.
CTTGTTGGTCGGGATGTTGACGCCCGCAATACGTGCCATGTAACTTATTCTCCTGCTCCACGGGGCGTGTGGCAGCGCCCCATCTCAAAGCTTCGATGTGAACCCCCGGACGCAAAAAAGACGGCCAGCGCTAGCGCACTGCCGCAACCAAGCGTGTCGGGATTGGCTGCCCTTAATGAGTCGTTAGCGGCCTGTCAAGCTGTGCCCGACATGCCACTAACCAGGGCAACCAATAAGGTGAAGCGCTGCCGGACTGAAGCTATTCGTGAGGCCGCAATCCGCGATTCAGCGTATCGACGACCTCAGCAATAGGTTCGGTCACCGTGACACTGCGCCCTTCGCCAAAACGAATGCGCGTGCCATCGGTAACTGAGGACACAAATGTCACTTGCGCTGCATTTACGGCCGTTTCCGAACGATCTGTACCGATAAACGTCACGATCATGGCATCCTCCTTATGATTGGAAAGGCAGGATAGCGCCGAAATCGGAATTGAAAAGCCTTCCGGCTTCGACGGCACCAACCGCCGAAACCGAAAACCAGCTCAGACGACGCCATAGGCCAGCATCGCGTCGGCGACTTTCTTGAAGCCTGCGATGTTCGCCCCCTTCACATAGTCGATGTATCCCCCGCCCTGATCGCCATAAGCGACGCATCTGCTGTGGATGCCCTCCATGATGTCGAGCAGGAGTTGCTGGAGTTCTGCTTCCTTCCAGGAGCGGCGCTCGCTGTTCTGGCTCATTTCAAGGCCGGAGACCGCGACGCCGCCGGCATTGGCGGCCTTGCCGGGTGCGAACAGGATCTTCGCGTCCTTGAACACATGCACGCCTTCAAGGTTAGTCGGCATGTTGGCTCCTTCTGCAACCGCAATGCAGCCATTCTTGACGAGAAGCCGTGCGTCATCACCGAGCAGTTCGTTCTGGGTAGCGCAGGGAAGCGCGACATCGCAGGGCACGCCCCACGGCGTTTTGCCTTCCGTGAAGGTCGCGTTGGGATATTCGTCCGCATAATCCGCGATGCGCCCGCGACGCTTAGTCTTGTGTGCCTTCACCCAGTTGATCTTTTCCTGCGTGATGCCGTTGGGATCATGGATGAAGCCCTGGCTGTCCGACAGAGTCAGCACCTTGCCGCCAAGCTGCACGATCTTCTCCGCGGCATGAGTTGCAACATTGCCCGAACCGGAGATGACGGCGGTCTTGCTGGTCAGATCCTGGCTTTTGGTCTTCAGCATATTCGCGAGGAAGTAGACCGCGCCATATCCGGTCGCTTCCGTACGGATCAGCGAGCCGCCATATTCCAGCCCTTTGCCCGTCAGCACGCCAGTGAACTGGTTGGTGATGCGCTTATACTGGCCAAACATATAGCCAATCTCACGCGACCCGACACCGATGTCACCCGCGGGTACATCGACGTCGGCACCGACATGACGGTACAGTTCGGTCATGAAACTCTGGCAGAAGCGCATGACCTCATGATCGCTCTTGCCCTTGGGATTGAAGTTTGCGCCCCCCTTGCCGCCGCCCATCGGCAGGCCCGTGAGCGCGTTCTTAAACGTCTGCTCGAAGGCCAGGAATTTCAGCACGCTTTCCGTGACGGACGGATGAAAGCGGATGCCGCCTTTATACGGGCCGATGGCATTGTTGTTCTGTACGCGCCATCCCCGATTCACGCGGATATTATGATTATCATCTTCCCAACTGACGCGGAAAGACACGATCCGGTCCGGCTCGGCAATGCGCCGCAATATCTGATAATGATGATATTGCTCTTTGTCGGCGATGAAGTCGTAAATGTCTTCCGCGACTTCCTGTACGGCCTGGACGAACTCGTCCTGCCCCGGATTGCGCTTGCGCACGCCCTGAATGAATGTTGGCAGGTCGACGTGATCAGTAACGGCCATCTTGCTCTCCCCTAAGGCGATATAAGTGCCGACCCACGCATCCCGATTCGCGTCGCGCCGTCATTGTTGCGATACTGTACCAGTAAGCTGAAGATGGATACGTGCTCTTGATCACGAAACACGCATTTCCATCAACGCCAGCCGTGCCACCGCAGGTCGGCGCTTCCTCCCTTAGAGGAGAGCGACTTCAGGCTTTAGTGCTGTCCAATATCGAAGCGATAGCCGCAGACACATGCGCCATATCCGCCATGCCATCCACCCGGCTGACGATACCCCGCGCTTCATAGATGGGCAGGATCGGCGCTGTCTTAGCGCGATATTCGGCCATGCGCGTGCGGACGGTGTCCTCGTTGTCGTCGGGGCGGCGCTTGAATTCCGTGCTGCCGCAACGGTCGCATACGCCCGCGACCTTAGGCAGCTTGAAGCTGTCATGATAGCCCTCGCCGCAACTGGCGCAAGTGAAGCGTCCCGTGATCCGCTCGACCAGCGCGTCTTCGTTCACTTCCAGCTCGATGACATGATGCAACGTGCGATCACGCGCCGACAGGATTTCATCGAGGGACTCAGCCTGTGCCGCAGTGCGGGGATACCCGTCGAAGATCACGCCGGTTTCCGCAGACAGTCCGTCCAGCGCTTCGCCGATGATACCCGACACGATATCGTCGGAGACCAGTTGGCCAGCTTCCATCACGGCCTTCGCCTTCAGCCCTGTGGGCGTGCCTGCCTTTACGGCGGCGCGCAGCATGTCGCCCGTCGAAAGCTGCACCATACTCCGGCTATCGACCAGCAACGTCGCCTGCGTACCTTTGCCAGCGCCCGGAGGCCCGAGAAGGATGATGTTCATGCGCGCGTCTCCCCTGTTTGGCGCGAGTGCTCCGCTTCTAGCGGATGCGACCCTTCAGCTTCGCCTTCTTGATCAAGTCGCCATATTGATGCGCGAGCAAGTGGCTTTGAATCTGGGTTACGGTGTCCACAGTTACGTTGACCACGATCAACAAGCTAGTGCCGCCGAGGTAAAACGGGATACCCGCCCGGGCGATCAGAAACTCGGGTATCAGGCAGATGATGGCAAGATAGGCCGCGCCGATCACGGTGATGCGTGTCAGCACATAATCCAGATAATTCTCGGTATTCTTGCCCGGACGAATGCCCGGAATAAAGCCGCCGTTGCGCTTTAGATTATCGGCAGTCTCTTCCGGATTAAACACAACCGCAGTGTAAAAGAAGCAGAAGAAGACGATGCCGAGCCCATACAGACCCATGTAAATAGGGGAACCATGCGCAAGATACTGGTTCAGCGTAAGGATCACGTCACCCATTTTGCTTTCGCCCGCGACGGTCTGTCCTGCAAATTGCGAGATCGTCAGCGGCATCAGCAGCAGCGACGAGGCGAAGATCGGCGGGATCACGCCCGCAGTGTTCACCTTCAGCGGCAAATGGCTGCGATCCGCCTGCATGATGCCCTGGCGCGTCTGACGCTTGGGATATTGGATCAGCACGCGGCGTTGTGCGCGCTCCATGAAGCAGATAAAGGCAATCAGGCCAAGGCACAGCACGATGACGCCCATGATCAGCAGACCGGAGATCGAGCCTTCGCGCCCCGACGCAAATAGATTGCTGAGCGTCACAGGAAGCTGGGCGACGATGCCCGCCATGATGATCAGCGACACACCGTTGCCAATGCCGCGACTGGTAATCTGCTCACCCAGCCACATCAGGAACATGGTGCCACCGATCAGCGAAATGACCGCAGCCACACGGAACAGCATGCCGGGATCGACCACCGCCTGTTGCCCCGCCTGCGCGCCGAAGCTCTCAAGGCCAACCGCGATAAAATATCCCTGAATCGCGGTAAGGCCGACAGTGCCATAGCGGGTATATTGGTTCAGCTTCTTGCGACCGCTTTCGCCTTCCTTCTTGATCGCCGCGAGCTGGGGCGAGAGGGAGGCCGACAATTGCACCACAATCGAGGCGGTGATGTAGGGCATCACGCCCAACGCAATGAGACTCATGCGCTGAAGCGAACCACCCGAGAATGTGTTAAAGATATCGAGGATGCCGCCCTGCGTCTGCTTGTAAAGCTCAGCCAGCACCGTCGGATCGACACCCGGCAGCGGCACGAAGCTCAGGAAGCGAAACACGATCAGGGCGCCCACTGTGAACCACAGGCGCTTCTTGAGGTCAGTCGCCTGGCTGAACTTGGCGAAACTGATGTTGGATGCAAGCTGGTCGGCTCTCGATGCCATGCGCTTTTCAAACCTTCAAATCTTGGGCGGCGGGCCATGATGTCGGCACCGGACTCGCAAATCCCTTAGCGGGGACATGCATGCGTGTCATCCGACATTCGCCGCGAGGCAGAACGAGGGACAGGACAAACGCATGACCCCGCCACCCATTATCGGGCAGCGGGGCCAATCATTCAACCCTTGCGGGCGATCACTTCTTGCCTGCAGCCTTTGCAGCGGCGAGTGTGGTACCCTTCTTGGCCTTCGCCTTTTCGGCAGCCGAGACGGTTTCCAGCACTTCGACCTTGCCACCGGCCTTTTCAACTGCAGCAATCGCCGATGCCGAAGCACCAGCAACCGAGAAGCTGACGCCGCTGGCAGTCAGTTCGCCCTTGGCAAGCAGGCGCACGCCATGCTTGCCGCCGCGAGAAATGTTGGCAGCGCGCAGAGCGGCCTGATCGATCACGGCCTTCGCGTCGAGCTTGCCAGCGTCGATCGCCTTCTGCACGGCGCCCAGGTTCACGGTCGCGAAATCCTTGGCAAAGATGTTGTTGAAGCCACGCTTAGGGATACGCATGTGGAGTGGCATCTGGCCACCCTCAAACCCGTTAATGGCAACACCCGAACGCGCCTTGGCACCCTTCTGGCCACGGCCAGCGGTCTTGCCCTTGCCCGAACCGATGCCGCGTCCAACGCGCATACGGCCCTTGCGAGCGCCTTCATTGTCTTTGATTTCATTGAGTCTCATAGTCTGCACTCGCTTTCGCTTTTGTCGCGCTGCTCCGAAAGTGGAGCGGGATGGAGAAGCGTTCCGCTACGCCATCCCATCAAAAAACGAAAGAGGGGTTTCCCCCTCTCCCGCTCATTTTCCTGTCTGATTGAAAAGGAGCTTAGCCCTCGACGATCGCCACCATGTGCGGCAGCTTCTTGATCATACCGCGGATTTCCGCGCTATCTTCAAGTTCCACCACGCGGTGCATCTTGTTGAGACCCAGGCCGATCAGAATTTGCTTCTGAGAAGCCGGGCGGCGGATCGGTGAACCGATCTGCTTGATCTTGATGGTAGCCATACTTGCTTACTCCGCAATCGCTTCGGCGTCAGCCTGCGCCACTTCGGCACTGGCCCCACCACGGCGAAGCAGGTCGGCGACCTTCTTGCCACGGCGCTGCGCAACCGACTTGGGGCTGGTCTGCTCGCCCAGCGCCTCGAAGGTGGCGCGGATCATGTTGTAGGGGTTCGACGTGCCGTTGGACTTGGTCACCACGTCGGCAACGCCCAGGCTCTCGAACACGGCGCGCATCGGGCCACCGGCGATGATGCCGGTTCCCTGCGGTGCCGAACGGACCGTTACATTGCCCGCACCGAAATGACCACGGCCATCATGATGCAGCGTGCGACCCTCCTTCAGCGGAACGCGAACCATTGCCTTCTTGGCAGCGGCCGTCGCCTTGCTGATCGCTTCAGGCACTTCGCGCGCCTTGCCATGGCCAAAGCCTGCACGGCCCTTGCCATCACCGACCACAACCAGTGCAGCAAAGCCGAAGCGCTTGCCGCCCTTGACCGTCTTCGAAACACGGTTGATGTGCACCAGCTTCTCGATCAGTTCTTCGCCCTGATCTTCGTCGCGGTTGCCGCCACGGCGATCGTCGCGACGACCACCACGGTTGCGATCATTGCCGCCACGATTGTTGCCGCCGCCCGGACCACCACGGCCCCGACGAGGGCCACGATTGTCTGCGGGAGGTGCACCGGGTGCTTCCACTGCCGGCGCTGCGGCTTCGATGTTGTTTTCGTCTGCCATGATCAGAACTCCAGACCGCCTTCACGAGCGGCATCGGCCAGCGCCTTGACGCGGCCATGAAACAGGAAGCCTCCACGGTCGAACACGACCTTGGTCACGCCAGCCTTGGTTGCGGCAGCCGCGATGCGCTTGCCGACTTCGGCCGCCGCATCCTTGGTGCAGCCAACCTGGCCACGGACATCCTTTTCCAGGGTCGAAGCGGCAGCGACCGTATGGCCCTGCGCGTCGTCGATGACCTGAGCATAGATGTGCCGACCCGAACGGTGGATGGACAGGCGCGGACGCGGGTTCTGACCCGAGCGTGCCTTAAGAGCGGTACGGACGCGCTGACGGCGCCGATCGAAGAGAGAGAGTTTCGCCATGGCTTACTTCTTCTTGCCTTCTTTGCGGAAGATGAACTCGCCCGCATATTTGATGCCCTTGCCCTTGTAAGGCTCCGG
>JBPPMC010000045.1:0-7538 GCA_051305835.1 Sphingobium sp.
GGCGCGTGCGTCGCGGCCGACGACTTCGACGGTCCGCACGGCGCGGCGATCAGGAACTGGCAAGCGCTCGGGTTCGTGGCACGCGAGCCGTCGGCCGACCCCGCGCCGAGTTGCCCCCATTGCGGGGAAGGAACACCTTGCTCCCTCGGTGGTCGTGTTCTCTGCAACGCCTGCCACAGCGCGGCCGATGCGCGTGACCTGTGGCTCTGGTCGTTCGACGCGGGGAGGTTCTTGCAGTGGCTCGCGGCGGAAGCCGGTCTCCGCGGGGGCGTGCGGCGGCTCGACGCCGGAACGTGGCAGCTCGGGACATGGGCCACGGACGAGGAGCGCGTTGAGTTCTTCTTTCGCGCGGGAGGGAGCCAGTCCGAACTCGGCCGCACGCGGATCTCTGCCTACCGGCGCGCCTTGATCGTCTTCGGCCGGACGCGACCGGCGGGCGCGATCCCCGGCGATGCCCCCTGCGTCTCCCTGCTCGAACTGGTCCGGTCAGAGAATGGGCTTTCCGTCGTGCCGCTCTCGGAAGCGTTCGAGCCGAACGAACGCGTTCGTTTCGATGCTGGCACGGGTGGGCTATGGCTCGGAACGGAATTACTTGGGGAGGTTCCGCACGGGAGCAAGGAATACCACTTCCTTCAGCGCTTGGCGGCCGACCTGGACAAGTTCGTGGCGTACCCCGATCTCAAGCGGGACGTCCTCTCCCGCTCGGGCAGCCGGGATACGACGGACGAAGCGACGTTCTGCCAGAAGCTCAAGAGCCGCATCAAGGCGAAGTGGGTGCCGCGGATCGATGAACTGCTCGTCACGACAAACAAGGGCGATGGGTACCGGCTGCGGGCCGAGTTATCGCGCAGCCAGACACCTTGGCAAAGAGATGACCGCCGGAACACACGCTAGCCGCCGGGGGCGACCGAAGCCTGCCCACGGGCGGTCACAAACTTCGACTCGCAGGGAAGCGGGTCTACGCTTGTGCGGCATGCGACAGCACCAAGCAGTGACGGCGTGGGAAATGGGGCACGAGATCGTCCTGTGTCGGGCCGGGCTCAAGGCCCCGCTTTACCGCAACTTTCCCGCCATCGTCCACACGAAGGCCGAGGTCGAGCGGCACCGCGGCAACTGGGGGTTCAAGCTGCGGCAACTCGTGCTGGCGGACAAGGACGACCGCAACCGGGAGGCGGACCTGTTCGTGCGGCGGATGGGGCCGTTCTACTCGCCCCAGGTGACGGTGACGCGGCGTGGGAAACACTACTACGTCCGGCTCCCGCCCGGGGCCGACGTGCGATCGAGGCTCCACTTCCGGGGCATGCCGCTGGACCTGCTAACCGGCGCGGGGAGGTTTGGCATGGGACCGGGAAGCGAGGTGAACGGCCACGTTTACGCGCTCCAGGGCGAGATCGTGCCGCCGCTGGCCCTACCGCCGGCCCGGGAGGCCTTGGTAGACCTGCTCATCCGGCGGGAGGAGGTGCAGTCCGCGGTCCGGTCGGTCTGCTGCCTGCCGGACGAACGGGCTCGGCGCTACCTCGACAAGGTCGCCCCCGCGGAGCAAGGGAAGTGCGGCAGCCGCGCTGCCTTCGTCGCCGCTCTGAAGTGTCTTTCTTTAGCAGACGGGGACATGTCGAGGGCTTGGGGGTTCCTCGTTTACTTCAACCGGACGCGGTGCTTCCCGCCGTTCGACGAGGAGCGAGAAGACGGACCCGACTCCCTGAAGCGGAAGCTACGGGAGGCGCGTAAGCGTTGGACACCGAAGGCGTGAAGCGGAAAATCGAAATGACCGAAAAAGGCCTTGATCATCGAAGTCTTTGCCAAGGGAACGAATCGAAGACCACATCTCCTCATCCCTATGTGGTTCTTATCTCACAGTGTTTGTGATGCCCAAGTTAGGACTGAGCTTGCGTTCGTGTTCTCGTGCTAAGTGCCTACCAAGCGCTACCACCCACCCATCAACTATGGAGCACGTCGAATCGACGCACGCATAGATTTTTGTTAGCATGACATGAGTCATATTCCGGCATATCACGACGACCCTTCAAAAACGCACGATAACAATCAGTATTCCAAACAATTGTTGATCTAGCATGCAACGCAATATGACGGAACGGGTAGGTCGAGTGAATTTTAGCGGTTCACGCGATTTTTTTTCGTTATCCGCGTATCAATGGACTCGACCTGTCAGTTGAAATGCAGACCAGTCGATTGGATGATCGTAAACTAACTGCATATTGTTGGGACGCGTCGCAGATCTTGCTCTGTGGACACCATCGTCACGCTTTTGTTCCATTATGGACGCGCTCGCCTCATCGCCAACTTTTCGGTAAGCGAGGCGTGCTAGCCCGGCGTAGTGACCGACCCCAGTCCAATTGCCCGATATGCTACAGGCTCTGATTGCTTCCCTGCAAACCTTCGCCGCTTCGTGCGGGGCGGTTTCGATCGAAAAACGATCCTCCAACAGGCCGCTGCATCGCCCCTCGACATCTTCGGCACTCATCGACCGTCCCCGCCACAGGGCTTCGCGAAGCGATGACGAGAGTGTGTCCCCGTTCGTGACCAAGCGCTTCAGGAAAACGGAAACGATTTCGGCCGCGCAGCAGTCCGAGACACGCCACTGTGTCGCCAAAGTTGCCGATGCTCCACGGAGCAGAAAGGAATTCATCAATCCGATTCCTTCGTCGACTGCACGCTGGTCTCGGGCCGCAGTCTCACAGCCGTTGAGCACGATCAAACTACCGCGAGCGAGCGGGGGGATGCGGTACAGAACATCGTGGGCAAAGAGCGAATCGTCTGCCAACATCAGAGACGAAAGCGATGAACACTGCCAGACGCCTTGTCCGTGACATGAGAAATGGACAATGGATGATTTGCCGAGGGAGCGAACTTTGTCGAGAGTCGCTTCCTTGCCGATCCAGAGAGCGTGGTCTTTGAGAGCGAGTTCGCGACCGACTGTAAGGGCCTCCCATTCGGCGAAGGGCAACGTCTGAGCAGTGCCGCGATCAGGGTTGGCGAACGAGGTCATGCTCCCAGCCAAAGCGGGCTCGGGGAGGCGCCCCAACCACGCGGACGACGGCAAATAGGCGGTCTGAAAGCGGTCGCATAAGTAGTCACCGTTCTCATCGCGACAGGCGTGCAGAGGGAAGTCATGCATTAAGGAGTGGGGGACAAGGTAAAGTCCTTCGACGCCTCGGAGACGTGGTATCAAGGGCGAAATAAGGGACTTGTAGCATTTGTCGAGCAAGTCGTCGCGTGTGGCGTGTCTGCTTCTGGTCCAATCACGCACCTCGACCCATCCGTCCCAGAAATCCTCGTCGATAGTAAGATCGGCAACCTCCAAACCCCCGGCGGTAACGATGTAGGCTTTGACCGTTGCATTGTCCTGCACCCAGTAATCAAGGATTGCCCAGTCGCTTGGCAACGAAGCGCAAACCCCCTTGAGCGAGTCATCAACCGCGAGAAGTTGGGGATGCTTCGACCGAACTGACCGGCGGAAAGACCTCCATCCCTCCCAGTATTCATGTATCTTCACAGCCGTTGTAGCGTCGAGTTCGGCGTTCACATCGGCGGATGCTTCCGATTGTTCGGATTGGGGCGTCGAGGCCACGATGCCGCGTTGTTCAAGAGAGTCCTTTCGCGCCTTCAACGACCCTCCGCGGAGCCAGTCACTCAATCGCCGCCTCGCGTCAAGAACATACGGCGGATCGTCGGCCGGAATGGAGTTGTCCGTAAAACCATTTGTCAAAATCACAGCTTTTAGATTTTGCAAAGCACGGAAGGACAGATCAGGACGACCCGCCTCAAGTGCGAACACTCCCAAGGTGTGCGCGACTTCGCAGTGTTGTGCGATGAATTCGGGATCCGCCTCGTCGACTTCACTGGTCAAAAGGATTGATCGTAGGCGTTCAAGTGTCTCTTCGAGGTCGCGAACTGCTTTTTTCGGAAACCCTGAACTATTCAACGCCCTGGCCTTGGTGATCGCATATTTAACACCGAGATTAAGTGGCAATCTAGTATCTGGCAATAGCCCGAGTGTTTTAGTGGCCTGAAGCGGGCGGCCTAACCCGATGAGTGCACTCGCTTGATTCATAAGGCAAAGAGCGAGCTTTTGAATATGGCCGAGTTTCCGGAACACCGGTTTTGCGGCTTGCGAATCATCGAATTGCTTTTGCCACAGTTTGACGCACCCGTATACGTTCGATCGATTCAATCGGGTTATCGCAAGCCGTAGACTATTGCGGGTGACGATGAACATTGCCTCTGCTCGATTCAGATCATCGAGTGCTTCGTCGTACCGTTTCAATTCCAGTAATGCGTTTCCACGACTGCCGAGCAGGTAAGGCCGCTGATTATCCGAGGCAAGTATCAGGAGGCAGTCGAGTTCTGCGAATGCCTTTTGATACTGGCCCAGCGCCATCCAAACATTCGTGCGATGTGCCCGCAACTGGACGATCTGGTCTTGAAATGAACAAAGCGTGTCTTCCGCCTGGCGGTACTCTTCGAGCGATTCTTGGTAGTGCCCGATGTACTGCAAAGCCCCGGCGCGAAGGACTCCGCATTGGGCCATTTTGTAGGAATCGGATAGAATGCCGAAGAGTTTCTTCCCTTCGGTCGCAGCGGCCAGTGCCTCGCCGAAACGTTCGCATTCCAGCAGGAGGGAAGCTTGTTGCAGCCTAACACCCGCCGCCGCTTCGGATTGTCCGAGGCGATTGAACCTACGATACGCTTCTTCGAACTTATCGATCGCTTTCTCAAATCCGCCCGTTCGCCGTAAGATTCCCGCCGTACGAACCAAAGCCTCTGCAACGGCTTCTTTGGAATGAGGATCCCAAAGGAATTTGTCATTCGTGCCAACGTCGTCGAATTCACTTCCAGGGAAAGGGTCGTCATGAATACCGTCCGGAGTGACCGCCGCACAATCCAATTCCTGACTTCGTTCGGCCTCCTCGTGTGAACTCGCCCAATTGGGGCAATTCTCGGGTTCACTTATTTTCGCCCTGCTCACCTTTAGAACCCCTGGATTCATAGCAAGCATATCACGCAGCATCGCACATGTTTGTGCTTGTTCTGGCGATTTGATCTGCCCAAATGCCGCTTCGGCGGCGTTCATGAGGATAAAAGCTTCGGTGAAGTGATTTTGTATTCTGAGAGCATCCGCATGTTCGCGAAGGAGGCTTGCCAGGGTGTCGATATCGGATGCCGGAACGTTCACCAAGTCCCGCAAGTACGTGGCCAACTCTTCGCACGATTGCGGGGATGCCTGGGCAACAACTGCAGGGGCCGTAATTGCATCGATTGCTTGAGTCCTGGAAATGACGAAAGCACGACATTTGTCCCAGACTTGCAAGATTTCACCCATGTGGTGATTTTGGCTCATGAGTTGGCCTCCGATGTTGCCACGAAGGAAATCGCCACGGACCATTGGCCAATGCCGAATGCGGATGCCGGGACGGATGGGCTGCGGAGTGACACTGACGACATGCGCCGGCCACGCGGGACAGGGACCGTCAGGTCTGAACGGCTACCGTCGGGGAAGAACATCACGAAGTGCAACGGCCGCTGGGCCGGTGGAGGGGAGATTTCCACCTGAGGTTCGGCCACTTCGCCATCGACGACCTTGTGCAACTTGATCGTCACAATTTGTGAAGCGGCTGCATAACTGTCCTGGGCGATCGGTTCAGGGAGTTGGATATTTAGATCGCCGCTTTCGGTCGTTAGTTCCCAAGTCCGAGTATCTAGTTGGTCTGGAGACCCACCCTCACCCTCACGAAAGCTTCCTTCGAATGCTGAAGGACGCGCGTAGAATTTGGTGGCCAACGTGCGAGGGACAACGGTCGAGTCGCGCGGGAACAAAGTCGCGCGGGTGGTGTCGACTTGCTTCTCTTGAGAATCGCCTTCACTCCGCTCTGGTACCGGATCAGTCGAGCGAGGGGGAGTATATTCTGACGGACTGTTTCTGAGGCCGGTGTTGTAGCAATCGAGAAGGGCGAGCGTTTCCCAATAGGCGTAGTGCCATTCCGCCCAAGTTGCAATCCGAGTACGCACCTCGTTCGATAGGGAATCCGGCAGGTCCCGGTCGAGATAAGCGTGAAGCACTTCGTAATCGACCGCCGGGCCGCCGGGAAGGAGGTTGCGACAATCTTGAGACAGGATCTCTTCCAGCGAATCCTCGTTGATCGTCGTATCGTCAGTCATGTTTTTCCCCAGATGCCGTACCCGATTGGGTATCGTGGCGTGCGCGAAAATCAAGAAACGCTCTGCGAATCGCCCGTTGACGGCTGCGGTAAGTGCCATCGGTTAAGTCGAGCATGCCCCGTATTTCTTCAGGCGAGTAGCCAGCGCAAATAAATCTGAAGATCGCACGATCTCTGTTGTCATCAAGTCGGTCGATGAAGCTATTTCGTTCTTCATTTATCTCGACCAAACCTTGTTGATCGATCCGATCTTGGATATTCTCGGTCGTCGAGTTAGATTCCCCACCCTCCGCATTCATTCGTCCGTTCTTTCTTTCACGTCTAAAAAACAAACGAACTTTGTTAATCGCGATTCCACAAATATACGCTATCGGATTATCTATTTTGAACAAAAAAGGTATTGCCTGCAATAGCTCGATCGTACACTCTTGGATCACGTCCGGTGTATCGTTTGCCCGATACCCGCTCATTCGCTTGCAAACTATCTTACGAATGAATGGAAGAGCAAATTGAAGAAGGTTGTCCACGGCAATCTTATCGGCGGTTAGAGCGAGTTCCGCCAACCTGCGAAACTGATCGGATTCTGAGAGCGTAGCTCTGGTGGGGATCGCGTCGCCACTCACTTTGGGACTCCCTTCGCTCAGTTACTCACCTTAACATTACAGCGCAACTCTGATTTGTGGTAGCCTTTCCTCCTTCGGGAGGGAATCCGATGACCGACCAGGACTTCGCCGGCGTAGGCCGGGCGTTTGCCGATTATCTCCGGGCCTTCCGCCCGCATGCCGGGTTCGCGCCGACGGCGGGACACTTCGGCGCGTACTGCCGCGGGCTGCTCTCTGGCGAGCCGCGCAAGACCGTGGAGCCGCTGGCGTTGCGCGCCGGCACGACGGTGCGGACGCTGCAGGTGTTCCTCAAGGACGCCGACTGGGACGAGGCGGCGATGGGGGTCGTGCTGCGGCGGACGCTGGCGGCGGCCTTCGCGAAGGAACTGGACCGGGACGGCCTGGGCACGGTCGGCCTGGTCGACGAGACCGGCGTGCTCAAGAAGGGGACGAAGACGCCGGGGGTGCAGCGGCAGTACCTGGGCTGCGTCGGCAAGGTGGACAACGGCATCGTCACCGTGCACCTGGGGCGTGCCGGGCGAACCTCAAGGCGCTCCTGGACGCGGAGCTGTACCTGCCCAAGTCGTGGGACGCCGACCGGGAGCGGTGTCGCGAGGCGGGGATCCCGGACGCGAAGCGGCACGAGCCGAAGTGGCGGCTGGCGGTGTGGCAGTGGGCGCGGGCGGCGGCCGAGGGGTTCCGCTTCGACTGGCTGACCTTCGACGAGGGGAACGGCGGCGTGCCGGCGTTCCTGAAGGTC
>JBPPMC010000127.1:0-2875 GCA_051305835.1 Sphingobium sp.
GGGGCGGGGCGGGCCGCGGTTGCAGGATCTGCAACTTCAGACGTCGAGTTACGGGAGCCAGATCCCGAAGATATTCGGCGCGATGCGGGTGGCGGGGACGGTGATCTGGGCCACGGACTTGCAGGAGAGCGCGACGAAGAATGGCGGCGGCAAGGGGCAGCCTGGCGTCACGACCTATAGCTATTCGGCGAGTTTCGCGGTGGCGCTTTCGGCGCGGGCGGTGTTGTCCATCGGGCGGATATGGGCGGATGGGAACTTGCTGCGGGGGAGCGCGGGGGATTTCAAGACCGAGTTGGCCGCGTTCCGGTTGCATGATGGTGGCGCGGATCAGGCGGTCGATCCGCTGATTGCGGCGGCGGAGGGGATCGGCATGACGCCTGCGCATCGGGGGATTGCCTATGCGGTGTTCGAGGATCTGGCACTGGCGGATTTCGGCAATCGGATACCGTCGCTGACGTTCGAGGTATTCGCCGACGCGGGTGCGGTGGAGACGGGCGCAATTGCTGCGGCTTTGTCTGACGGCGTTCTAGGCGGCGCAGGCGGGATGGTGTCGGGCTATGCGGCGAGCGGGGATGATGTGGCGGCGGCGTTGCAACCGCTGATGGAGGCGCAGGGGCTGGTGCTGGACGGGCTGACGCTGGGGCATCCGGAGAGTGACGGGACAGTTGCCTGGACTGTGCTGGCGGCGCGGATCAATGGCGATGTGCAGGCTCCGGTGAAGGCCGCGCGCGATCCGGCGGGCGATGTGCCGGTGCGATTGTCGGTGCGGCATTATGCGCCGGAGCGGGATTATCAGGCGGGCGTGCAGACGGCCGTACGGCCGGGGGTCGGGCGGGTTTCGGCGTCGGTCGAGCTGCCTGCGGCGATCTCTGCGGGTGAGGCGAAGGCGCTGGCGCAGCGGCGATTGGCCGATGCCTGGCGGGGGCGGTCGCGGATGGAGGTGCTGTGTGGCTGGGAGGCGCTGGTGCATCGGCCCGGCAGTATCGTGTCGGTCGAGGGCTATGCGGGTTTGTGGCGCATCGTCTCGCTGGAGTGGGAAGCGATGGGCGTGAGGCTGGACCTGCGCGGGTGGCAGGGCCGTTCGGTGGGGGTGGTGGATGCCGCCGCCGGCAATGCGGTGCGCCAGCCGGATATGCCGCACGGGATGACGACATTGCGGATCGTAGAGTTGCCAGTGCTTACGGACACGGTGCCGAGCGCGCCGGTGGTGATGGTGGCCGCTGCGGGCGCTTCCGCTGGGTGGCGGAAGGCCGCGCTGTACGTGGTGGAGCCGGGGAGCGGGACTGTCGTGCCGATGGGGCGGACGGCGCCTGCCGCAGTGATGGGGACAGTGGTGGGGGCGCCGGGGTCAGGATCGGCTGTGTTGGTTGATGACGTGCAATTTATCGATGTGCAGTTGCTGTCGGGGGCGAGTCTTTCCAGCGCGAACGATGCGGCGCTGCTGCGGGGCGCTAATCTGTGCCTGGTGGGGAGCGAATTGATCCAGTTCGGCATGGCGAGCACGATCGGTCCGGGGCTGTTCCGGTTGCGGCGGCTGCTGCGCGGACGGCGGGGCACGGAATGGGCGATGGGGGGCCATGTGGCGGGCGAGGACTTCCTGCTGCTCGACGCCGAACGGCTGGCGGCGGTGCCGGAGGTTTCCGCGCCAATGGGTGCTGCCTGCAAGGTGCTGGCTATCGGTATTGGCGACGCCGTGCCTGCCGAGGCGGAGCGCGTGGTGACCGGTGAGGCATTGTTGCCGCTTAGCCCGGTGCATCTGCGTGGCGCGAGTGATGGTGCGGGGGGTCTGGATGTGCGGTGGGTGCGGCGGAGCCGGCCAGGCTGGGCGTGGAGCGACGGCGTGGATGCGCCGCTGGGCGAGGAAGCGGAGCGCTATCGGGTGCAGATCGTCGCGGGGGACGCGGTGTTGCGTTCGGTCGAGGTGAGCGTGCCGCACTGGTCTTATGATGCAGCGATGCGCGCGGCGGATGCTGGGGCGACGGCCGTGTCGGTGCGGCAGATCGGTACGCATGGTTTGGGACGCGCGGCGCTGCTGTCGCTGTGATGTTTGAAGGGGAGAGTGAAAATGGCGGACGATCGAACGAATCGGCTGGGGTTGCCATGGTTGATGGCGGGACAGGCGCAGAAGGAATTGACGCATAACGAGGCGCTGGCGCTGTTGGACATCGCGACCTGTCCGGCGGCGGAGAGCGCGGATGTGGCTGTGCCGCCTTCCGGGGCGACGCCGGGACAATGCTGGATCGTGGCGGCGGGGGCCAGCGGCGCATGGGCGGGCAGGACTGACGAGATCGCAGGCTGGACGGCGAGTGGCTGGCTGTTCGTTGCGCCGATCACGGGCATGGAGGTGTGGGTGGCCGACCGGGGCGGCGCGGTACGCTGGTCCGGTAGCGCGTGGCACGACGGCGCGTTGCGCGCGGACGGATTGTACCACGGGAATGTGCAGGTTGTAGGCGCGCGAGGAGCGGCTATCGCCGGGCCGACGGGCGGGAGCGTCATCGACGCGGAAAGCCGCGCCGCGATCGACGCGATTCTCGCAATGCTGCAGTTGCACGGCATGATCGCTGCGGCATGATCAAAAGCGAGGCTTTGGAGCACCGTTGCGCGAAGCTAACAAAAAAAGTGAAAGGGTGTGATAGGTCAATAAACGTAGGATAATCAACAATATTGGAGGCGTCGCAAAGGGGCGCGAGTGCGGCATATTAGCAACAGTTCCGGCATTTGCGCACTTGCCATGAAACTTTCGTCCGAGTAGACGGTTTCCGCAGTCCTTCGTGACCAATTTGAAAGGGGAATACTATGCGGAAGCTTGCCCTCGCAGCAGCGCTCGCTACCACGGCATTGGCGA
Organism: Sphingobium sp.; assembly: GCA_051305835.1. Classification (GTDB taxonomy): domain Bacteria; phylum Pseudomonadota; class Alphaproteobacteria; order Sphingomonadales; family Sphingomonadaceae; genus Sphingobium. The sequence continues at coordinate 2,846 of JBPPMC010000127.1, forward strand.
CACCCGCCTTTGCGCGTGATGATGCCTGGT
>JBPPMC010000180.1:0-4994 GCA_051305835.1 Sphingobium sp.
CCGGGTGGGGGGGCTCAACTGCCTACCCGTAAGTATGATAAACCATCCTCCGATGGAGAGCTTCGTGGTGCAGACTGCCCAATCCCTGCTGGACGAAGCGCTCCGCCTTCCCATCGCGGACCGTGGCGAAGTCGCGGCCAAGCTATTGGAAAGCCTGGACGATGGTGCAGATGCGGATGGCGAATCCGCGTGGGGCGAGGAAATCCGCCAGCGCATCGAGGACGTCCGTTCCGGACAGAGCCAAACGGTGGCATGGGTCGATGCCCGCGCGATGATCCAGTCGGATGTCGATGTCGATGCGGATTTGATTGAAGCCCAGTGCGGATTCGATTGAAGCGCAGTGCGGATTTGATTGAAGCCCCGCAAGGGGCGACGGCGTGTAGCCGGGGGTGGAGCGAAGCGATGCGAAGCATCGCGAGCGGAACCCCCGGAACAACGGCGATCATTCTTATCTCTTGGAGTCCTGAAGGGACGACGGAGTTTTCCGTCGTCCCTTCAGGACTCCAAGACATTTTTGACGATCCTACCGGCCGAAGTGGGCCTTGTCCTCGAACCAGACCACAATCTGCTTCCAGGGGGAGGTCCGCAGCAGCTTCCTCCGGCATTCGTCATCGATGGGAAGCATATAATGCTAAGGCTTATTTCATTGGAACAGGCAGCTCTTGGAAGTATCTGTGTTGGTCGAGGTAAACATTGAATTCGGCTTGGAGTTCAATGCCCATCGCTCTCTGTTGTGGATTCAGGATACGAGGCATGGCCAAAATTTCTCTCGTGATGCGCTGAGACCATATGTGAAAGCAATTCTCGCACCGTTTGTAGTCCTTAAAACTTTTGCGGATCGCATCGGATGCCCCCCTTGGCTCCGTGCTCCCAAACGGGTTGGTAGTTTGCGATGATCGCGAAAGCGATGATGGCGCCCATGGGTTTGCCTTGGTTGGCTGTGGATGTGTTGGTATCGGGAAAGAGGCTTGTGGTACCAACATAGGATGCCATGACATTCTTCTATCACCTCTTCATATGCCCTTCCATATAAAACTTTCTTCCAGAGCCTACAGCACTTTCCGCGATTGGCAAATCGCCCCGCTTGATAGACTTTTTTGACGAGAGAATCGTCAGCGTCATGTCATTGCTTGCCTTAAAGTCAACTTGTGCGTTTTGAGGGTTTGAAACGTCATAATAAGTATCGATTGATTTTGGTTCGACCACTTTGCCATTAATTCGGAATGCTGACAGCTTAAACTCAGTTTCGGGAAGGATGAGTTTTGGCAACTCTTCTTCAGGCACTTTTTGAACGTTATCGCTCTTTCTGGCAACGATTTCGTAGAAAGTCACAAAGTGTTTATACACTACGGCTTTTTCGCCTTTAAAGTCCAACGCTCCTACGGAGTGTTTTTTCCCTTCAGGATCGGTGCATTCGCAGGAAATTCGCGTTCTGTTTCCGGCAGCCGGCTTTGAGGAAAGACAAAAAGTGTATTTGCCTTTCATGAGAACAAGTGGTCGCTGTACCCAAGTGTGATTGCCTTCGTGGTCTGAACTGTAAGTAAAAGAACCCTCAGATGGATGAGCGGAATCCTCCATGTACGAGAAGCGGGTGAATCTGAGGCAATCTGTCTTGACGGTCACCAATTGCCGTTGTGCGAGCGACTCAGTCGGTTGCGTGATGATCCCTGCATAGCACTGGACTCCGTTGATCGTTGGTGACAAGGGCGCCAGAAAATAGTTGACATCGGAAGCTTTGTCGATCTCGGGAAAAAATGACATCGATTTCCAGCGTGTTTATCTCTTTATCCTCATTCAAAGAAGTATATATATCAGCAAGGTGCCAAGGCAAGTTGGGCCGCTTTTCCTCGCAAAACAAGCAGTTGCTTGCGCAGAAGATAAATAGAATCGATCCCAGCAGTTGTTTCTGCATTTCGTTGCCCTCCACGGTCAGAATCTCGCCTACTCGAACAGGAAACGTCGCGAATGTCAATAGCCTTTTCCCAAGATAGTTGTTGGAGAGTCCTTTAGCTTTCATAATTTATTCTGCCCTCGTTTCGATGGTACAGAAGTACGATGACTCTTTAGCGGCTGAGGAACATTCCCATTCGGATCATGGGAACGAGGGTGCGAACGCAGTCCGGCCTCACGAGGCCCTTTCCGAACTCGACACCGACGGCATGTAGTAAGCGCCACCCATGTCCCTGCATTGAACATGTGGGAAAGAGAGTTCATGGAGGCCAGTTTCGGCGGAACGGCGCGGCGGGTCAAGGTTCGTAGCGGAAATCCGGCGAAAGCGACTTGACCGGTTTCCCGGTCTGCGCACCCCACCCGAATCGGGTGGGTGTGTCGCGTGCGCACACTGAAAACGCAGGCTTTCCGCGTTCCTCCCCTTCAACGGCCCCGGCGGCGCGGTACTCTAACTCCGTCGCCCTTTCCCGTGGATTTCGCCCATGACCGCCCCGTCCCGCGTTTGCGCCGTCGTGGCGCGCACCCGGCACAAGATGCTGCAGGTCGAGCTGCGCGAGGCGGTCACGCGCGGGGCGCGGTTCGTCGAGGTCCGGCTCGACTTCCTGCAGAAGGCCGTCGATTACAAGCGGCTCCAACCGTTCAAGGCGTGCCCGTGGATGGCGACGTTCCGCCGTCCGGAGGATGGCGGCCGCTTCCCCGGCAGCGAAACCGACCGCCAGACGATGCTGCGGCAGGCGATCGTGAGCGGCCTGTTCGAGTGGGTCGATCTGGAAACGGATGTCGCGGACAGCATCCGCCGCTTCGGCAAGATCCAGCGCGTCGTGAGCTACCACAACGTTATCGAAACGCCGACGGACCTGGATGCGATCTACGACCGCATGGCGGCGCAGGACGCGGACGTGGTGAAGATGGCCGTGCTCGCCCGCAACGCCGACGATTGCAAGCGGATCGTGGAACTGCAGAAGCGCGCGGCGTCCGGCGGCAAGCCGGCGCTGATCTTCGGCATGGGCGACCTAGGGCTGTTCACGCGCTTCACGGCGGTGAAGTTCGGCGCGCCGTGGATCTACGCGGCGTTCAACCCGGAGCGCAGCCTCGCCCCGGGCCAGCCGGTGCTGGACGAGTTCCGCACCACCTATCCGGTGAACTCTATCGGGCCGGAGACGGAGGTGTACGGCCTCTTCGGCGATCCTGTCGCCCACAGTTTCAGCCCGATCCTGCACAACCACCTGTTCCGCCGGCACCGGGTGGATGCGATCTACCTGCCGCTGCGGGTGTACAAGGGGGAGCTGCCGGAGCAGGTGAAGGCGATGGCGGCGGTGCCGCTGGCCGGGGCCAGCGTGACGATCCCGCACAAGGAGATCGCCGTCACGGTGGCGACGGAGCACGACCCGGCTGTGCGCGAATCGCTGAGCGCGAACACGCTGCTTGTGCGAAAGCAGGGGGGCTTCCTGGCGGTGAACACCGATGCCCCGGCGGCCATTGAATCGATCCGCTCGCACCTCGATGCGAAGGCGGCGCAGGAAGGCACGGCCGCGCCGGAGTTCAGCCAGTTGTTCTGCCTGATCCTCGGGGCCGGCGGCGCGGCGCGCTCCATCGCCCATGCCCTGCACAAGGTCGGCACTCACGTCACGGTCACGGCGCGGACGCAGGAGAAGGCGGAGAAGCTGGCCGCGGAGATCGGCTGCAAGGTCACGCCGTGGAACGCCCGGCACAGCCCGAACCATCTCGATCTGATCGTGAATTGCACGCCGGTGGGGATGCACCCGAACGTGAACGAATCGCCGATCCACGCGGGCTTCCTGAAGCCGGGCGTCACGGTGTTCGACACGGTGTACACGCCGGAACACACGCTGCTGATCCGGGACGCCGAGGCGCGCGGCTGCGGCGTCATCACCGGGCTGGACATGTTCGTGCGGCAGGCGGCGAAGCAGTTCGAGCTGTTCACTGGCATCGCGCCGGCGCTGGAGCCGATGCGGGAACTGATGCGCAAGGCGATGTCGCCGGTGACGCGCGCCATGGATGCCGAGGCCCGCAAGAGCGGCGGCATGGGCGTCGAGGTGCCGGAGGAGGAGGAAGAAGCTGTCGTGGAAGAGGAGACTTAGGAGCAGGCTTCCGGAATCCGCAGCCCCGCAATGATCAGCCCACGTTTGACACCGCCGACATCCGCAATCTCCGTCAGGTGGCCCATGGTAACGAAGCCGAGTTGCTCGTTGATCCGCGCCGTCGCTTGGTTGTGCTCGAAGTAGAAGCTCATCAGGGTCGTGACGCCCAGCTTCGGGCATTGTTCGATGGCGAACCGCTTCAATCGCATTCCCAATCCCATCTTCCGGTGCGAGAGCGCCACGTACACGCTCACCTCGGCGGTGGCGGAATACGCCGGGCGGTCGTGGTAGAAGGACGAAAGGTAGACCGTGCCGACGACGGTGCCCGCATCCTCGGCGACCCAGATCGGCCGGCGGGCGGGATCGAACTTGCGGAACCACTCCAACCGATCCGCGACCGTGATTGGTTTGGTGTCGGCCGTGGACCATCCGCCGGGGATCGATTCGTTGTAGATGGCGACGATCGCCGGTAGATCGGCTTCGACGGCCAGGCGGATCGCGATTTCGGACATGGAAGCCCTCCGAACTTCAGTCATTCTCACGCGATTTTACAGCGTCGCGTCTTTCCCCGCGATCCCGCCGGGCTTGGCCCGCAGGGTTCGCCTACGCGCCCCGGCAGGGCGTACCGCGCGCACCGTGCGAAGCGGCGCGGCCGGGCGCGGCACACCGGTTTTTCCCGCGTTCCCTTCCCCCTCCACCCCGCAAGCTACCCGTTCGTCGCGCATAACTTCCGGCAAGCACGGCGGGGGTTCGGTGGGTGCGGCAATGGGAAGCCGCCCCCGGTTCCGCCGCGTGCCTCACCCCGGATGGGAGTTCCTATGAGCATGCGTTGGTTCAAGGCGTGTACGCTGACGGCGGTTGTCGGCCTGTTCGGGGGTTCCCTCCGCGCGGCCGACGACAAGGTTCCGCCAGCACCCGCCCCGGCGGCCCCGGCCCCCGTGC